>CAYLTX010000096.1:0-16895 GCA_964386725.1 uncultured Bradymonadales bacterium | reverse complement strand
ACGTCGCCCCAAATAGTAGATGCTCGGTTCCTGTGAGATCCTCTATTTGAGGCGCTCAGCAACCCAGATGACTCTAACGCCTAACGCAAATCGTAGTTTGCGACGTCGCCGTTCAAACGTCGCCCCAAATAGTAGATGCTCGGTTCCTGTGAGATCCTCTATTTGAGGCGCCTGAACAGCGGCGCGAACTACAATTTGGGTTAGGTCTTAGAAACATTCGGATTGTTGAGGCAGCGACGTCCGGATTACTGAAACGCCATCAAACCCGCGACACCAACTCATTCTCCAACGCGTCGGCGACGAAGTCGCGCACATCCTTGGCGACGACCTCGCGCTCGACCTCGAATTCGGCGAGCAGGTCGGCGATGATCTCGCCGATCGTCTGCTCGGCCTCGAGGCCGCGCCACACGAATTTGCCGACCTCATTGAGCCCGAAATACACGTTATTCTGCAGATCCAAGATGACGACCTCGTCGTCGATCTCCTCCAGAACCAAGTTCTCGCGCGTCTCGAAGCGATCGTCGTCGTCGACTTTCTCGGTCACCACGTTCCCGTCTCTTCTAGTTGAGCGTTTTTGTCGGCTACGGCATCAGAACCAGCATCGAGCCGGCGCTTGATACGCCCGTCCTCCATCCAATACACCGCGTTCGGCTCGAATCCGGCCGGGATGCGGTGGCCGAGGTACAATATGGAAACGTCGTACTCGCGTCGAATCATTTCGAAGATCTCTCGGCAGAGATCTTCTTGGAGGTCGGCGGCGAGCTGGTCGATGACCAGGATATCGGGCCGGCGAACCAGCGCCCGCGCCAGCGCGACGCGCTTTTTCTGCCCGCCGGACAACTTCACCCCGCTGCGCCCGACCTGCGTGGCCAGCCCGTCGTCCTTGCGCGCGACCACATCGTCGACCCGCGCACACCGAACCGCCCGCTCGAGCGTCGCCTCGTCGACCTCACCGAGCGCCCCGAACCGGATATTTTCCTCGATGGTGCCCTCGAATAAAAACACATCCTGCCCCACATACCCCACCCGCTGGCGCCACGCGTCCAACTCGAGCTCACTCAACGCGACACCCGCGGCGGAGATCTTTCCCTCATCGGGATCAAAGAGCCGCGGGATCATCTTCCCGGTCGTACTCTTCCCCGACCCCGACGGCCCCAACAGGGCCATCCACTCCCCACGCGCCACCGTCAGGCTCACCCCATCCAGCGCCTTGAACGACTCGCCGGTTTTATGATCCCGATAGTGAAACATCACATCTTCAAACACCACATCGATGCCGTCTTCCGCGAGCGCCACCGGCTCCTCAGCCTCCGGCAGCCGATCCTCCGACGACAACAACTCATCGAGCCGCTCCACCGCCGCCGACGCCCGATGCCACCCCAGCACCAGACTCGACGCCGACCGAATCGGCCCCAGGCTCTTCGAGACATAATAATAATACGCCACGATCGTCCCCACGCTCACCGCCCCCGCGATCGCCATATAACCCCCGGCCACCAGCACCCCGAGCAGCACCAACGAGATCCCGAAATTCAGCAGCGGAAACAACTTATTGCGATGCCGCGCCAGCTCCACCTCCACATCCCGCAGATCCCCGCCCTGCCCCGCCAGCCGCCCCTCGAACTCGTGCGCCCCATCATAAACCTTGATCTCCTCCACACACGTCAACGCCTCGTGCACCGTCGAATAGACCTCGCCGTTATGCTCGCTGAGTTTGTGAGAGAGCGGCCGGATCTTGTCGCGAAATAGATACGCGATGAGCACCGCGACCGGTAAGGCGGCGAAGGCGAGCAGGGTGAGCTTGGGCTCGAGCACGAACAGAATCACCGCGGTACCACCGACGGTGACGACGAGCTCGATGACGGCCGGGATGGTCGACGCCACGAAACTCTTGATGCTGTTCGTATCGTACTGCACGCGAGCGACGAGATCGCCGATATTGCGCGAGCGGTGATACGACAGCGACAGCCCTTGGAGGTGCGTAAATACCCGTTGACGGAGGTCGAACCGCACATCCTCGGCAAATTCCGCGACGGCCATTCGGCCGTAGTAGCGAGTGAGCGAAGACACGCCGTACAGGGCGACGCCTGCGGCGCCGAGGGTCCACAGAAGTTGCGTGTCTCCCGCAGGGATGGCCTCGTCGATGAAGAGTTTGAGGAGGTAGGGGACGGCGAGGGGGAGGGCTGCTGCTAGCAGGAGTGCTAGTAGTGATAATGCGGTTTTGCGGTGGCCGATCGGCCGGGAAAACCTGAACAACGTGTTAGTAGCAGAAAGCAAATGACCCTTTCACGCCTCGGAAACCTCTACCACCGCTTCCGAGGTTTCGCTGGGAGTGAGACGAGTTCCAATGATCTGATTGATTCGTCGACAACAGGGGATTGGAAGGCAGCCCGTGTGAATATCGCGAGAATGGATTTGAGACTTGTCGACGATTTTATCCATCGACAAGGACACTCCGTCAATTTGCTCCCATCACATTGCCCTCACCGCCCGTCTTCGCCGAAATTGCATACCTAGTTTTAGACCCATGCACTCAACTCACTCTTACAATTCGGCGTCGGAGGGGGTTGTCCCGTCGGGGTCGGCGCCTGAGGCGCCGCGCACCAGCGAAACCAATGAACCCAATGATTTGAGCTTCGGTTGAGCGTAAGACTTTTGGGGACTTGCCTGACTCTTTGCTCGTTTGGGCGTTTTTTTGGCCATAATCAAGAACCTAAAGATTGTGTATTGTCGGAGCCCCCCTCCTCAATCCAAAGTGTGAGCCGGAAAAACCGGGTTGTCAACAGAGTCGTCGACACCACATCTCGGCAGCCACAGTACGCCACATTAACATTTCACCCGCATTTATGGGTGTCGCCTGATGCCGCCAACAAAAGCTTCGATAAGCGTGAAACGCACGTCTAAACTCCCCGACATCAATGATTTGCATATCTGCTAGGGCTGATTCCGAAGCAAAAAGGTGTTCGATGTAACTATGCTCACGACATCCCAGGCCGTACTCGACGATCTTGGAGAAAACGCCACCCTTGGGACGTCGACGAATTGAATTGGGCAGGTAGGTTCGGGTGAGCTTGCGAAGTAATCCTTTGCGCAACTCGCCAATACAAAAGAGGATCGGGTCAACTTGCAACACGGCTTCGATGAAATCAGACCGTAAATACGGAAAATGATGTGAAGTTCGCCACCGCTGTGATTTTCGATGGAACCCACGAACAACGCACTCCCATAGCCATGTATAGAGAAAGCTCCCCCGAGAGTCTATTTGGGATGGCGTGGGTTTATAATCGCTCTCATCTTCACTCTGCTCAACCCACAACTCGGGAAAACGCCACGGCGCACTCTGAAGGGTTCTTCCACTCCTGGAACGACCCAATAGCCGACGAAGTCGGCGCCCCATGCCGGTGCGCCCCACGATACCGCGGGCGAGCTCTGCGCCTCCTAGAATTCGGCGCGCGTCGCCCCAGCGTCGTCGCGACCAGCCTGCCGTGAACAAGTCCCTCATGACGTGAGTACGTGAAACCTGGAAGAGGTGGTCCGCGCCAACCCCCGAAAAAACGGGGCGCCTCCCAAAGCGCTCGAAGGCCCGCCCAAGAAAGGCGCTTTCGTAGCTCGTCCCGGGGTGAAAATCCGGTCCAAGATCGAGACTGCGCATCGACTCCTCGGGTTTGCGTAGCGGCCAGGCGTCTTCCACATATACTGGCGCAATCGGATGGTTCAGATAGTCCTGCAGTTGGCGAGTCCAACGCGTCTCATCGACGCTCGGAAAGGACGGGAACTGCATCGTCGCAGCCGCAATCTGCGCCGAGTCCAACCCTAACTTAGCGGCACCTTTGACTTGGGCGGCCAACATGAACGTGGAGTCGAGGCCACCGCTGACGGTGTTGAGTGGCGTCATGCCAGCCTTCAAATAGTCATTGGCGACAGTCTCAAATACGCCGGCTAACTGCGAGGTCGCACCTTCGAGGTCGTCAATCCGATTCCCAGTTGCATCGGGAATCCAATAGGATTGAATTCGAGGAGAATCTGCCGGGTTCCTGTTTTCGTGCGGGGACCAGACCCAGGCCTCTCCAGGGCGAAGGCGCTTCACATTTTGGAAGAAGTCGTTGCGACTCATGTCCGGTTCCACGAGTAGAAACTTTCTTAGCCGTACCTGATTGATCGCGGTCGACGCGGGACATAGTTGGTGGACGAGCGCCATCGAGGTCGAAAAGACACATAAATTGCGCTCGCGAGAACTCGAATATACAGCCGGAACGATGCCCACACGGTCCCGAAAAAAGTGCAACTTTTTACGTGTTTCCTGCCAAACAGCTCCCGCCCAAACGCTTTTAGTTCGGTCGAGCGCGCTAATGCCCCACTGATCGAGCGACGCTTGAATCACGGCAGCATCCTCAAGTTTAGGATTTACGCGTAACGCCCCTGCCAATTCATCGATAATCGTCCGTTCTGCAGCCCACAAGGCCCACCCGTCTCTCCATTTTACCCAACCGCACGTCATTCCGGGGATGTGACGGCTCGTCCACCCAACTCGACACTCGACCTCGCCTGCACTCATACAACGTTGAGACCATTGAGGCGCATAAAAGGGGTCAGATTCTTCGGATTTCAAACCCGCAGGGCCATTTGAGTACCTGAGGATGACTGCGATTTCCATCGACTACGCCTGAATGTAGAAAGACTCTTTATTGAATGTGAAAAACCACAACGACAAGAAATTTTCTTTGTTGGCTAGTACACCTTCTGTCATACTATTAGCAGAGATGCGTCCCCTTTTACTTTCGTCGGGTTCGAAACTAAAGGTGTTCGCAGCTGACTTACTCGGATGGAGTTCCAAGCAATGCCACGAACGAAACAATCTACAGCGCCACAGACTTCCGAAATGACCTTCACACAAAGGAAGTTGGTCACTTGGCCACGCGAGTTGATGATTTTGCTCGCGGCGCTCTTTTTTCTCATGGCGGGCTCGTCGTGCGTGGACGATCAGACATCCTCATCCCCAGCGCTGTCGGAAAAGTCGACGCCGCTTGAATCTGCCGATTCGTCCAAATCCTCCGTATCGGAGATGCCTGCGCTGGGAGCGGGGATATCCTCGGCGGGAGCACGAGGGCTGGGGTTCTTGACCAAATTCGACGTCAACGCCAACTCTGCTTCGGCGACCTCACTCACACTAAATGCAAACATCTCATTCGACAAACGAGGCCACCTCCACCTCAATCCGCTCAGGACCCAGGGTGTAGACGGCGTTGAGAAAGAATCCGGCGACGGATATGAGCTCTCAAACCCGTGGTTTGGCCGCGACGGCAAAGTCACTCAGCTCGCCGCCCCCGAGCCAAACTTTGATCGAAAGTCAGTGCGATACGACTATCCCGGTGCGGGACTGAGCGCATTCTATTTTCCGAAACAGGATGGTCTCAAACAGGGATTCACGATTCGGGATAAACCGAAAGGAAACGGTTCGCTGATCATCAAGTATAAGACGCAAGATGCGTTCCTACACGAGTATGTGGACAACGAAGGTTCCATTCTGATTAAGACACGTGACGGTGAGTCGCGCTTTGAAGTGCGCGACTTGCTGGTCTTCGACGCGAAAGGCCAAAACGTACCTGCGACCTTTTTCGTCGACGAAGGCTTCATTGGGTATGCAATTGACGACGGCAAAGCGCAGTACCCGCTCACTGTGGACCCGCTCTTCACGAGTCCGGACACCACCCTCGAGGGCGAGAATAACAATGGACGGTTCGGCTTTGTGGTCAGTCTTGCCGGCGATCTCAACAACGATGGTTTCGATGATGTGGTGGTGGGCGAGCCTAGATACAGCAACGGCGAAAGTGACGAGGGTCGTATCGCCGTTTTTCAGGGCTCTTCCAGTGGCGTTGCGGCGAGTGCATCGGTGATAATCGAAAGTGACTTGGCCGACGCCGAAATGGGGCGCTCGCTCCAACCTGTCGGCAAGGTCGATGACGACGACTACCCGGATCTCGCGGTTGGCGCGCCGTTATCCAACTCAAGTGCAGGTACGGTATTCGTCTTTGCTGGCCAATCGACAAATTCGAGCACTGACCCCGCACTCGCATCGACACCGATTTTCGAGGAGAACGGCGCTGGATCAGAGCAATTTGGACGCAGCCTAGCTCTTGGTGACGTCGATTGCGACGGGCACTCCGATCTCGTCGTCGGTTCGCCTGGCAAAGACAGCTTCACGGGGAAAATTTCGGTATTCTATGGAGATGGAACGGAATTTACTACTCCAGCCGGATGGGAACTCTCCTCAAATGCATCTGGACTCGCCGGATTTGGATACGCAGTCACAACTGGAAACTTTGATGATGACTCGTCGAACTGTGATGATATCGCTGCTTCTTCGCCTTATTGGAGTTCGGGCTTGAATACGAATGCAGGCCGAATCCGTCTCTTCTTGGGCAGATCCGGCGGCCCGTCCAACACAGCTAATTGGGAATTCCCTGGTACACAAGGTGCCAGTTACCACGGGACGTCGCTTAGTTCGGGGGACTGGAATGGTGACGGAGTCGACGATCTTGTCGTTGGCTCGAATCGATATGACACCTCGTTGGGAACGGACACCGGCCGAGTTCACCTCTTCGAAGGAACGAGCGGAACATTCCCCGCTAGTCAACAGACTATTGATGGACTCTCCGCAAGCGAGCACTTTGGCAACTTCGTGCGCGTCGCAGGGGATGTAAATGCCGACGGGTTCGACGACCTCATTGTCGGTGCCCCAGAGCACAGCGATACCCATACTGGGCAGGGAGCTGCTTACTTGCTCATGGGTAGTGCCAACGGCATCGGCTCGACGCCCGCTTGGAGTGAAACAGGTGACGCTGGAAATGACTTCTTCGGCAAAAGTGTCAGTAGTGCTGGCGACGTCGATGGCGACGGCTTCGACGATTTCATTGTGGGAGCTTACGGTGCGGATAGCACCAACTCCAGTGGCACCACAGTCTCTAACGCCGGTCAGGCGTATGTCTTCGCGGGTGAGCCCACATGCTTCGCAGATGGAGCATATTGGGCTGACGGCGACGAGAACCCCAACAACTCCTGCGAAGTCTGCGACGCGTCGGGCGGTAGTACGACCGGTTGGACGGCTGTGGCGGATTCGGAGCAGAAGTCCTGTGATGATGGGGATTTGTGTACCGAGGATGATGTCTGCGTGAGTGGGCAGTGTGTGGGGACGGCGAAGGATTGTTCGCTGGACCCGGCCGAGGCTTGTACGGAGGGTTATTGTGACCCGGCCGATGGGCAGTGCAAGACCGAGGGGCTCGAGACGGACGTGGAATGTGCGGCGGCGGAGTGTGTGTCGGCGACCGAGGCGGTGGCGACGAGCTATTGTGACGGGGATGCCGACGACGACGGGCATGGCGTGTGCGAGGTGCCGGCGGTCGAGGATTGCGCGCCGTATCTGTGCAACTCGGGTTCGTGCCTGACCAGTTGCGCCCGCGATAGTGACTGCGCCGACGGGGCCTGGTGTGACCAGGCCACCGACGAGTGTAGCACCGCCAACCGCAAGCCGGTGGCTGACGCCGGCGGCGACCAGGCGGTCAACGAGGGTGACCAGGTCACGCTCAACGGTACGGCCAGCTCCGACCCCGACGGGGATAGCCTGACGCCGGAGTGGAGCCAGACCGGCGGTGAGCCGGTGGCGGCTGAAGATGATCCGGCCAACTGGGATACGCTGACGCCGGAGTTTACCGCGCCGGATCCGTCTTCGGGCAACGAGTTGCTGACCTTCCAGCTCATCGTCAATGACGGTGAGGAGCTCAGCGACCCGGATACGGTCACGGTGCTCGTGCGCGAAGAGCCCAACGAGAAGCCCGAGGCGATCATCACCGGGCCGGATGAGGCTTGCGCCGGTGATACGATCTTCCTGAACGGTGAGAGCTCCTCGGACGCCGACGGGGACGAGCTCGGCTATAGTTGGAGCCGTGCCTCCGGCCGGCCGCTGCCGAACCTGGGGCCGACCGGTGAACCCGAGCTCGAGATTACCTTCCCGAGCGAGCTCGACAGTCAGACCAGCTATAGCTTCCTGCTGGTCGTCAATGACGGCAACGTCAACAGCGACCCGGCGGTCCACGAGATCGCGGTCAAACCGTGCCACGGCCAAGATACGGGGCCGGATGCCGGACCCGACGCGGGCCCGGATGCTGGCCCCGACGGTGGCGACGACGACGCCGGCGGCGATGATGCCGGCGATGCGGGGAGCACCGACCAGAACATCAACAACCAGGCCGGTGACGTGTCCGGGTCGAGTTGCGCGTGTGAGAGCGTACAGCAAAACCAGTCGATGGCGCCGGGTTGGTTGCTCGGAGCGGCCCTGATGGGCGTTCTTGCGCTGTGGCGTCGGCGATGGATCATCTGAGTAAACGCGTAACGCCGTAAGAGAGAAGCCCGGGACTCGCCGAGAGTTCCGGGCTTTTCTCGTTCATTTTCATTGCGTCGGACGTTGCCGTATGATGGCGGGCATCGTCTGTGAATTTGCGGGGGCCGGCGCGCGGCTGGGCTCCGGCGGTGATTGGATACGAAGCGAAAGGATGGTTGGGTTGATGCGGTATTGCGCAAATAGAAGCTTGGCTCCGCTTGTCTGCGCGGCGGTGCTCGCCGGTCTTTTGTGTGGCTCGTCGGTCGGTTGTGGGCCGCAGCCGCCGGAGCCCTGGACGCAGGAGCTCCAGGCGCGGGTGACGTTGCTCAATAAGACGCGTGAGATGCACGTGCTGCGGGTGCGCAACCTGCGCGAGGACGTGGTGCTGGATTGTGAGCAGGTCCGGAATGCGCCCGACCGCTACCTGCGCGACGATATCTTCGCCGCGCCGGTGCGCTGGCCGCTGTATTCGGACCAGGAGATCGGGCTGGGGCTCGACGAGCAGACGCCGTGGGCCATGGATGAAATGCGCGGCCGGCCGTGCAGCGCGGCGCTCGTCCAGAGCGATACGGTGGCCGATATCGTGGTGTTCTGGGACGACTCGCTGGAGCCGAAGACCTTTGTCTTCGATGCGAATATCCCGGAAGAGATCAAACCCGATCCGCAGACGGTGGTCCTGCAGGCCGATTATAGCGAGGTGGCCTCCGAGGAGCTGCGGCCGTATGGGTTCCGCCCCTGCGGGCGTAGCACCGCGTGCAGCGCACAGCAGGAGGCCGACGCGGCCACGGTGCCCGAGGGCGCGCGCTACCAGTGGGAGAGCGTCCACGACGAGCCGCTGCACTTCCAGCGCCGCTGGGAGCCCATCGACCAGCCCGACCAGACCCCGGAGGAGTGCCGAATGCCCGGCGGCGAGAATTCGCTGGCCTGGTCGAACGTGCCCGTGGGGCGTTGGCTGGTCGAGGGCCTCTCCGAGGGCATCGACGGCTGCCACTCGCTGCAGCTCCAACGCGCCACGAACCCGCAGGACAGCCGCGAGTTCTTGATCTGCATGCCCTTCGATGCTCTGCAGTCGGCCCAGCCGTCGGCCGATCTTCGGACGAGCGTCCGCTTTCACTCCATATCGTCCACCAATTCCGAAGGGCTGCGCGTAGAGATCGAGGAGGTCACCGCCGACGACGAGTTCTTCGGCCTGGCCGAGGTCTACCTGGTGCGCGGCAGCGACCTGCCGGTGGGCGTCACCGACGTGCTCGACGTCGAGTATCGCCCGCGCCTCGAGTGCTCGCCCGCCGAGGCCGCCTGCGGCCAGACGGAGTTACCGGTCGATATGCGCCTCGACACGCGCTCGGACGTCCAATTGGTGCGGCCCGGCGAGGCGTCGCTGCCCGCACAGGGAGAGCCGCGCTTATTTTTGGTGCGCTCGTTGATGCGCCCGGTGCTCGACCCGTCTTGCGACGACCCGGTGTCGAGCCAACTCGGCGCCAGTGACAATCGCTATTTTGAAGCCGCAGTCGTGATCCAAAATTGACCCATGAGTTTTGTTCAAAGGGAGCTCCAAAATGCTCGACAAGATGAAGAATCCAACGCCTACCCTGATGGTATTGGCCGTTTTGGCGCTGCTCTTCGCCGGCTGCGGCAGCGATGACGCCACAGGCTTTGCGGGGAGTGAGCGTGCGGCTCCGAACGGAAGCGACAACTCGACCGGCGTCGGCCAGTCGGGCGCGCAGGACTTCGGCCGGTTTCGCGGGCTCATCGAGCAGGGGGAGATCCCCGCGCCGAGCACGCTCGATGCGGTGGGCTTTTTCAACGAGCACAAATTCGAGCTTCCGGCGGCCGACTGCGGCCAGGATATCTGCCTGCACGGGATGTTCGGCGTGCAGGGCAATATGATCAACGGCTCGAATTGCACGACCGTGGCGATCGGGGTCAACACCCCGCTGCACCCCGACGATTTCGAGAGGCCTCCGCTCAACCTCGCCCTGGCGATCGACGTCAGCGGCTCGATGCGCGGCCAGCCGATCGAATCAGTGCGCGCCGGCTTGTTGATGATGGCCGACGAGCTGGGCCCCAAAGACGAGGTCACGCTGATCGCCTACGATACCCAGGCGCGCGTGGTCTACCGATCGACTCCGGAAGACGACCTGTCGCGCGACCAGCTCCGAGACGAGATTCGCAACCTGGGCCTGGGCGGCTCGACCAATATCTACGAGGGACTGAAGCTGGCCGCCGAGCAGGTCGAGGCGCATCGCGCCGAGGACCGCCAAAACCGCGTCATCCTGCTCAGCGACGGCGTGGCCACCGCCGGCATCACCAATACCGACCGGATCGTCAACCTGGGAGCTGCCCATGCCGACGCCGGCATCGGCCTGACCACCGTCGGAGTGGGCGACGAATTCGACCTTCGACTGATGCGCGAGCTCAGCGAGGTGGGAAGCGGCAACTTCTATTTCCTGGAGAACGCCGCCGCCGTCGAGGAGGTCTTCGTCGAGGAGATCAACACCTTCATGGTGCCGATCGCCGAGGATATCACCATCGACTTCGCCGGCGACGAGGCCTACCGGTTCCGGGCGGCTTACGGCACGCGGCAGTGGTCTGGCACCGGCACCGAGGCGCGGATCGACATTCCGGCGATGTTCTTGGCCAGCCGCCAGTCCGCCGACGATGTCGGCCCCGGCGAGGGACGGCGCGGCGGCGGTGGTATCATCCTGCTCGAACTCATTCCCACCAGCGACGAGCAGATCCTGGCCGACACGCCGGCAGGATCGTTGGTCGGTGATCTGATGCTGGACTATCGAAAGCCGCGCACCGAGCAATTCTTCCAGCAACAGGTCGAGCTGCTCAATCCGCTGGCGCCCGGGCAGACCCCGGCGGCCGGCGAGTTCGAGAACTTCACGGTCGAGAAAGGCTTCGTCACCCTCAATATCTATACGGGCTTCAAGATGGCCACCGAGCGCGTCGAGCACGGCGCGCCCAACTCGGCGCTGAATATCCTCGTGCCGCTGGCCGACAACGTCTCCGCCTGGCTGAACGCCCAGGAGGAGCGCGACGTCGACATCGAGGCCGACCTGGCGCTGATGCGGATGTTGATCGAGAATATCGAGGAGCGCGGCGGCCAGGAAGAGGCCGGCGCGCCGCCCAATCCCTGGCCGAGTGATTGACGACTAAACCGGAGCGACGCCGTCCCTGGCGTCGACGCCAGGGACGACGTCGCTCCGGTGTACAAGTTACTCCTTCAGGAAAGTGCGGAACATCCACAGGCGCTCTTCCTGGGCGTCGACGATGTCGTCGAGCAGGTTTGCGGTGGTCCGGTCGTGCTTGTCCTCGGCGGCTTCGATGATCTGGATGGAGTTTTTGTTGAGCTTCTCGATATCCGAGACCAGATTCTGGACCATCGTGCGCCAGTGGGGCACGTCGCTGTCCTCGTCGAGGCTCGCGTTGTCCAGGAATTCGGCCATCGTCGAATAGGGGCGGTCTCCGAGCGCCAGGACACGCTCGGCGATCTCATCGGCCCACATGGCGGTGGCGTCGTAGGCCTCCTCGAACTTCTCGTGCAGCTTGAAGAATTCGTGGCCCTTTACGTTCCAGTGATAGTTGCGCAGCTTCTGATAATGCACCATATAGTCAGCGAGTAGTTGGTTGAGCTGCTTTGTGGTTTCTTGGTTGGCCATGGTTTTCCTCCATACAGCGAAGTTTGGTTGGATCGGTGGAACCCGCACAAACGGGCACCGATTCTCTTAGTGGCGAGGACAACCTATGATCGGACGGCGCAAGGTCAAGCCAAATTAGAACCCTTCTAAACAATATCTCTCCACTGGTGGCATGAGCCATGGCCGACGTCGAAGTTTCGTATCAGACGATCACCGAGGAGCCGCGCACCGGGCCGGTGGGCCGGCTGCTGCGTTGGATCGGAGCGCACCCGCTCATCGCCGGGTTGATCGGCGGAACGGCGGC
The DNA here is from genome assembly GCA_964386725.1 of uncultured Bradymonadales bacterium. Lineage (GTDB taxonomy): Bacteria > Myxococcota_A > Bradymonadia > Bradymonadales > Bradymonadaceae > CAYLTX01. Next base: position 4,573 of record CAYLTX010000096.1, on the reverse strand, counting down.
GGTGCTCATCGCCATGGCGCGCGCCTTCGAGGGCGTGCAGTCGGCGCCGGCCGACGCGCTGATCATCTCGGCGGTGGTGATCTTGGCGTGGGTGGTGCTGTTCTATTTCTTGCGGGGCTTCTTCGAGCAGCAGGCGATGCGCACCGTCGACGTACGCCGGGATCTACAGGCCGAAGACGGCGTGTTTCGGTGGCTCGAAAATGGCGAGGAGGTCCGGGTCATCGCCGACCCCGAGTACCGGCTGTATACGACGCCGGTGCCCGAGCATATGCTCGACGATCGCAACGCCGATCAGCCGTGGCCGGTGTGGTTGGTGATCAGCTCGGCCGACGAGAAGTTCGTGCTCGAGACCAAGATCACCGCCGGCGAGGCAAACGCCTACGACGAGGTCGACAGCGAGGTCATCGAGCAAGTCGATGAGACGCTGCCCACCGGTCTCGCCTCCCCTTTATTGAGTTGTGCTGAACGGAAGGCTTAATGGAGCGCGGACAGCCTGTCCGCAAGCAGGCGACGAGCGCGGCCGTAGCGCCGCCGAGGAGCCTGCTACGATCTTCAGACGCCGGAGCCGACGCCCTCTTCTTCTTCCTCTTCGAATCCCTGCCGGTATAGGTAGGCGTCCCAGGCGTGGATGGCCTCCTGGAGGACGCGGCGCTCGGCGTCGTAGCTGATTGTGCCGAGCGCGTCGGAGAAGCTATACCACTTCGCCTCGACGACCTCATGGTCGTGATCTTCGACCACACCGCCGGTGTACTTCATCAAAAAGAAATCGACCGTCTTGCGCACGCGGATGCGTTCGCCGCTGTCGTCGTCGCGGCGCGTATACCAATACTCGACATCGCTGAGCTCGGAGAGCGTGTCGCCGTTGCAGCCGGTCTCCTCGCGCGTCTCGCGGATGGCCGCCTCTTCGGATGTCTCGCCTTCTTCAATGGCGCCCTTGGGCAGCCGCCAGCTCGGATTTCCGCCGCGGGTGGGGATCTGAACCAGACAGACCTGGTTTTCACCGTCGACTTGCTTGACTAGCACGCCCCCGGAGGAGTGTTCGGTTTCATTGGCCTTGGGTGGAGACTTCGACATGCGTGACGCCGGCGGCAAGTTGAGGTGTATGGTTCGTTTCTTGACCCCTTGTGATTAAGCCGAATGGGGGGAAAGGTCAAGTTCAGGGGTTCGGGGGTCCAGGGGTCCAGGGGTCCAGGGAAAGGCGCCGTGAACGTGAACGTGATCGTGATCGTGATCGTAGCCGTAAACGAACTGCGCACGCGGGCGCCTTGCTATGCGCTCGGTCTTGTAGATCGTTTACGATCACGTTGACGTTGACGTTTACGTCGACGCCAGGCACGGCGTCGCTGCGGGTTAGTGAGCCTCGAGCCCCTCTTCGAATATCTCGAAAAACCCGTCGATCTGTTCGTCGGTGATGACGAATGGTGGGCTGAGGGCGAGGACGTTGCCGTGGACGCCGGAGGGGAGGACCAGATAGCCGTTTTTTCGACAGTGGCTGGTCAGGGCCAGGGCGAGCGCGCCGTCGGGCTCGCGGGTGTCCGGGTCGGCCACCAGGTCGATGCCGAGCATCAGGCCGTGGCCCCGGACGTCGCCGATGACCCGGGGGAAGCGGTCGCGCAGCGCCTCGAGGCGCTCGAGCAGGGCTCGGCCGCGGGCTTTGACGCGGGCGGGCCAGTCCTCGTCGACGAGGGTGTCGATGGCGGCCTTGGCCATCGCGCAGCCCAGCGGGTTGCCCAGGAATGTGGAGGTGTGGATGGCCTCGCCCGACGACAGGCCCCACGACCCCATGACCTCGGGGCGGCCGATGGCCGCGGACAGCGGAAACCCGCCGCCCAACGCTTTGCCCACGCACATGATGTCGGGCGTGACGCCCTCGCGCTGGCAGGCGAAGAATTCGCCGGTGCGCCCCAGGCCGGTGTAGATCTCGTCGAAGATGAGCACCAGGCCGAACTCGTCGCATAGCTCGCGCAGCCCGGCCAGGAAGCCGGCCGGCGGGACGACCTCGCCGCCGCGGCCCTGGATGGGCTCGATGATCACCGCGCCGATCCCCTCCCCGCCGCTGGCCGGGTGCGAGAGCATCCCGCGCAGATGGGCGAGCACGGCCCGCGAGACCTCCTCGGGCGAGGCGTCGTGGCTCATGCCAAAGGGCGGCCGGTAGGTATCGGGGAACGGCACGTGGTCGACGTGCGGGCTGAGCTGGTCGAGGAACGGCTCGCGAAATTCGCGCCGATAGGCCGTGGCGCTCAGCGCGCCGTAGGACAGGCCGTGGTAGCCGCCCCAAAAAGAGATCACGCCCGGCTTGCCGGTATGCATCACGGCGGTCTTGAGCGCCGCCTGCACCGCCTCGCCGCCGGAGAGCCCGAAGATCGACTGCTCGAGGCCGTCGGGGGCGATCTCGGCCAGCCGCGTGCCCAGTTCGACCTTCACACGACTGGGGTAGACGTCCCCCATGGCGTGGGTGAGCCGGCCGACCTGCTCGCGCGCGGCCTCGACGACCCGCGGCGGGTTATGACCCAGGCCCGCCACGGCGAAGGCCGCGGTGAGGTCGACGTAGATATTGCCGTCGACATCCTCGACATTGGCCCCCAACGAGCGCTCCCACACGATCGGGTCCTGGGGCACCCCCGACTCCCGCTCGCGCCGCGCCCGCCGGGCGGTGATCGCCGGGCATTCGCTGCGGGCGAGCTCGCCGACCAGGTCGATGGACTTCGGCCCGGGGATGGAAGTGGCGAGGTGGGGGAGTTGAGTGCCGAATTTGGGGTTGGTCATGGTGGTTTTGTTGTGGGTTGGGGGTTCTGGGTTGGGGGTTCTGGGTTGTGGGTTCTGGGTTGGGGGTTGTTGTGGGAGGCCCCCCGGCGCCTCACAATAACACATAACGTTGAACGGCCGCTAAGGTCAGACAAAACCCGTGAACGTGCACGTGCACGTGAACCGCCTTACCCCCTGCACATTCGGTGGACTCATCGAAAAGGCTCGAAACGGGCACCCTGCCCAACCGAAGCTACCTCGAAATGTGGGCATTTTGCAGGTTTAACTACGGTTCACGTTCACGGTCACGTGCACGGTCACGGGAACTGCAACTACAACGATTTAGAAATTGAAACTCCCCGAAAGCATCGGAAGACCCTGAAATTTGCGGCTTTCGTCGAGGACTTGGGTCTCGGGGTTGTCGGCCTCGCGCATGAAGACCATGGCGAATTGTACGGCCGAGCGCTCGCTCGCCCAGGTCGCGCCGACCGAGAATACCGGGCCGCCGCCGTTGGGCAGGCCGGTGGCGAATTCGGGGTCTTGGAGACGATCGCGGCCGGCGGCCTCGAAGGCTTCGTCCATGTCGTCCTGGGTTCCGTCGTCTTCGATGCCCAGGAAGCTGCCCCAGCTGAGACCGTGGACGAATTCGACGTTGAGCGCAAAGGTGTCGACCACGTACCAGACCGTGCCCAGCGTGGCGGCCATCCAGTGGCCGCCGGCGGGCAGCGCCTCGCCCTCGGAGACGACCTCACAGCCGTCGTTGCGAAATTCGGTGCGCGTGCAATCGGTCGAGTTGCGCTCGTAGGCCCCGTAGAGGGCGGCGAAGCCGCTGACTCCCGCGCCGACGACGATCGAGTCGCTCAGGTGATAGTCGGCGAGCAGCCCGGCGCCGAGGCCGGCGTGGCTGGTGTCGAGGCGCTGCACGCCGTCTGTATAGGCGCCGAAGGGCAGCACCGACACGATCAGGTCGCGCGTCTCGTAGAATTTATATTTGGCCGACAGCGAGCCCAGGAAGTTCTCGTCGCCCAGCGGCAGCATGGTACCGGCGGTGACCGCCAACTCGTCGGAGGGCGCGTAGGTGAGGACGTTGCCCAGGATATTATAATTGCCGTAAGAGATAGTGCCCTTCTTGGGCGTCTGGGCCAGCGGCGCCAGGATATTCCGGTCACTCGCCGGGCTGATCTGCCGGCGGCGATCCACCGCGCTCAAATGCGCGTCGTCGTAGACAAAACGCTCGTTGATATGCGGCTCGCGCTGGCCAAAGTGGGTATCGCGCGGGTGCGTCTTCAACTCGCCGACGGTAAAGGGGCTATCGGGCGGGGCGCCGTCGTCGTCGGGCTCCGACGGCGGGGAAGCCTCCTCGTCTGATTGAGCCCACGCCGGCGCAGGAAGGCTTATTGCCGTCAAACCGAAGGCCGTTAAACCAAGAGCCGCCAAGAGTATGATATATGCTGCCGACTTCATCGGCTTCTCCGTATCCTTCCGAACGCCCGCCAGAACACTTATACTCGTATTCCAGTTGCTACATAGGAGGCTAATATGTATCAGATTCTCATCGTCGACAAAAACGCCGAGGTTCCCATTCCCGGCGCCCGCTCCGAGCACGAGTACCGCGTGCCGCTGATCGGAGAGCACGTGCTGGTGCGCTGGCAAGGCCAGACCAAGGTCTGCGAGGTCGAGGACGTGTGGACCCACGTCAACTTAGATCAGAAGCAGCCCGACCAGGGGGCGGTTCAGGTGTTGGTGCGTTGGGCGAAGGGGATGGACCCGAAATTGTATATTCGTCGGTTTAAGAGGTGACGGCGGGCTTGGGGTACGGCGGGCTTGG
>CAYLTX010000095.1:0-24273 GCA_964386725.1 uncultured Bradymonadales bacterium | reverse complement strand
CGTTTACGTTTACGTTTACGATCACGATCACGACCACGACCACGACCACGACCACGACCACGGGCTGTTGCTGTTGCCGTTGCCTTGCCCGGACCCCCGGACCCCTGGACCCCTGGACCCCTGATCTATGTTTAAGTTGCGTGAAGACACGCCGGACGAATGGGCCGTTTATGTGGCCGATCATCTCGACAAATTTCTCATCGACCACGCCGCTGCCGAGCGCAAGGCGTCGGCCAACGCGATGCATTTCGTGGTGCGCTACCCCGACAAGGCCGACATCGTCGACGCGATGGTCGAGGTCGCCCGCGAGGAGCTCGAGCACTTCCACCAGGTCTTCCACCTGATGCAGGAGCGCGGCGTCGAGTTGGCCGCCGACGAGAAGGACCCCTATATCAACGCGCTGCTCAAAAAGGGCCACAAGCAGGGCCAAAAGCGCCTGCTCGACCGGTTGCTTTTGGGCTCGATCATCGAGTACCGCGGCTGCGAGCGCTTCGCGATGCTCGCCCGCGAGCTGGCCACGCGCCCGGAAGAAGAAGATCTGGCCGATTTCTACAAAGAGCTCGCCGCCAGCGAAGCCAAACACCGCGGGGACTTTTACGAGTTGGCGCTCGAGTACTTTCCGGACGAAGAGGTCCAAGAGCGGCTCGATTATTGGCTGGATTTGGAAGCCGAGATCGTGGCTGGATTGCCCATTCGTGCGGCGTTGCATTGAGCGGCTGAATAATGGGCGCCCCGATTCCAGTACCATCCTCTATTTGAGGCGCCTGAACAGCGGCGCGAACTACGATTTGGGTTAGTTCTTAGCGGCTTTTCGGGTTGCTGAGACATCGTTTGGGGACCCTCGTTAACCAATGGTGGTTCTAGGGTCTAACGCAAATTGTAGTTCGCGACGTCGCCGTTTGACGTCGCCCCAAATAGAGGGCGTCTCGATCTCTGCAAGATGATCGCAAAATGAGCCCCACAAAAACCATCCAACGATACATCACCCGCCACGCCCACGAGGTACCGGAGGCGGCCGAGCTCCCGGCGCCGGGCGCCGAGTTGCGCGCGTCGGTGGTGATTCCGGCCTACGACGAGTTGGAGAATATCGGCGAGGTCATCGAGTCGCTGCGCGAGGCCAGTGAGCGGCCCGAGTGCTTCGAGGTCATCGTGGTGGTCAATAACGCCGCCGATGCCCCGGCCGAGAAGGTCGAGGCCAATCGCCAGACGGCAGCCTTTTTGCGCGCGCTCGACATGCCTTTTGGGCTGCACGTCATCGACCGGTTCAGCCCGGACAAGGCCTACGACCCGGAGGTCGCCGGGGTGGGGCTGGCTCGCAGAGAGGGCGCGGACGTGGCCTTGGCGCGCCTGCTCGAGGCCGGCCGCGCGGCCGACGGGCTGATGCCTTGTCTCGACGGCGACTCGCCAGTTGCCCCCGGCTATATCGATCAGATCGTCGACGCCTTCGACGCCCACCCGCAGATGCTCGCCGGGGTGTGCCGCTACCGCCATCCGGTGCCCGACGACGCCGAGCACGGCCGCGCGATCATGGCCTACGAGGCGTGGATGCGCTACTGGGAGGCCGCCATGCGGCTGGTCGGCTCGCCGTATGCCTTCCAGTCGATCGGCTCGTGCATGGTGCTCACCGCGCGCGGCTACGCGCTGGCCGACGGCATGCCCACCCTGCAGGCGCTGAGCGACTTTTATATTCTCGAAAAGATCGTCAAGACCGGCGGCGAGGGCGTGGTCCGCCAGCTCAGCGAGCCGATGGTCTTTCCGTCGGCGCGCCCCTCGACGCGAGTGCCACGCGGCACCGGCCCGTCGGTACGCATGCAGATGGAGACCAAGACCAGCCGTTTCGAGATGGCCGAGCCGTCCGAGGCGTTTTTCGCGCTCGCGCGTTTCTTGTCGGCGGTGCGACCCGGTTTCGACGACCCGCAGGCGCTTCGCGCCGCCGCCGACCATCCGTACCTGGCCGACTACCTCGCCGAGGCCGGCGCCTGGCGCACCTTCGCCAAGCTACGCGACAACGCCCCCACCGCGGCACACTTCGAACGTCATTTTCATACGTGGTTCGACAACCTCAAGATCGTCAAATTCGCCAACGTCATGAAGCGCCGGACCGGCGGGGTGTGGTTGTTCGACGCGGCGCGTGAGGTGTACGCGGCGCTCGGGCTAGACGAGGTCGCCGAGGAGATTCCGGTTGTGACTGCTGATGAGGTGCGTTTGAGCGATTGGCGAGCGTTTTTGGAGGTGTTGAGGCGGTGGGAGTTGTTGGGGGGCTGAGGGTCTTCTTTGGACTGACGGCATCTTGCCGTCAGAGAGAATGAAAAATCGCTTTCTGACGCCCAGAGGACGTCAGTCCAAGCGCTCCACCGTATCGAGCAACATCTGCACCTGAAACTCCGCCTTCTTCGAGGCTTTGACGATCGCCTCGATATTCTCCCGAAGCTCCTCGGGCACCTCGACCCGAATCTTCTCGCCGGCGCGAGCCTCCTCCAACGCAGCATAGAGAGCCGCAAAGCGCGATAGCCAGTGCACAAAATCGTCGAAGGACTCGCCGTGGTACCAGAGTACGTCTTCGTGGCGGTTGACGCCCAAAAGCGCGCTGGCCTCTGGGTCGTCGACGAGCAGCTCGAAGAGCTCGTCGGCCTCGAGGGCGTAGGCGTCGAGATCGGTCAGCCAGCCCTGGCGGCTCAGCCCGTAGCGCACGGTTTCGATGGCGCGGGTGATGCCGTCGGCGCTCATGCCGACCTCGTCGAAAAACTCCGACAGGACATAGTCGAGCGACCACTCGTCGAAGAGGCTCTGAGCCTTGATCTCGGTGTCGGCGTCGGGCTCGAGGCCGCCGATGGGGCGCAGGACCGCCCAGGCCAAGAGCATCGCCCAGTCGGGGCTGGCTGCCTTCGGGTCACTTGTCTCCGGGGGGATGGGAACGGGCGTCGTCTCGGTGAGAACCTCGAGTTCGAGCAGGATGTCGAGGTCGAAGCCGACCTCTTCGACGAAGCCCTCGGCGTCGTCGAGCCCGCCGAACTCGTCCATGACTTCGCCGAGTTCGTTCAGAGCGGGGCGTAGCGCGTCGAGGAGCGTCTCGTCGGCTGTGCCCTCGGCCAGTGCGCTCACGGCCTCCACGGAGAGCACCTCGGTGAGTCTGTCGTGGACCGGCTCGAGCTCCATGTGGCGAAGCTCACCGAGCAGGCTGGGCACGCCGCGGCCGCCCAGGCGCTCGGCCAAGCGGCCGTAGCGGCCGTCGTCGGCCTCGCGGACCTCCTCGAATTCGACGAAGACGTGGCAATCGTAGGCTCCCAGTTCGACGTAGAAGCCGCGATCGGCCAGCTCTCTCGAGTGGCGCAGGTACTCCAGGCCGGTGATGTGGTCGCGGAAGGTGATCCAGACGTCGTCGCGCGGCTCGATGTCGAGGCCGTGGACGAGCCGCTTTCGGACCAGTTTGCCGTCTCCGCCGACCGATTTGTCGCGGTAGGCCGCCGAGTCGCGAATCCAGCCGGAGGTCTCCCCATATCGGTTGTTGTAGACGACAAATCCCTTTCTGTCGCCGAGCCTATTCGAATAGGCGAACACGTTCTCGTCGACGGCCTGGTTGCCGTTGTACAGGTCGTATAGGAGGAAGTTTTCGACCCCGGCGAAGAGCCGACGCAACTGCAGCAGCGGGAAGATGCGCCGGCGGTGGTTGTCGATGAGGCCCTCGTCGGGCTGCTCGTCGATGCGCGGCTTGTTGAAGTCCATGCCGTATTTTTCGACGAAGCCCTGGATCTGGCCGTGGCCGAACATCGGCAGGCCCGGCATGGTCACCATCATCGTGCACACCCCGAAGTATTTGTCGCCCTTGCCGAATTGGGCGACGGCGGTCTCCTCGTCGGGGTTATTCATGAAGTTGACGTAGCGCCTCAAGATCTGCGGGTCGAACTCGAGTGTGTCCTTCATGACCGTGCGGTAGCCGGCGTTGTCCTCGTCGGAGAGCATATTCATGAACGCGGAATTATAGACCCGGTGCATGCCCAGCGAGCGCACAAAATAGCCCTCGAGCATCCAGAACGCCTCGGCCAGAAGCAGCGTGTCGGGCGCTTCTTCGGCGATGCGGTCGACCACCTCGGTCCAGAACTCGCGGGGCATCACCCGCTCGAAGTCCTCTTTGCTCATCCCGCGGCCGGCCCGCGAGGGGATCGCCCCGCCCGAGCCCGGCTCCGGGTACCACAGCCGCTGGATGTGGCGTTTGACCAGGGTCATCGCCGCATCGAAGCGGATGACCGAGCACTTCTTGGCGACGTCCAGAATCTGCTGGATGACCGCCTCACGCGCCTGCGGGTTGAGATAGTCGATCTGGGCGGTGTCGTTCCACGGCATACTCGTGCCGTCGTTGCCGTGGTAGATATATTGGGTGTTGCCGTGCTGATAATCGACGCGCTTGAAGACGACTGCGGCGTCGCTGTGATCGTAATAGTGGTCCTCGAGGTAGATCCCGACGCGCTCGTCGTCGGAGAGATCCGGCCCGGTAAAGCTATACGAGTCGTACGGAGGCTCATCGAGGGTGAGAAGCCACTCCGGATGCTCCAAAACCCACTTGGAGGTGATGCCCATGTGGTTGGGGACCATATCGGCGGCCATGCGCACCCCGCGGCTTCGGGCCCGCTCGCGCAGCGCATCCCAGGCCTCCTGGCCGCCCAGATCGTCGGCGACGCGGTACTCGTAGATGGAGTAGGCCGAGCTGACCACATGCGGGCTCCCGCTGAGCTCTTTGATTCGCTGGGAGGCGTCGCTGCGCTTCCATAACCCAATGAGCCACAGCCCGCTGATGCCCCACTCGGCCATCCGGTCGAGCTCGGCGTCGGGGATCTGGTCGAGGCGGTGAATCTCGCGGTCGTAGCGGCGGCTGAGCTGGTGCAGCCAGACGTGGACATTCTTGGCGATGACGACCACCTCGGCCATCCAGTCCAGATCCTCGCTAAACCGCTCCGGCTCTTCCTCGAGGCCTGCAAAGGACGGCGGCTCGACCGGCCCCGGGCCCGCGCCCGGAAAGCGGCGAGCCTTCTTCTCCTCCTCGATGACGTCCATGGTCACCAAAAGTTTATTGAGGAGGTTGGCGCTGAGGAGGTGACCCCAATTCTGGCGGATATAATCGAGCTGCGCCTCCAGCGAATCGCCGCCGTGGTCTATCGGGCGTCGCAAAAACGTCAGCAGCGGTTCTTCGCCCCGGCCGTCGCCAAGCTCGATGCCCGGCTGATCGTCGAAAAACGAGCCCAGCTTCGCGACCATCTGGTCGTAGCCGTCCTCGCGAAGAGGCGAGTCGTCGAAGAGCAGGCGCTCGTCGCGGACGGCCGGGTTCTCGTTGAGCAACCAGACCGCGATCAGGTCGACGAAGACCTCGTAGTCGCCGTCGACGTAATCGGCGAGCTGCACCTCGTCCTTGCGCACCGGCTCGGGCGGAAAGTGATGCCAGAACCGCTCCAAAGCTCCCTCGAGTTGCTCGGAGCCCAGGCCCTCGGCCAATTGCTCGCGAGCCCGCTCGAAGACCTGCGGCCGGCGCTGCGTTCGGTAGCGCTCGATGATGAATCGACTGATCTCATCGAGCCGCGCGATCGCGCCGACACGTCCCGCCTCGAGCGCCTTTTCCCTCACACCGGGCAGCCGCTCGGAGGCGTTGAGCGCCTGGGTCAGCTTCCGGATCTCGTAGAAGCTCACCAGTTGAGCGCGTCCGCGCTCGTCGAGCAACGTCGGGTCCAACTTCGGCTCGCCGCGGACCTCGCCCGATAGCATCAGGCCCTGCGGCGTTGGAGTAGGCGGAGTCCTATCGGAGGACGTCGACTCATCGGCGTTGGACTTTGGGGGCATGGCGTAACTTTTGGAGCGGGACAAAGTGTAGCGACTGGGCCCACGAGCCTACACACACCCGCCGCTTTGTCTAGCCATCCCTCCGGGGGTAAGCGATTCGCCTGCGGCGAAATCGCAACCCCCGGCTAGAAAGGCCTTCGCTGCGCTACGGCGCGGCGCCGAACGGCGGCGCCTTGAGAGTCAAAGGCACCTGGCCGCAATTCTTCGCTAGCAACGCCCCAAGCCCCAAGCCCGCCGTTCCCCAAGCCCCAAGCCCGCAGTCCCCCAAGCCTGCCGTTCCCCCGGACCCCTGAACCCCTGACCTCACTCAGGTGTCTCCCACAGAACTTGCAGGCTGCAGCGATCATCGTCGTCGCAGGTATAAAAAGAGATCACCAGATCGCCGGAGTGGGCGATGGCCGTGGATACCCCGTAGGAAGGCCCGTCGAAGACCGTCTCGACCTGCCAAGTACCGGCGTCCGGGTCGCGGCTGGCCACGCGCAGCTCCTCGTTGCGGTCGGGGTTGTACGCGACGTATAGCGTGCCGTCGTCGCCCTCGATGACCGAGGAGGGATGGCGCTCAGCGAGCACCTCACTGCTGAAGTAGTCGACGTCGCGGGTCAGATCGAACATCGAGCCACAGGTGACCAGCAGGCGCTGGTTGTGGTTGCTGCTCAAGCATAACTCGAAGGTGTCGGTGATATATAGCGAGTGCACGAAGACGTCGGGATATTCGTCGAGTTCGACCGATTGTGGCCAGGCGTCGGCGTCCTCATCGTATCGGTGGACACCGTAGGCTCCGTCGAAGCCGTCGCGGTTGACCAGGTAGACGCCCTCGCCGGGGTCGGCGCGCAGCCCGCGCTCCATGGCTGCCTGGGGGTTGGCCACCGACAGCGGCGTGCGCTGCTGCCACAGCGGGTTGTCCGCGCTCGGGTTATAGCTGAAGAGATCGACCTCGTCGGCGTCAGCCGGCGCAAAGGTCGCAAAATAGCGCGTGCCGTCCTGGGTGACGTCGAAGCCGTCGCCGCGCAAGCCGCTGCTTCGGCTGACCGGGAACGTGCGCAGATCCCAGCTTCCGTCGGCCTGGCGGTGGGCGGCCTTGAAGGTGCGGTCGAGGATGTCGGGAAAGACCACGATCGGCGCCTGGGAGCCGACCACGCTCACCCCGAAGATGCCCTCGTGCTCGCGGATATCCTCGCCGGACCAGTCGCCGTCGACGGGTCGGTGGACCACCCGCAAGGTGGACTCGCTGCAATAGATGTCGCTGCACGTATGGTAGCCCAGCCACAGGGTGCCGTCGGCGTCAACCGCCAGGCTGGTGCGGTCGGTCAGCGCGTGGGTCCTCTCGACGCCCGGCTCGACCTCCTCGGATTGCCACGGGTCGACCGGCTCGTCGTCCACATCGGCGACGTCGGGCTCCTCTTGCCCCCAGGCGTCGATATTGAAGCTCGGCGGGCGCACGTCGATGGACACGTCCGCGCCGGCGTCTTCGCCGAATTCGAAGTCATCCTCGAGCGACCAGCCCGACTCACCGGAGTCGTGACAGTTGCAGCCGGAGAAGGGCAGAACTGCGGCGATGAGCAAAAGGAGGAGTCGGCGCATAGGATGTCACCCGCTCGGACGGTAGGACATATCAATGATTCAGCGACAATCAGTATAACAGATTGCAGTATAACAAATAGCGGCGGCCGGATCGTAACGTCCGCCCGATGAACCTTCGTTTAGTTTGGCCGACGTCAAATGATCATGCTCGCTCACTGCGCTGCGCCAGCCTGGACGGCTTGCTCGGCCTGGTGGATCGCCCAGGCGGCGTTGATGAGGCCGACGTGGCTGAACGCCTGGGGGAAATTGCCCAGCAGCTCGTCGCTGTGTGGGTCGATCTCCTCGGAGAGCAGCCCGAGGTCATTGGCGAAGGCGATCGTCGCCTCGAAGATCTCGCGGGCTCGCTCGGGCTGGCCGGCCAGCGCTCGGGCGCGGGCGAGCCAAAAGGTGCATAGCAAAAACGCGCCTTCTTCCCCGGCCAGCCCGTCCTCGCTTCGGTAGCGGTAGACCAGACCACGCTCGTCGGTCAGGTGGCGCTCGACGGCGTCGATGGTGGCGAGCACCTGCGGGTGATCGGCCGGCAGAAACCCGACCATCGGGATCGTCAGGGCGGCCGCGTCGAGCGCGTCGTCGCCGAACGATTGGGTGAACGCGCCGACGCGCTCGTTAAACCCCTTCGACATGATCGCCTCGCGGATCTCGGCGCGTGTGGCCTCCCAACGCTCGATGCGCTCGGTGGCGTCGAGCCACTCGGCCAGGTTCAAAGCGCGGTCGAGGGCCACCCAGCACATCAGCTTCGAGTACAGGTAATGGCGCGGCTCGGCGCGCACCTCCCAGATGCCCTGGTCGGCTTGTTTCCAGCAGCGCGCGGCGGCCTCGGCTACCTGCACCAGGAATCGCTTCGCCATCGGGTCGAGCTCGTCGAGTTGGTCGCGCAGCAGGTCGACGGCGGCGAGCAACTCTCCGTAGACGTCGAGCTGGCGCTGCTGCCAGGCCTGGTTGCCGACCCGCACCGGTGCGCTATTGCGCCAGCCGCTGAGGTGGTCGAGCTGGTGCTCGCTGAGGTCATGCTCACCGGCGACCCCGTACATGATCTGCATGTCGTGGCCCTGCTCGATTTTGGTGAGCGCGGCGTGGGAGAGAAAGTCGATGAATTTATGGGCCTCGTCGGGGCACGCCGCCACCCACAGCGCATCGAGGGTAAAGCTGGCGTCGCGCACCCATGTGAATCGATAATCCCAGTTGCGCTCTCCGCCGATGTGCTCGGGCAGCGAGGTCGTCGGCGCGGCCACGATCGCCCCGGTCGGATAATAAGTCAGCGCCTGGAGCAGCCGTCCGCTGTCGTGGATGAGATCGCGCCAGGGGCCCTCGTAGGACTGGTGCATCTCGCTCCAATGGCGCCAGGCGTGGAGGGTCACCCGGAGTCGCTCGCCGATCTCGGCGTCGCTCCAGGGCTTTGGAAGCGGCTCGGTGGTGGGGGCGTATTGCAGCGAAAACCGGCGACATTCACCTGCCTCCATGGAGAATTCGCTGTGGGCGCTCGACAGGTCGATGTCGAACTCCAGCTCCCCCGAGAGCATCCAGGCCGACGCGCCGCCGCGGCCGGTGATGCCTCCGTCTTCGCGCCCCAATAATGACGCGATCAGCCCGTACTCCGGGCGCGGCACGTACTCGAAGACCACGGGCACGTGGCCGCTTGTGCAACGCAGCTCGCGGATGAGCGCGTGGGGCGACTCGGCGCCCAGGTCGTGGCCGTGGGCCTCCTCGTTGGGGCCCACGGCGAGCGTGTCGACGAGCACGAGCTCGCCGTCGTCGGTCGAAAAGCGCGTCTCTACGGCCATCGTTCCGTCGAGGTAGCGCCGGCTGGTGGTGAATGCGACGGCCGGGTGAATCGCGAAATGTCCGCCTCTGTCGTCGAGCAGTCGGGCGAAGACCGCCGGCGAATCGAAGCGTGGCAAACACAGCCAGTCGACCGAGCCATCGCGATGCACCAGTGCGGCGCCGTTGCAATCTGATAAGAGCGCATATTCGCCGATTGCATGTGTTGCCATCGCTTCTCCTCGTATGGGTCTGTCCGACCCCGAAAATATGGACGCGCAGGCCCCCTCCAGCCACCCCGCGGCCCACAAAAAAGGCCCGGGCTCCCTCAAAGTGAAAAGGGAGTCCGGGCCGGTACTGGCAGCCAAGCCGGACGCTCAGCCGGTGTTGATCTCGATCTTACGGGGCCGCGCCTTCTCGACCTTGGGCAAGGTCAGCTCGAGCACGCCGTCGTCGAGGTTGGCCGAGATCTTCGCCTGGTCGATCTGCTGGCCGAGCCGGAAGCGGCGCCAGAAGTGTCCACTTCCGTACTCCTGGTAGACCGGCTTCCAACGATCCTCGACCGCGTCGACCCTGGCGTTGATGGTCAGCATATTCTCGCGCACGTCGATGTCGAAGCTGTCCGGATCTGCGCCGGGCACGTCGGCGACAACCTGCAGCGCATCTTCGGTCTCGAAGATGTCGACCGCCGGTTTGAAGTAGCGTCCGGGGCGCGTTCCCTCTTCGTTTTCGTTGGAGAGCTCTTCTTTTTCACGAACGGCAATATCTTGTTTTTCAGCCATTTTGGAACCTCCTATATCCATCCTGAAGGGTCACCGATCAACCTACCGATCACGATTCGATCTGCACCTTGCGGGGCTTCTGCCGGGCCGAGCGGGGCGCGTAGACCTCCAAGATGCCGTGCTCGAGCCGAGCTTGGACACCCTCGGGGTCGATCTCCTGGGGCAGGCTGACCGCCCGCCGGAATTGACCGCCCTCGCGCTCTCTGCGGTGCAGATCCGCCTCGGCCGCCGGCGTATCAGTGCTGCGCTCGCCGCGGATGACCAGCTGGTCGCCTTTGGCGCTGATGTCGAGGCTCTCCGAGTCCACGCCGGGCAGTTCGGCGCGCACCAAGAAGCTCTCGCCATCGTCGTACATATTGATCGCCGGAAAGACGCCCGAGGTCCGTCGGGTCGTGCCGGTTTGGGGCCCAAACGAGTTGGTCTGGAAGAAGTTCTGCAACTCGTTTCGAAACTCGTTGCGCAGCCATGGGCGCATCCAGTCATTACGATTCGAACCAAACATGGTCCACCTCCTGCTGACTTTGTAGTCCAAACTATGACAACAATATCAACCGGGTAGGTCCGGTTTTTGCCTCTTCGGCACGGGCAAATTAATCGCAGTTTTTGAGAGGTCAAATGAGGTGA
This sequence comes from uncultured Bradymonadales bacterium, assembly GCA_964386725.1. Lineage (GTDB taxonomy): Bacteria > Myxococcota_A > Bradymonadia > Bradymonadales > Bradymonadaceae > CAYLTX01. The sequence goes on along the minus strand of CAYLTX010000095.1, from coordinate 13,702 downwards.
GAAAAAAATGTGCAGGATCCGCGGCATCCTCAGTAAAGCTGCGCCTGGGGCCATCGCCTTGCACCCAAACCGCACATCGAACTAGAGTGGCCTCGTCACATATCCCACAACCTTACGAGGCATCATGCACGTCCCCGAAATCATCCGACGAAAGCGCGACGGCGAGAAGCTGTCGGGCGACGACCTTCGCGCGCTCATCGCCGGCTATACCGACGGCGATATCCCCGACTACCAGATGTCGGCCTTTTTGATGGCTGTCTTCTTTCGGTCGATGGACTCCGAAGAGCTCGCCGCTTGGACCGACGCGATGCTGCGCTCGGGCGAGGTGCTCGATTTATCCGATATCGAGGGCGTCAAAGTCGACAAGCACTCCACGGGCGGGGTGGGCGACAAGGTCTCACTGATCCTGGCGCCGCTGGCTGCGGCCGCCGGACTCAAGGTGCCGATGATCTCGGGCCGAGGCCTAGGCCACACCGGCGGCACGCTCGACAAGCTCGAGAGCATCCCCGGCTTTGACGTCAACCAGACGGTGGAGCGTTTTCGCCAATTGGTCGACGAGCTCGGCCTGGGGCTCATCGGCCAGACCGGCGAGATCGCCCCGGCCGACAAGGCGCTCTACGCGCTCAGAGACGTCACCGCCACCGTCGAGTGCATCCCGCTGATCGCCAGCTCGATCATGAGCAAAAAGCTCGCCGAGGGCATCGACGCGCTGGTGCTGGACGTCAAAGTGGGAAGCGGCGCCTTCATGAAGGACGTCGAAAACGCCCGCCGCCTCGGCGAGACGATGATCGGCATCGGCGCCACGATGGGCACTGAGGTGCGCGCGCTGGTCACCGATATGGATCAGCCCCTTGGACTGGCCGTCGGAAATACGCTCGAGGTCGTCGAATCCGTCGAGACCCTGCGCGGCGAAGGCCCCGAAGATCTCACCGAGATCACCGTCGAGCTGGTCTGCGAGATGCTCGACGCGGCCGGAAAGGGCGAAGATGATCGCGCGGCCACCAAAAGGATGCTCTACGAGCTCTTGGCCGACGGCTCCGCCCTGCAGGTCTTCCGAGATATCATCGAGCAGCAGGGCGGTGATCCGAGCGTCTGCGACGACCCCTCCAAGCTGGAGCCGGCGACCCACGTCGTGCCCTTCGAGGCACCAAAAACCGGCGTCATCGAACATATCAACGCCGAGCAGGTCGGCCTCGCCGCGCTGGAGCTCGGCGCCGGCCGGCGCACCAAGGAAGACGAAATCGACCACGCCGTCGGGCTGGTCTTCCGCAAAAAACGCGGCGCCACCGTCGAAGAAGGCGAGGCCATCTTGGACATCCACTACAACGCCGACGACAGCCTCGAGGATTGCCGCACACGCCTTCTCGACGCGATCCGCATCGGCGAGGGGCCGGCCGAGGACAAGCCACTGATCATCGACCGGCTCGGCTAAACGGTGCCAGACCTTCCCAGGTCTGGTCGGCCAACCGGTGCCAGACCTTCCCAGGTCTGGTTGTCCGTCAGTGAATAATCAGCGCCCAAGCTCGTCCACCACACACGAGCTTGGTCGAGCTGCACCGCCATCTTCAATCGATGATTGATAACGGGGGGAACCCATCGCCTTCACAGTCCAAGTCCGGAGCAATCGTCGCTTTCTCGTCGCCATGCTGGTCATCTCGTTATGCCTGACGGCGCTAGCCTGCTCCGATGACATGTCCGAAAGCGGTTGGGATATCGACACGGATATCGAGCCGCAGGCCACCGATCTGGGCGGCCCGCCGAGAGCGCCGTTTGCCTACCGTGGGCGTATCGGCGAGCGCCTGTATTTTGATCAGACCAACCAATTCGCCATCCCCGAGGCAAGGGCGCGGGTCACCTACCAGCCGCAGCAGGGATGGGACGCCTCGATGCCGCTATACGATCGCGACCACGACGAATACCTCCAATATGGTGCGGGTCAAATCATGCAGGCCGCAGGTGCGCACTTCATCCAGCGGGGCCGTCGCGGACCTACCTTCCGCTCTCTCGACGCTGGGCAGAGTTGGGAGGAGTTGCCGTCAGCACCGCACAACGACGAGGCCGTCTGGTTGAAGAGCGACGGCCAGTCTTTGTTCGCGGTCGAGGAGATAGAATTGGACGGCTACTCTGTACAGCCAAGCTTGTTGTGGCGAAGCGAAGACCAGGGCGAGACCTGGCAGGTTATTCGAGAGGACATCGACTCTTCGCACGTGCGCGTGACCGAGACGTTCATCGTCGCCGCCGTCATGAACCGGGACGGCGGCGCCTACGTACGTTCGAACGACGGCGGCGACAGTTGGGAGGAAATCGGTGCTCCCTATGAGGACGGAAACCCATTCGATCGCCTCGGAGAGACCGGCTGGAGCCAGTACCGAGAAAAGATGCTGACGACTACGGGCGTTGGACGACGTGATGATGAACGCGGCGTCGTGGGCGTCGTCAACGAGACAGGGCTGGTCGATCGGAAGCCTCTCGATGGACTGGAAGCCAGCGGTCACCTCGTCGATGTCGTACCCTGCGGAGACGAACTCTACGGAGTCGTGGTCGACTGGCACGACGAAGACCCATCTGTAAGCGCTCGTCTCGGAGAAATAACCGGCGATGTGAGCCGCTTCGAGTCCATCGAACTGCCCTGGACCGCCGGCGTGCGCATAGCCTACGAAACCCCCGGCGCTCAGTGCCTCGGCGATGGTTCGCTTCTGGTCCTGACCGACATGGGCGCCCTGCAGACCGACGACCGTGGCGAGTCGTGGGAGCTGGTCGGCTCGCCATTTGCGACGCCCGATTATGCCATCGAGATCGACGAGAGCCTGCACACCGGTGAGTTCGAAGAAGGCATGTGGCGGTTGGGTTCCGATGACGAATGGCAGCCGGTCGTATTGCCCGAGCCCTTCGATAACTGGCGGCCCGACGATGTCCACCAGGACAACGGGAGTGTCTTTTTGACCACCGCACGTGCCGAGGTGCCCGGCGTCTATCTGCTCGAAGACGAAGGCCAGCGCGCAACGCCTATTTGGACGGCGCAGATGGCGGCCGACGAGCTCGATGGGCTCGAATTCGTCGCCGACGGGGACGTGCTGGCCGTGGCAGAATTTCCCGACGTGGGCCAGCGCGAATCCACGATCTATTTGTCACGCGATGCAGGGCAGACCTTCGAGCCGCTCCCCGATATGGTGCCGCCGCCGATGTTCTACGACGGTTGGTCGATGCGCCTGCACGAGGGGGGGATTTGGGTGGTCGGTGAGCACGATAAGATCTGGCGCGCCGACCTGAGCACCGGTCAATGGCAACAAACCAATGACGGCATCCCCGAGGATGCCGATCATGTCCGACTTCGTAGCACCGATGCAGGACTCTTTGGCTTTTCGCGTCAGCAAATTTTTTCTTGGGACGGCGAGCGATGGGGCGAGGTGAGCAGCGACCAGATGCGCGATGCGTTGGGGATTTTACCGCTCGACGAATTTGCGGGACGTGGCGATGGCATCGTCGATGTGATCGAGGATGGTGGCAGGTTGGTGGTCGCCACTCGTCAGCAAATTGGAGTGCTCGACACCGAAAGTCGGCGAGCAGCACCTTTGGAGCTCGAGCATGACCGGCCGATCGTAAGTCTCTTCAGCTTACCAGCCGGCCTATATGCTTCGCTGGGCGCCGGAGGATTGCGCCAGTTTTCCTACTGATCTCGATGATGAGCTGCTGGTCAGTTCTTGCGCAACGGCGCCAAATATATCACCACCCCACCGCGCACCTCCGAGCGCACGCAGATGCCCGCCAGGCGCAGCTCGTCGATGAGAAAGTCGCTGCGTTCCAGGCCGAGCACGCGCGCGAGCTCGGCCTCGCTGATGCCGTCGGGGTGCTCGAAGATATATTCGAGTGCGTCGTCGGCGTCCTCGCTGATATAGGCAAAATAGGGTTCTTCGGCTGGCGGCTGCTTTTCGTGCACGGTGATTCCTTGCTGACCGGTGGTGCTCGCGCGTCGGCTTCCTCCGGAAGGTAGACACAGCACGCCGCTTCGTCAGCCCGTGCGCCCGGACCCCTGCCCGGTTTATCCCGCCGGTGAATGAGCTTGGGCGGGCTAGCATGCGATCCCTCCGCCAAGACCCCTGCTCGGCTTACCCGGCAGGTGAATGAGCTTGGGCGGGCTAAGGCGAAAATTCGCAAAAATTTTGATGGTTTTCATCCAACTACCCCACCATGGGATCCGAAATCCCGCCCCCAAAAACCAACCAAGACGTACCCCGGCAGGGCCTCCGCTGCCCCCTCATTCGTGCCGATTAGAGGGGGGAGCCAGGCTGGGGTGATCATCTGAAAACGGTGCGCAGTCCGTGGGGGCCCATTTTCGTTACGTACACGCGACGCTGGGTGAAACGACGCAGGTAAAGCACGAGGCTTCATTGGGCCCCTCATTATAGTTATCGGCAAAATGGGTGGAATCGTTGCGGATTATTTTGAAGATCGTACCGTGAGGAGGTGCAGGAGGGGCTCGCGCTGTAGCACGGTCAACCCGCATAAACTCACCCAAGCTTTTTCACCGGCGGGATAAACCGCGCCGGGGTCTTGGGGGCCGCCGGGTGTTCCCTGTGTTGCCGTTCAAAACGGATGCTCAATTCCCCGAGATCTGATATGGCTGGGGGCGTTATCCGGACAAACCACACGTAGACTGCCAGTGAGGAAGCCCGATGATCGACGTATTCGCGCCGACCAAAAAGAAAGCCGAAAAACTATTCCGACAGGCCATGCAATCCGGCGAGTTGGGGCCGGCGATCTCGTATTACCGCAAATACCTCGACCAAAACGAAGGTGACTACGAGGGCCAAAACGACCTCGGCTGGATGCTCATGCAGGCCGGCCGGCCCGAGGAAGCGCTCGATTGCTTCGAGGCGGCCAACGCCGTCGAGGAGAGCGCGGTCCACTGGGACAACCAGGGCCAGGCGCTGCTGAAGCTCGAGCGTTTCGAGGAGGCCGACGAGGCCTTCGAGGCCGCCATGCGGCTCGATCCCGAAGATCCCGAGCCTCCCTACCACAGGGCCGCCAGCCTGCGCGCCCAGGAGGATCTGGAAGGCTGCATGACCGCGCTCGAAGAGGTCATCGAGCAGCACCCGGACTTCGCACCGGCGCTCAACGACTACGGCCTGTGTCTGAACGAAGTAGAGCGCGAAGACGAGGCGGTCGACTACCTCGAGCGCGCCGTCGAGGAGAGCCCGATGTGGATCCCCGCCCGCCTCAATGCCATCCGAACGCTATGCGACCTGGGCCGCTACCCCGAGGCGACCGTCCACCTCGAGGAGCTCGACGAGATGGGCGCCGACATCGTCATCGACCTGGGCGAAGACGACGTCGCCATCTCGCTGAACGGCCAGCCCATCTACCAGGGCGAGCTGGTCGAGGGCGTGCCGGGTTTTGGGGAGTGAGCATCTGGGTGAGCTTTTAGCGAATCTTCGCGAACCGGAGATATCGGACGGAGTCATCCGCGGCGCTCTCATCCCTCTCACTATCCGGGGCGCTGACCCACACCACCCAATCCTCGCCGACGGTCAGGATGCGATATGCAGACTCATCGAGTAGTTGCGGGCTCGTAGGCTCTTCGGCACGCGGGCGGTCGAGCGCGAGTAGGGGCCGCGTGCACTGTGACAGACAACTTGTGCCTTCCTCGCAACGCTCGGCACATGAGCCGCGGTCGGCCTCGCCGAGATACGCCAAGAGGTCGGCATCTTTCGAGAGTTCGAATGTCGATACGACCCGGTGAGCTTCCTCGCTGACGCCCTCAGCGAGCGTGGTGGTCTGATTCGGCTCGAACGAAAATCTGCTCAGCTCACCTGCGGTCGCGTCGGCCCCGTCGCTGGCGATGAAGAAGAGATGCTCCCAGTCATCGGTCGGTTTGACGTGGGAGACGAGCGCATCGCCGGCGGGTTGGAGGCGCATCCCGTCGAGCCAGGCAAATATCGGCGATGGATCCCAGGGGATATCTCCGGTGACGAAGCCGCGCGCGAGATCTCGATCGTATTGCACGCCGCGGCCCAAGGAGTCTGCCTCGAATTCTCCCAATTCAATCGGTTCGCCGGCACGCCGATCGACGTACCACAGGCGACCCGTCGACGAGCTTTCGTCCTCCGAGGCGTAAAGCACCCGGTGTCCGTCCGGTGTAAACCAGTCAGGATGATATTGCATGGGAGGCTCCGGAAGCTGTCCGAACTGCTCGAGGCTGAGGTCCGAAAAGTCGACGAAGTTGATATCTAAGACTTCGCCTTCTTCTCGGCGCGCAATGAACGCGCCGGTGTTGGTCTCCAGGCTCGTGCCCAGCCAGTAGTCATCGCCGAGGTAGTGGTGGGCCAGCGTGGTGCTTTCGGAGAAATCTGCGTGCCACAGATGCGTCGAGCCGCTCGGGTCGGAATAGTTGCCGGTTGCTTTTTCGTACCGAACCGCCGGCAGGCCGGAGAGCATGCGCACCGAATTCCGATTCACGCCCGCGGCGAGCCTGCTCTCCTCGTCAGCCTCGAAATCGTAGGCGGCGAGGTCTATCTCGCTTTGATCAGCGGGCTCGACACCAAAGACGGCGAGACGCTCGTCATCGCTGAGCCGCAATAGGTAGTCGGCTCCCGGATCCGGAAAGTCCTCGCTCAAGACTCGCACCGTCTCGGATCGGCCGTCCCAGCTCTTCAGGACCGTCGGACGAGGGTCAGATGTCTCCGGCGACACCTCGGGAGCGGTCATCCAAAAGATGCGGCCGAGGTGTCGCGACCGATCACGGCGGCTGCCACGAATGCCCACCGTCAACAGATTCTCATCGAGCAGGGTCTTCTCTCCGCTGGACAAGTCGTAGACCCAGACTTGACCGGGGAGCGTCCACGAAGAGTCAGCGGGACCATCGTCGGATCTTCGCTCGTACCAAATATGGGTGGCGCCCGCGTCGTCAACAACAAAGCCGAGTTGCGCGTAATAGAAGGTGGGGGCATCGGCCACGGTGACCGCTTCGTTTTCCATGGCATCCCATAATATGAGCTGTGGGCCGTCGTCGTGATTGGTTTTGAAGAGGAAATAGCGCCCCCGGGGGCCTTCGACGACCAAATCCGCGCGCGTTGCGATCGGCGTTTCTTCGCCGGTGGTCATGTCGAAGCTAGACCAATCGCGGTAGCCCAATCCGTCGCCATGGGTCGCGAGGATGACCCCGTGGCGCGGCTTATACTCGGCGCTCCGAATCCCCTCGGCGATTGTCTCCTTCCCATCGGGCGACCACATCTCGAGCGCATAATCCTCCCGGCCGCCAACGAGATAGAAGAGCCGCTCGTCCTGCGGCGCCTGAAAGAAGACGTCGCGGGGCTCTCCGTACTCGTAATAGTCCTGGGAATAGCTTTCGCCGAGCCGGTGCCTGCTTCCCGTGTCGGTCTCCAAGAGATAGAGCTCTCGCCACGGTCCAGAGTCGTCTTCGGTACGTGGCGAATAGACGACATAGCCGCCATCGTCAGAGACGTAAAACACGTCGAAGTCGGCGGCCCCTGCGAGGGTCTCCTCGGGTTCGGCGGCCGTTTCGGATTCCTCGCCGCATCCCGCGATCAAGAAGCAGAGGGCGACGACCACGCAGGCGCGGCCAAAAAAGGGCGAGGAATACGACGAAGGCATGGATCAGTCCCCGAATAATAATGGTGGGAAACGTCGGCCCAGCCTAGAGGATATGCCGACGCGGGGCAATCGGGCTGTGCCCCATTGCTCGCCCTCACGATCATACATAACTTCGAACGGCCCCGCTAAGGTCAGATTGGGTCCGTGAACGTGCACGTTCACGGGCTCGATCCGACCTCACTAGCTGCGCAAACACTTGTGGATAATCATGAGATTGCTCGCCCGGGCCTCGTGTCCAACTTTCCGACAGGGAAAGTGCTTTCGCCACGGAGCCGCGCCATGACAAATGAGCCCAGACGACCAGACGAGCAGCCCCGCCCAGGCCATAACGCCAACCAGGGGCTCGACGCCAATAGGGATCCGAAGGCCACGAAGAAGGCCAAGGGCGGCCCGGGCGAGCAGCAGCAAAAGTGGCCGGGCCACGAGTCCGAGATGCGCCCGGAGGCCGACCACGGCGAGCAGAGCTACCGAGGCGCCCAGAAGCTGTCCGGCATGCGCGCGCTTGTGACCGGCGGGGACAGCGGCATCGGGCGCGCGGTGGCGATCGCCTTTGCGCGCGAGGGCGCCGACGTCTCCATCGCCTACTATGACGAGCACGACGACGCCGAGGAGACCGCCCGTTGGGTGCGCAAAGCCGACCAGCGGGGCGAGCTCGCCCCGAGCTACGTCTTCTTGGCCTCGGCCGACTCCCGCTATTATAGCGGCGAGATCCTCGCGCCGACCGGGCGCCCCAACACCACTCGTTGAGCCGACAAAGGCGGAGCAGCTATGCAAGATATGCTCGAATTATTCGTGCCCGATCTGGCCACCATCGAGGGGGCGCGGCGCATCGAAGAGGCCGTCACCGACGAGCGCGGCGTCCAGGACGCCGACGCCGACCTGGAGACCCGGATCGTAACGGTCCGTTACGACGACGACCAGATCGGCGCGCGCACCATCACCCATGCGGTCGAAGACCTCGGCTTCACCGTCTCCCAACGCCCCGCCGAGCGCTCGCCGGGGGCGCCGTGATTCTGTGCAGACGGAACTCTCTTCGAAGACGACAAAAAAATCCCCGGGCCGGCTCACAGCCGGCCCGGGGATTTCGGTGTATTATCGGTCGCCAAACGCGGGGTCAGGGCAGCGTAAACTCGATGGTGGTGGTGTCGCCATTGGCCGGCGCGCTGCGGGTGAAGGACTGGGCGGACTGACCGTCCTGGTAGACCTGCAGGTCGAAGCTCTGACCCGAGGCCGTCGCGTCGAAGGTCTCGACCTCAACCCGGTAGAGCGTGGAGCCGTTGGGCATCGTCGCTGAACCGTCCAGCCAGATCGACTCGGTATATACGCCGTTTTGGAGCTGTCCGTTGCAGCCCCCTCCGAAGCTCGACGGGCACGTATCCCCCGAGTGTACCCAGCCGTTGCTGTTGGGCGTGCGATCTTGGTAGTCGATATTGTCCGGCGAGGTCATCCGCAGGTCCAGATCCACCGAATCGTTGGACCACTCCAGGTCGATCTTGACCGGCTCGACATCATTGCCGTCGTAGCACCACTTTCCGCAAAGCGCCTCTTCGTTGTCCGGGCAGTAGTCACTGCAGGTGTTGTAGGACAGGGGCGTGTCCCAGTTGCATCCGTCACAGATATTCTCTGCGGTGATGCCTACTTTGCCCTGGGCGCCCACACGCGCACAGATGCTCGCGGCGCTGTCGGAGCAGGTGCCGCCGGCCGCATCGAAGCCGTCGATGCTGCTGAGCGTGCCACCGGCGGCGAGCTGAATCTCGCCGTAGGGAATCAGCGGCTCGACGTAGGGGCCGGCCAGGTCGTACAAAAGAAGGTCGACGCGCGGGATGGCCGAGAGTTTCGCCGACATCGTGCCCTCCAGGGTCCCCAGTACTTCTTTATTCTGGAGCTCGAGGCCCTCCAACGTGGGCGTCGGCGTGCGAAGCGGCGTCTGGTGCCAGCTTCCGTAATTGCCCTGCGAGTAGCGCTCGAATTGGCCGTCGACGGTCACGCCCTTGTCATCCTCGTAGGCGCTGGAGGCGTATTTGGCGAAGCCACCGCCGAAGGTCAGCCCGCTGAGGGTCATGCCGTCGAAGGTCAAGCTGGCCTCGAGGCTGGCTTCATACTCGGCTTCGACCCGAAGTGAGGCGTTGGAGGTGATGAGCACGGGCAGCCAGCCGATGAAGAAGACCTTGCGGGCCAACAGCTTGTCCTCGCTCTGCCAGACGGTGTAGCTGTCGTCGGAGCTCCAATCTTCGGCCGCGATCGTGATGTCGCCGGTGGTCGCGGTCGCGTCGACTTCAGCGTCGACGACCAGACGCTTGACCGCGCCGCTGCAGTTCTCCTTGGCCCAGTCCATATGCACCGGGTGGGGCGGCATCCAATAGCCATAGCCCCAGTAGTCACACGCGCTATTATTCCAGATATCGCTCGAGTAGGCCTCGGCGCCATACTCGCCTTTGTAGAATTTGTCGAACATCGCCTGGCAGTCGGGATTTTCCTCGGCGTAGTCGAGGGCACCGACGACCGTATCGCAACTGGCCGTGAAGCCGTCCTGGCGGAACTGACATACGTCGGCGGTGCCATTGTGGGGGGCACAATAACTCTCATAATTCATATTCGGCCCGCCCACCTGGGGGTCGCAATAGCTGGCGTCGCCGCCCGGGCAACGCTGGTGAGGCGAGTAGAAGTGGTTGTGATTGGCGTTGGTGTTGGCGGTCGGCTCGATCTTCATGTCGAAATAAAAGCTCGGCGTGACGCTCACCGACGGAGACATCGAGATATCGATCGGGAAGTTGGGGTCTGCTTGCTCGTCGGGATGCGGCGTCGAGGTCGAGCCATCTCCGAAGCTCTCTTTGTCGGGCTCGAGGAATTGACGGCGCGTATCGTAGTCGCCCTGTTGCATGGGCTCGCCGCGCTGGCCGGCGGTCTGATCGGCGGTATTTACGCCGCCCTTATAGATCGCTTCGCCCAGCTTTGCGTGGCGGGTGTGGACGACGTATTGGTCGTCGACAACCTCGATATTGGTGATCTTGCGCAAAAACGGCTTTTCGGTGTCTGCCGACACCAGCACGTCACCCTTCTCGTATTGGCCGACGCTGTCGTCGTTGCCGGCGGTCGGAAAGCTGATCCGATCCTCTCCGAGCTCGGCCTGATCGAGCAGGGGACCGCTGACCTCACGGGTCCACGGCATGATCACCGCGTCCTGCTCCTCGATGTAGTCGCGCGCTAGCTCCGGAGTCATCGGGGTGTCGATGCCGTCGTCGCCTTGGCCATCATCGGTGGCTTCGCCGCCGCCGTTACTGCTTACCAGGCGGCCGTCGCCGTCCCCGCAACCGCTGGCCAGGGCCAGCATGAGTCCGGAGACAAGCACCACCGAGCGATACATATATCGTGGGAGTACGCGCATGATTCTTCCTCATTCATTTGTTTAGCTTACAAACATCATCATACTGGCTGCGGCAAAAATCTACAAACCTGCGGAATATATTTTATAGAAACGTCACAACCATCGCGGTCGAAAGCGCGCCCCAATCAATCGACGCGCACCTCTTTACGCACCGTATCATTGGCCAAGTCGTACTTCTTGGAGACGGTCGAGCCAAATACTTTGACGATGGCGATGATCATGCAGGCGATCAGAATCAACAGAATAATGTACTCCGTCGCCGTGGCGGCGGACTCATCATCGTGGAAATTTTTTAGCCACTGGGGGCACATCGTCGGCTCCTGGGGATCGAGCGCAGACGCTGAAACTCGCGCTATATATAACCCTCGGTCGCCCTGAATTTGGCGCCAAGAGACATTGCCTGTGAACAGACTGCAAGGTAGTTTAACACAAATATCACCCGGATGCCCACACCTTACTCTTATGAGCAACATCTTATGAGCAACATCGGGTGAGTAATATCTGGTCAGCCCACGCACCTCGCCGGGGCGGAATTTCGCGGCCATACGATCGTTTGACCCACGTTGCACCGAACGCCGGCGTGATATTCACTTGCGAAATCTCACGCGCTGGTGTTTCCTATGGCGCGTCGCATACTGATTGAAAGTTCAGGCCGTAGTCAGGCAGGATATGAAAGCTGTGACCACCGAATATACCGCACGTAACATCACCATCCTCGAGGGCCTCGAGCCGGTCCGAAAGCGCCCCGGTATGTATATCGGGGGCACGGGCAAGACCGGATTGCACCACCTGATCTGGGAGGTCGTCGACAACGCCGTCGACGAGGCGATCAACGGCTATGCCTCGACCATCGAGGTGACGTTGCACGAGGACGGTCGGTCCATCTCGGTGACCGATAACGGACGCGGTATTCCGGTCGACAAACACCCCGATGAGGAGCGAAGCGCCCTGGAGATTATCCTGACGACGCTTCACTCCGGCGGCAAATTCGACGGGCAGAACTACATCACCTCCGGCGGCCTGCACGGCGTGGGCAGCTCGGTGGTCAACGCGCTCAGCGAAGTGCTCATCGCCCGCATCAAGCGCGACGGTAAGCTCCACGAGCAGCGCTTCGAGCGCGGCATCCCGCGCAGCGGCGTCGAGGTCATCAAAGAGGACGTGCGCGGTACCGGCACCGAGATCTTCTTCCGCCCCGACGACGAGATCTTCGAGGACGTCGACTTCGACCCCAAGCTCATCGCCGAGCGCCTCGAGATCAAGACCTACCTGAACAGTGGGCTGCGCATCGTCTTTCGCAACGATCTCAGCGACGAATATCACGAGTACAAGCACGACGGCGGCATCAAAGACTTTTTGGATCATATCCAAAAGCTGTCCAAAGAGCCGCCGATCCACACCGAGAAGATCTACTTCGACGAGCAGAACCCCGACGGCGACAACGTCACCCGCATCGAGGTCGCCCTGCAGTGGACCGAGGACACCGACGAGGAGTTCCACACCTTCGTCAACGGCATCCCCACCCGCGACGGCGGCACCCACGAATCGGGCTTCAAAGACGGGCTGCACAAGGCGCTGCGCAACTACTTCGACACCCACGACGTGGCCCCCAAGAGCCTGAAGATCGGCACCGAGGACATCCGAGAGGGCGTCAAAACGGTCATCAATATCTTTATGCTCGACCCGCAATTTCAGGGCCAGACCAAAGACAAGCTCAACAACCCGGGCGTCAAACGCCTGGTCGGCAGCCTGGTTCGCTCGGAGCTCGAGCAGTACCTGCACTCCAATTCGTCGACCGGCGAGAAGATCGCCAACCGGATCATCCAAGCCGCCAAGGCGCGCCAGGCCTCGCGCTCGGCCGTCAAGAAGGTCAAGCGAAAGCGGGCTGTCAGCCACCGCCTCAACCTGCCCGGAAAGCTCGCCGATTGCTCGTCGACCGACCCCGACGAGTCCGAGCTATTCATCGTCGAGGGTGACTCCGCCGGTGGAAACGCCAAGCAGGGACGCGACCGCCACACCCAGGCAATCTTGCCGCTTCGCGGAAAGGTCCTCAATGCCGAGCAGGCCACCCTCAAGAAGGTCGTCAACAATAAGGAGCTCTCCAATGTGGTCGACGCCCTCGGCTGCGGCATCGGCGACCACTACGACGCCTCGAAGCTTCGCTACTCGAAGATCATTCTATTGATGGACGCCGACTCCGACGGCCATCATATTGCCACGCTCCTGCTGACCTTCTTTTATCGCTACATCCCCCAGCTCATCTACGATGGGCATCTATTCATCGCACAGCCGCCGCTATACCGCGTCGATTGGGGCAACGAGACCTTCTGGGCGCTCGACGACCCCCACAAGGACGAACTCGTCGCCGACCTCAAGGGGCGCCGAAAGAAGAATATCAACATCCAGCGATTCAAGGGACTCGGCGAGATGATGGCCGACACCCTGCGCGAGACCACCCTCGACCCGGACGAACGCCGGCTGCTGCAGGTGATGATTCGCGAAGAAGACCGCGAGGAGACCAACGACGTCATCGGCGGCCTGATGGGCCGGGACGCCTCCCTGCGCTTCGACTTCATCATGAACCACGCCGACCTCGTCGACAGCGACGAGCTGGATGTCTAGAGCAATCTGGGGGTTCAGGCCGTCCCTGGACCCTCAGACCCCTGCCTCCTACCTCCTGCCGTTAAGCCGTTCCTGGACCCCCGGACC
>CAYLTX010000094.1:14159-25183 GCA_964386725.1 uncultured Bradymonadales bacterium | reverse complement strand
CTACTGACGACTGACTCCACGGTGCCTTAAGTGCTCGGAACCGGATCCAGTGGGGAACGCCGCCATGGGGAGGAACTTTCAGCGTGATCGCGCAGTGGTCGGTGGTCGCTCGTATTGGGACGCGGCCGCTTTATGAGCCCCCAAAAAGCAACCACTGCGCGATCTAGCAGGGAGTTCCTCCCTTTGGCCCCGTCGTTTGGGCCAAGGGGAGGTGCTTTGCGCGTTTTAAAGCGCGAAGCGGAGGGGTCACCACAGCAACCATTGATCTTCTAATAATAAGCCTCTGCATACGGTCACCGCGCGGCTACCTGGGCTCGCTCGGCGAGGTCGAACTTCGACCCCGCCTCGCTCTCCCATGCGGACAGGCTGTCCGCGCTCCAGTCTGCGCTCCGGGATGCCCATTACCCGTCGGACACCACAAAGCCCATCGCACCATCGTGCTCGATACGCACCTCGAAGCTCTCACCAGGCCGCTGCGCACACGTGGCTGACCGGTAATCGTCGGCGACGTCGATCTGCGACGGATGGACTTCCAGGCGCTGGGCGAGGTGGTCTTTGACGACCACTTGGCGGGTCTGTTCGGCGAGGTCGCCGGAGACGTCGTAGACGGCGGCGATGGTGCCCTCGAACCAGTCGTTTTTGCGCAGTTCGGGCAGCGTCAGGCGAGTTTTTTTGTAGTCGTCGTCCTCGAAGCGCGATAGTCCCAGCCCGGCGACGAATTCGCGGTCGCGCAAGAAAGCGCGCCGTGCAGCGGGTTCGCCGCGGGCGATGCGGCCCTTGGGGTAGAGCATCTCGACCAGTCGCATGTCGGCCCAGAGGCGGTCGCCGTCGAAGAATTGTATGTGGAAGGTGGGGAAGCGCTCGCGGCCCTCTTCGATGGGCTCGAGGCGGACCTCTGTGCGGATGTGGCCGTCTGTGGGCGTCGGGCCGTGCAGCGTGAGATGTTCGACGCTGTGCGGGTAGGCGACGGTGTCGGGCTCGATGGCGTCGGACCAGCGGCTGAGGTTGTCGTGCGGGATGATGTGCAGGGCGGCGTCGAGCAGGGCCGGGTGTAGCTGGCCGATGGGTACGCCGCCGGCGGCTGCGTCGAGGGTGCCGCTGGCTGCGCCCGTTTGGTCGCTGGTTTGGTCGCTGGTTTGGTCGACGGCATGGCCGCTGACGAGCAATTGGAAAGCCGGACCGTGGAAGACGGCGCCGTTTTCGTAGGGGTCGTCGAGCTCGGTGGCGTCCTCGATGGGGGCGACCGGCTCGGCGTTGGAAGCCCAATCGGAGCTGCACCTGATTTGGCCGCGTGCGATGCGCTTTTCGCCGTCTTCGAGCTGCGCCCAGAGGGCGACTTGGCGCCAATCCGGCTGCGGCTTGTTTTGCCTATCGACGACGGGCTCGACCTCGGTGCGAAGCTCGGTGGGGCCGTCGACGATGAGCCAGTTTTCGAGCGAGACGTCGCGGATTTCGGTGACCGACTCGCCGGTGGCGTCGGCGGCGGCACGGGCGAGGGTGTCGACGATGCCGGTCATCGGCAGGGCGGGGCGGGTGAAGGTCGGACAGTGATCCTCAAGCCAGGTGTCGACGGCGGGGTCGAGGGTTTCGGTTTTGTCCGACGCCAGGGACGGCGTCGCTCCGTTTGACGACGACGCCAGGGACGGCGTCGCTCCGGTTACCAGGCGCATGCCGAGGTTTTCGACCTCGTAGATGCGGGCGCCGTCGACCCACAGCGAGCCGCGGCCGACGATATAAGCCCCTCGCTCGTCCTCGCCGCGCTCGGTGACCTCCATGTCGGCGATGACCTTGTTGTTTTCGGGGAAGACCTGCCCGCGGTATTTCCAGCTGTGGGCGCGGTCGAGCATAAGCGGCTCGAAGCGCGGGTTCTTGAGTCCTTCGTGAGCGCCGCGCTCGAGAAGGTCGAATTGCAGGAGTTGGGCGAGCGTCTCCAGGCCGAGCGAGCCGGGCTGGACGGGGTCCTGGTAGAAGTGCGCCTTGAAGTACCAGGACGACGGGTCGACGGCTTTCTCGCCGCGGATCTGGCCGAGGCCGGCCTCGCCGGCTTCAGGCCACCAGCCGGTGATGCGCTCGAGCATCGTGAGGCTGTTGGCGGGCAGACACGCCGAGCCGCCGAAGAGGCTGGCGGGGCGCTCGGTGAGGTCGACGTCGGTGTCCGACGGCCGCTCGAGCAGCGCGAGTTGCTCGTCGCTCTTCGGCAGGCCGGCCTGTCCGGCGAGCGCTTCCTTGGGGAAGAAGCCGAAGACGGTGTCCATGGAGAAGGCGAGCTCGCCGTCGGCGTAGGTCTCCACGTCGAAGCTGACGATGATCATGCCGCCCGAGCTGCTGATCGAGCGCAGCACCGCTTCGGTGCGAAGCTGCTCGGTCTGCGGTGTGACCTCGGCGTGGACGGTGCCGGTGCCGTCGAGGTTTCTGAAGAAGAGCTCGTTCTCGGCGGTCAGCGCGCAGCCCACATACGAGGCGAGCCAGCCGCAGGGCTGCAGGCCGACCTCGAGCAGCACGCAATAGGGCATGACCGGGGCGCCGTTCTCCTCGAAATACCAGGCGTCGTCGGGGACGTCGTAGTCGGCGACGACGCGCGAGCCTTTCTCGAGCCTGTTCTTGGGACCGTCGACCTCGGAGATGCGGCTGATGAATAGATAAGGCGGGCCGGGCAGCCGCGGGGCGCGCAGCGGGCCGTCGAAGCGTTCGTAGCTCGGGCCGAAGGCTTCAGACGGCCGTCCAATCGCGCAGGCGACCACGGACGCATCGTCGTAGGTGAACCCGTCGACGGTCGCGGCCGGCTTGTTATTTTCACTGGCAGGCAACCGCTGGTCGCTTAGATGGGGATGTCTGTCCAACGGGTAGTCGGGGACCATCTGCAGGCCGAGGCGCTCGCAGTGGAAGGCATTGAGGCCGTCGACCGTGCACATCAGGTCGGCAAAGATTTTGGGCTCGGGGCCGCTGATGACCTCGCGTACGAAGACCTCGTAGACGACCTCGTTGGAAGAGGGCGTGACCTGCCCGCGACAGCGCATCTGAATCGGCTGGTCGGGCACCGGCTCGAAGCGCCATCCGTCGCGCTCGAGGGTGTAGCCCATGCCCGTCATATAGAAGGACATCGCCTGAATGCATCCCTCGAGCATCAAGGTGCCGGGCATGCAGGGATCGTTTTTGAAGTGCCCGTCGAAGAACCAGGTATCCGGCGAGACGTGCTGGACGGCGCGCAGGTAGCCTCGCTTATTGGGCGTGTCAGGGAGCTCGCCTCGGGGGGCGAATTGCTCGACCTCATCCAAAAAGCACATCTTGGCGCTCTGGATGCTCGGCGGCTCGGTATGCGCAGCGGTCCGCTCGAAGCCGTCGCCGAAGCATTCATAGACGCGTCCGTCGGCAAACGCGGCGAGTTGCTCGCTGCCGAATTGGGTGCGGCTGCACACGATGTCCGGCGCATCCAGACGAGTGTCGGCCGGGATGTCCATATCGCTCGGATCCCAGATGACGCCTGCGGATTCGGCGAGCTCCTCGTCGGTGAAGAAGCCGGCCTGGCCGCCGCGCATGGTCAAGCGGCGCTGGCCGTCGACCTCGCAATTATAGTGAAAGAAGAAGATGTGGACCGGCCCCTGATGGGCATGGCCGTCGATATGGATGTCGAATTGCAGCGTCGCACCGGGCTCCGGAAGCCCTCCGTGGAAGGTCAACTCGCAGCCGAGCAAGCGGTAGATTCGCTCGCCTTTATTCTTCTTGTAGTCGACGCCCATCCAGGAGATGAGCATCAGGTCGGCCTGGCCGGATTCGACGAAGAGACCGGTCGGCATGCGGCCGTTGTGCATATACCAGGCGTCTTCGGTGACGTCGGTCTCGGTCCAGATGGTGGCTTTATTTTCCATCTCGCCGGCTTCGGTGTCGATGCCGGTGACCTGGTCGACCAGAAGCAGCGGCGGTTTGGGCATGCGCACCTGGCGGGCGTAGCCGTCTTGTTGCTCGAAGAGGGGGCCGTAGATCTCGGAGATCTTGCCGCCGGCGTGGATCTCGAGTTCTTCGCGGCCGAAAAAGGGACCGGGCTTGTCGTCCAGGGCTGGAAGCCCGGGCACCGGTGGGTTGTCCGGCACCGGAGCATTTGCATTCTCGAGTAGCCACTGCGCAGACCGCTCACGTTGCCTCAAAAACTGCTGGTGCAACTCGGCCTGTCGTTGCAGGAACTCCTGATGCATCTGCTTCATTTGCTCGCGCACGCTCGTCGGCGTTGCGTCACGTCGGCCTCCGTCCATGAGCGTCTGCTGCGGGGCTTGTTGTGTTGCTGGCTGGGGCGCTTGTCGTTGCTCGAAGAGCCTCGGCGCAGGCGCGGCGCTATCAACCGGCGGCAGTTCGGGAGCCGGGGCCATTGTCTCGTAGTCATGAGCCGGCTTTGTATCGCGCGCCGGCAGCTTCACCGGCGGAAGGTGTGCCGGGAACGAGAGGCTGCCGGCTGTCGTTTCGTCGTCGCGCTCCTCGCGCTTTCGCAGCGGCCGGGCGCCCTGGAGCGGGTCGTTGAGCTTTTTGTAGTCGACCGGGAGACCCGCGGCGAGCATGCGGGCGGTCGAGTCGACGGCCTGCAGCAGCGAGTCTTTTCCGGTGCGGTCGAGCGAGACGGCCAGGTGCTCGCGGTCGCCGAGGATGCGCCCGATCCAGCGGGTGCAGCCGGCGCGGGGGCCGTGCTCGATGAAGACGCGCACGCCGTCGTCCCAGGCGCGGCGGACCAGGCTGGGGAAGTCGACGGTGTTCATCGCCTGGCCGACCAAGGCGTCGGCGACGTTGTCGGCGTTGGCCTCGTAGTGGGTGCCGGTCGAGTGGGTATAAAAGCGCACGCCCGGCACCGCGTGAGTCTCGCGGTGGTGCAGGTCGTGCCACAGCCCGTCGATGGGGTGCGCGGCCGGACAATGCATCGCAATATTATAGCCCAATGGGCGAGCACGCTGCTTGCCGACCTTCTCGGCGATGCGCAGGATGGCGGCTTCCTCGCCGCCGACGACCATGTCGCCGGGGGCGTTGATCAGGGTGATATAGGCGCGCTCCTCGGCGTCGACGGCCGCACGCAGCGCGTCTTCGGGCACGAGGAATCGCCAAGTTTGCCACTGGACCTCTGCGTCGTCGTCGAGCTCCCATGCGTCGCGCACGGCCTCGAAGTCGCCGCCGAGGCGGCGCTCGAAGATGCCCTCGCGGTCGAGGTCTTCGTAGAGTCCGTCGAAGTCTCGCCAGGCGCCCATCGCAAAGAGCGCGTTGGTCTCGCCGGCGCAGAATCCGATGGCGGCCTCGGGCGAAAGCCCCAGGACGTTTCGGCTCAGATCGGCGTGGACCTGGCATAAGAACGAGGCGCCCCACAGCTTTTCGGCGGGGTTGGGCTCGCGGCCGAGGTTGTCGGCGTAGACCCATCCCGCGGCGCTCTCGGCACGCTTGCAACGCCCGCCGAAGGTGTCGGCGAGTTCGGGCATCGCGAGCAAGAGCGACCGAGCCATGCCGGTATAGGCGCCGGCTGGGCCGGTGAATACAAACGAGGTCTCGCCTTCGAGCGAGCCGTCGCCCAGGTAGATGCCCGGGCCGAGTTTTTGGAAGTAGGTCGGTGCGACGCCGCCGCGCAGAGCCTGGAGGGCCTGGTCGCGGCGAGTGGACAATTCGTCTTGGCTGCGCGCGACGATGGTCAGGCGCAGCGGGCTGTCGTCGGAGTTTTGGTCTCGCTCGAGCTCGCGGATGAGCTCGGGGAGATTGGCGCCGCTATAGACGTGGATCAGCGGAGGCGCCTCTTCGACGAAGCGCTCGGGCGGCGCTCCGGACAGCGCCTGCACGGCGGTGTTGATGCGCTCGCCGGTGGCGGTGTCGGTCGAGACGGTCGCCAGTCGCCGACCGTTGTCGTGCATCCAGGGCACGGTGGGTCGGTCGGTCGTGGCCGGCCGCAGCCTGCGGCTGCATGCCTCGACGGCGGCAGCGATGTGCAGCAATCCGCTGGCGGCGTGCGGGTGGCCGAAGAGCGGCGTCAGGCTCTGGGCGTCTTCGTCGGTTCCAAGTCGAAGACTGGCTGTATTGCTCAGGTCCTGATCGGTGACATCGCTTGGCAATACAGCCCGGACGTTGTCGCCGTCGCGTCGCGCGTCGCTCAATCGCTTGAGGACCAGCAAGACGGCGGCGTCGCCGGGCGTCTGTCGGTCCTCGGGCAGCACGTCGGCCGCGGCCGCAAGGTGGACCGGCTCACAGGCGAGCTCCACGGCGCCGACGAGGGCGGCGTCGATCTCGTTCTGGCGAAGCGCACGCGCGGCTTCGCGAAGGGCGAGCGCGCCGGACATCTCCTCGCCGGAGATGGAGAAGCTCGGGCCCTGCAGGTCGAATTGGCTGTTGATGCGATTGGCGACCAGGTTGGGCATCGTGCCCAGGACGCCCGGCGCCGACAACGGGCCGGTGATGCCGTCGAGCGCGTCGGCGCCAAATTTGTCGACCACCTCATCTTCCATGCGCCAGCGGGCGTGATGCCGGGCGACCTCGGCGTCGCAACCCATGCCCAGCAACACGCCGGTGCGCTCGCGGGGCAGGGCGTCGACGGTGTCCGAGAGCTGCAGCGCCGCCTTCAAAACCAGCAACTGCTGCGGCAGTGTCTTCTGCAAATCCACCGGCGGAAAGCGAGCTTCTGTCACGTCGATCTCAATCGACTCGGCCCGCGCACCATCGGCTCCAACGCGCGAATCTCCATAAAAGAGCGCACGCGAAAAGTCCTCCGTATCCACGCCGTCAGCCGCCATCACGCTCATGTCCACGACAACGATCGCTTCGTTGGACGTGACTGCCGGCTCGGTTTTTAACGCAGAGGCCGCAGAGTTCGCTGAGGTTTTAATATCTTGTGTTTCTTTTCTTTGCGCTCTCTGCGCCCTTTGCGTTGAACCCGCCGTTGACTTTGTTGTTGAACCAGGTCGCCACTGTTCGACGATGAGGTGGGCGTTGTTGCCGCCGAAGCCGAAGTTGTTGATGGCCGCGCGGCGCGGGCCGTCGCAGGTCCACTCCTCGGCCTCCCGGAGCACGCGAAGCGGCGCGCCGTCGAGGGCGTCGATGAGGTGGTCTGTGTGCAGAGACGCCGGACGGACGCCCTCGCGCATCGCGGAGAGCACCTTGAGCAGGCCGGTGACGCCCGAGGCGGTGATCAGGTGGCCCATATTGGACTTGAGCGAGCCGATCGGCAGCGCGTCGGTGTTCTCGGCGAAGACGCGCGCCATCGAGTGCACCTCGGTGGCGTCGCCGACCGGCGTTCCGGTGGCGTGGCATTCGGCCAGGGTGATGTCCGAGGGCGTGAGACCGGCCATCTCGTAAGCAGCGCGCATCGCCCGCACTTGGCCGTTCTCACCTGGGGTCAGAAGCCCGCGGCTTCGGCCGTCGTTGGACAGGCCGACGCCTCGGATGACTCCCAGAATCTCGTGCCCGGCGGCGACCGCGTCGTCGAGGCGCTCGAGCGCCACGAAGGCTGCGCCCTCGGCGGGGATGAGCCCGTCTGCATCGCGGTGGAACGGGCGGCTCTGGCCGGTGCGGCTGAGCGCCTGCAGCGAGCAGAAGCCGATATGCAAGAAGAGGTCGTCGGCGCGGTTGATGCCGCCGACGAGCATCAGGTCGGCGCTGTCGTCGTGGAGCCGGTCGCAGGCGAGTTTGATGGCATAGAGCGACGACGCACAGGCCACATCCAAGGAGAATGCGCCAGCGCCGAGACCCAGCGATTGGGCGACGAGCTGGGCCGGAAGGCCGGACATAAACCGGTTTCTGGGGTCGACCTTTTCATCGGTCGGCCAGCCGTTTCGCTCACGCCAAACCTGCTCGGCGAATTTGGCCATTCCGGGGGTCGGAAAGCTTTTATTGCCGAGTACGACGCCGGCCCGTGGGGCGAACTGGCTGATATCGTGTCCGGCGCCCTCGAGCGCCTGGCGGCCGGCGTATAGGCTCCACTTGAAGAGCAGGTCGAGGTCGACCAGCTCTTCGGCGTCCAGATGAAAGCCGTCGTGGCTGAACACCTCGTCGAAGCCGCTGACGTAGCCGCCGCGATCGGACCACGTGCGGTCCAGCTCGGGTTGGTCCGGATCGGTCATGACCCGGCGCGCGTCGAGGCCCCAATAACCCTCGGGCACCGAGTCGAGCACGTCGCGCTCTTCGACGACGGTCTTCCAGAGTTCGGCGGGGGTCAGGGCGCTGGGTACGACGCAGCCCTGACCGACGATGGCAATCGGTGGAAATCGAGTCATTTATAAATCCTATCGACGCCAGGGACGGCGTCGCTCCTGTTGGGTGTTGTACGATTAACAGGAGCGACGGCCTCTGTGCCGTCGGAGCTCGTTAAACCGTGTCCGGAACGGCATACATGGCGACGCCGAGCATTTCGGCGAGTATTTGCCCGTCCTCGGAGCGAAGCAGCACGTCGGCGACGATGCGCTTGCTGGAGTTGGAGCGCTTGCGCACGATGCACTCGAGCGGCTCGTCGACGGGAGCAGTCACGAAGGGGGTGTAGCTGTCCATGCGCATCGGCAGGGTCTGCTTGCCCATCGTCTGCATGCCCCACAGCAGGCCGATTTGCAGCGCGCCGTCGAGGGCGGCCGGGTCGGCGAACCAACCCTCGGCGGGCCAGCCCATCAGGCGCGAGCCTTTGAGATTGGCGACGCCTCCGCCCTCACTGATGCCCTTGATCTCGGTGAGAACCTCGAAGTCGGGGCCGTGGAAGAGGTTTCCGTCGTCGTAGGCCTCTTCGAGCGGGATGTCGCTTGCGCTCGGGCTCATCTCGTAGCTGCCGGCCAGATCATCGGCCGGGCTCGGGGCTGTGTCGCCCAATTCCACGACGGCGACGTAGTGCAGTGTGTCGTCCGCGCCGCGAAGCTCAACGTTGAGCTCCGGCTTGGCTGCGCTGCCCGCCTGACGTGCGGTCAGTCTGAGCAAGTCGCCGTCCTCGTCGAAGCCCTGCAGCTTGATGCCGTTTCGCACCTCCATATCGCGGCAGCGCAGGACCTGGAGGTCCGGGCGGCAGCCGCGCGCCAAGCGCAAAAACCAGTCGAGCACGACCATGGCCGGCACGACGGGCACGCCCTTGAGGCGGTGGCTGTCGAGGTAAGGGTGGGTCGAGGCGTCGATATGAAGGTCGACGCTGATGCCCTCTTCGAGATTGGTGCCGTTGATGCCCTCGGCGGAGACAGAACCACCCAGCACGACCTCGATGTCGCTCGCAGGCGCATCGAGAATCTCGGTGGCGAACATCTGGCCGCCCGCATCTTTCGGAATCAGCACGACTCCCTGCTCCTCGAAATGCTTCTTGAGGGTGGGCGTGACCATGCCGCCGTCCCAGGGCCCCCAGCCGATCGACTTGACCAGGCAGGCCTCGCCGCGACGGTTGCGCTCGGCGGCGGCGACCTTGTTGAGGATTTCGTTGGCCATCGCGTAGTCGCTCTGGCCGGGGTTTCCGGACCGGGCCGCGACCGACGAGAACGTGCAGATGAGCTCGAGCGGATCTTCGTCGGTGGCTGCGAGCAGCGCGCGAAGCCCCTCGGTCTTGGTGCCGACCACGAACTCGAATTGCTCGAGGGTCTTCTTTTCGATGAGGGCGTCGGCGAGGACGCCGGCGCCGTGGACCAGCCCCGTGATGGGGCCCCAGTCGTCGCGCACTTGTGAGAAAGCCTCAGCGAGCGCTTCCTTATCGCGCACGTCGACCGAGACGTAGCGCGCCTTCGAGCCGACGGCGTCCAGCTGTGCGATGGTATCGCGAATCTCGCGGCAGGCGAGCACGTGGCGCACTTGGCTTTGCAGGTCGCGGGGCGTGAGCATCTCACCGTTTGCCTTGGCCTCTTCGAGCAGCACGCGCTTGAGCGCGGCGTCGCCTTCGACGCCGTTGCAAACCGCGGGCTCGTCGACCAGCTCGGTGCGTCCGAGCAAGACGAAGTTGGACGCGGTGCGCTTTGCCAGGGCGACGGTGGCCGTGGCGGTCACGCCGCGAGCTCCACCGGAGACGACGATGACGGAGTCTGCGTCGAGATTCGTGGCCGAGCCGGCCGCATCGACCGGTTCGTCCATGCCGACGAGCGTGATGCGCTCGGCTCCCAGGCCGACCTCCACCTCCGGGCCGCCTTCGAAGATCTCGTCGGCGATGGCGTCGGCTTGGACCTGCATGGTCCGGCCATTACGGGGGAGGTCGATCGCTTTGACGGCTGCGTCCGTCCATTCGACGGCGGCCGTTTTGGCCAGCGCTGCGGTGCCGGCGAGCCAGGCGCGGGTGCCGGCCGAGCCGGAGAGGCCGAAGTCGCCGCCGGTGTCCTGGACGGTCACGAAGAGCTTGGGCGACGGGTCGTCACCAGAGACCAACGCCTTAGCAGCGTCGAAGGCGTGGCGGTTGACCGCAAGGGCGTCGTCGATGTCGTCGACGGAGGCTAGGCCGCCCAAAAAGATCGCCGCCTGGGCGCCCTCGGGCACTGCGTCACAGAGCTCGGCGTCGAGGCCGCGCTCCTGGAGCGTCTCGACCAAAATCGGGCCGAGATCGCCGCTCTCACCGGTCACATAGACCGTCTCGAGCTGCGACAGCCCGGGCATACTCGTGCCGCTGGCCGGCGCGTTGACCGCGCGAACGGCGTAGCGTGCTAAGCCGCTGGTGTCTGGTTCACTCGTCGTAGAGCCGCTCGCACTTGTCGCTCTCGTTCCAGGGTCGGACTCCGAATCGTCTTCGGATTCCTCGGTGCTGCTCGACGAGGACTGGCTATGCGGCTCGCGGCCGCCCATCAGTCCCTGCATATAATCGATGATCTCGTCGAGGCGGCGAAGCTCGGCCATCTCGGCGGTGTCGACCTCGGGAAGCTCGGGGACGCGCTCTTCCATCTCGGCGAGGATCTCGACGCGCTTGATGGAGTCGACGCCGAGGTCGGCCTCGAGTTCCATCTCCGGCTGGAGCATCTCACGCGGGTAGCCGGTCTTCTCGGCGACGATCTCGAGCATCAGCTCGTCGAGGTCGATGTCGGCTAAGTCGCTGGTCTCTTCGACGCCAGGGACGGCGTCGCTCCGTTGGTCTTCGACGC
>CAYLTX010000094.1:0-14059 GCA_964386725.1 uncultured Bradymonadales bacterium | reverse complement strand
CAGGGACGGCGTCGCTCCGGTTATGTTCGACGCCAGGGACGGCGTCGCTCCGGTTATGTTCGACGCCAGGGACGGCGTCGCTCCGGTTGTCGACGCCAGGGACGGCGTCGCTCCGGTTGTCGACGCCAGGGACGGCGTCGCCGAGCAAGCCCTGCATATAGTCGGTGATCTCCTCGAGGCGGCGAAGCTCGGCCATCTCGGCGGTGTCGACCTCGGGAAGCTCGGGGACGCGTTCTTCCATTTCGGCGAGAATCTCGACGCGCTTGATGGAGTCGACGCCGAGGTCGGCCTCGAGCTCCATCTTGGGCTGGAGCATCTCACGCGGGTAGCCGGTCTTCTCGGCGACAATCTCGAGCATCAACTCGGCCAGATCGACACTCGGAGCCGCGGGTTGTTCGGGTCTCTCAGTCGGTGGGGGCGCCGTCGCAGCTGCCGGCTGTGCCGGAGCCGGCCCATCGGCCGCAACCCGATCGGGCCGAGCTTGTCGCTGCAACTCAGGCTGAACCTGCCGTTCAACCTGCCGTTCAACCGGCTGTTCAACCCGCCTTTCAACCTGTTGTTGAACCGGCTGTTCAACCCGCCGTTCAACCGGCTGTTGAACCTGCCGTTCAACCCGCTGCTGCGGACGCGGCGGCGCCTGCCCCGAGGCCATATGGCTGAGCGAATTGAACGAGTTGTCCATCGTCTCCAAAAAAGCGCGATGCGACTCGGCCATCATCTGCTGGAAGGTCTGATGGGCCTCGGCGGTCTGGCGCTGCTGCTCTTGATAAGCGCGCACCCACGCCGCACGTTCGTCGGCGGGCAACGGCTGGGCTTGTTGCTGCGGAGCCTGTCGCTGCGGAGGCTGTTGCTGCGGAACCTGTTGCTGAGGAGCCTGTTGCTTAGGAGCATTGGGAGCGCGGCCGTTCGCGTTATTCTGCGACGAGGCTCGATAGGCGGCTTGTTCGGGTTTGTTGCTCATAGTCTTGGTGGCCTCGGCAGCCTTCTTTGGGGGCGTCGGGGATTTATTGGTCTTTGTCGAGGAGGTCGCCTGTTTTGGAGCGACGGCGTCCCTGCCGTCGACGCCAGGGACGGCGTCGCTCCGGTTAGCTTCGGCGAAGACTTCCTCGTGATTATCGGGCGGATAGGGCTTGTCGTAGTTTGCGCCGTTGAGCGGGACGGTGAAGGACGGCTTTTCGGCATCGCGCGGGTCGGCGACGTCTTCGAAGCCGCTCCACAACGGGGCGAAGTCGAGTCCGACGCCGACCACCGATAGGTAGCCGAGCGCGCTGTTGAGCGAGTCGACGCCGTCTTTGCCGCGGCGGTCGACGTTGATGCGGTGATGGTCACGGCCGTCCAGGCATTTGCCGACCAGCCGCGTCAGAATGCTGCGTGGGCCGACCTCGACAAAGGTGCGCGCGCCTTTTTCGTACATATCCTCGATCTGCTCGACGAAGCGCACCGGCTTGGCGATCTGCTCGGCGAGCTGGCGGCGCATGGCCGCCGGATCGTCGGGGTAGGGCGCGGCCTCGGAGTTGGCGTAGACCGGGAAGGCGGCTTTGCCGAACTCGACGTCCTCGAGGAAATCGAGGAATGGCACGCTCGAATCGCTGACCAGCGAGGAGTGAAATGCGGTCGATACCGGCAGGCGCTTGAACGAGATTTTCTCGCCGGCCAGGTGCTCTTCAATCTGGTCGATGGCCGCGGTTGCCCCGGATAGGACGACCTGGCGCGGACTGTTGTGATTGGCGACGACGACGTCGACGTCCCAGGTGTCGAGCTTGGGCTCGAGCTCCTCGATGGTCGCCGAGACAGCGGTCATCGAGCCCGGCTCGCTGGAGGCGTTGGCCATCAACTCGCCGCGCTTGCGCGAGACCTCCAACATCTCGCGCTCGCCGAGTACGCCGGCGGCGCTCAGGGCAGTGACCTCACCGTAGCTGTGGCCGCCCACACAGGCGGGCTCGAGGCCGAGGTCTTCGAGCACGCGCAGTATGCTCAGGCTGGCCGCGCCGATGGAAGGCTGCGCCCACTCGGTGGCGGTCAGGCGCTGCTTTTGGGCGTCGCGCTCCTCGTCGGAGAATGCCGGCGGCGGGAAGACCACCTCGTGGAGGCGGTCGGACTCGTCGTCGAATTCGAGGTCGGCAGCGCGGTCCCAGACCCCGCCGGCGCGCTCGAATTGAACCGCGACGTCGGCTCCCATGCCGATATATTGGCTGCCCTGGCCGGGGAAGAGCACGGCGACGTCGCCGGGATCCAGCCCAAAGCCGTAGTGGATGCCGTTGGGCGAGGAGAACGCATCCTCGGGGGCCTTTTTGATGGTGTTGGCTGCCTGAGCGAGCTTCTGTGCGAGCTCGTCGTCGTCGCCGGCCACGACGGCGAGGCGAGCGGGCTGGGAGGCGTCGAAGGCATCCTGGGTCGACTTGGCCAGGAAGGTCAGCATGCCGTCGGTGTCGAGCGAATCGACGACCTCGTCGCACCGGTCGATGAGGCCGTCGGGTGAGTCGGCGCTGAGCAGCACCAATTCGGAGCTGGCGGTGCGAAGCCGCGGGGCTCGTTTGCCCGCGCCCTTATACTCCTCGAGGGTGATGTGGAAGTTCGTGCCGCCGAACCCAAAGGCGCTGACCGAGGCGCGGCGGGGGTGGTCTGCGCCGCGCACCCACGGGCGACGCTCGGAGTTGATATAGAGGGGGCTGTCTTCGAGTTCGAGGTCCGGGTTGGGCTGGTCGACCTTGATGGTCGGCGGCAGCACCCGGTGGTTGAGCGCCATGACGGTCTTGAACAGACCCGCGGCGCCTGCGGCGGCCTTGGCGTGGCCGATCTGCGATTTGACTGAGCCGAGCGCGCACCAGCGCCGGCCCTTATTGCTCTCGGACTCGCCATCGAGATCGAGATCGTCGTCATTGAAGACGGCCTTGAGGCCGCGTACTTCGGCGGCATCGCCGGCGTTGGTGGCGGTGCCGTGGGCCTCGAGCAGCTCGACGGTGCGCGGGCTGTAGTCGGCCTCTTCATAGGCACGCCACAGCGCTTTGGACTGTCCCTCGGGGCGCGGCGCGTAGATACTCTTGGCGCGGCCGTCCGACGAGGAGCCCACCCCGCGGATGACCGCGTAGATCTTGTCGTCGGCGGCTTCGGCGTCCTCGAGGCGCTTGAGGGCGAACATGCCTAAGCCCTCGGCCATCATCGTGCCGTCGCCGTCGGCCGCGAACGGCCGGCAGTCGCCGGTCTTGGACAGCGCGCCGGTCTTGCTGAAGCACATATACATCAGGATGTCGTTGAGCGCGTCGACACCGCCGGTGATCATCATGTCGGCCTGGCCCAGGTGCAGCTTGTTGATGCCCATCTCCAGGGCGGCCAGGGAGCTCGCGCAAGCGGCGTCGATCACGGCGTTGGTCCCGCCCAGATCGAATCGATTGGCGATGCGGCCGCTGACCACGTTCCCGAGCAGTCCGGGGAAGGTATTCTCTTCCCACGGGACATACATATCGCCGACCCGCTTGGAGACCGCCTCGACTTGCTCCTCGTCGAGACCGCTCTGGCGCATGGCGCGCTCGAAGACCGGCTGTTGCAGCCGGCCGGCCATATGCAGGCAGAGCTCGGTGGTCGAGGCGACCCCGAGCACGACCCCGACGCGCTCGCGATTCATATTCTCGAAGGGGCCCTGTGCAGCGTCTTCGAGCAGCTTCTTGGCGACGATCAGCGCCAGGAGTTGGCTGGAGTCGGTCGCCGACAGGATGTTGGGCGGCACGCCGAAGTCCATCGGCGAGAAGTCCACATCCGACAGGAACGCGCCGCGGTCGGCGTAGGTCTTGTCCGGGGTGTTGGGGTCGGGGTCGTAATAATCCTCGGTCAACCAATGGGACGGCGGCACGTCGGTCAGCAGGTCTTTGCCGGCGAGGATATCTCGCCAGAAGCCACCGGCGTCCGATGAGCCCGGGAAGAGGGCGCTGACGCCCACGATTGCGATGGGGGATTGTTCGGACATAAGGATCTCAGCCAGAGCAGTTGTGAAAGTTGTATATGCTCGTACGTATCACGTTTTTTGGTCACGGCGTATGGCCCTGACCGATCGGTCAGGGCTTTATTGCAGCGGCCTAGGGCGAAAGTCGAAGGCCTGTGCCGGCACGGGCAGTCCATACGTGCGCAGTTGTTGGGCGCGTGTGATGGCCGCGGCGCCCTCGAGCAGGTTGAGCGCGATTTGGGCGACTCGCCGGTTGGACGGTTCGGCCAAAAAGGAGTGCTCCGTCCAGCGGTTAAACGCGCCCATCGCGGGTCCGCACCAGATCTGATAGTCGAAGCGGCGCTCGTCCGAGCCGCCAATGGCCCAGTGGCTCGAGTTGCCCAGATACCACCGAAACAGCAGGGCCATTTTGTGGCGCGGGTTCTCCTGGGCTCGTTTCAATTCGGCCGGGTCGCGCTCTTTCCAAAAACGACGGGTCTTCTCCCAGATCGCTTCGATGGAATCGCCCAATAGCTTGTCTTCGAGGTCGCGTCGCTCGTCGTCGGTGAGCCCGTCGAGTGAGTTGAGGCGGCGGTAGTAGTCGTCGAGTTTTCGGGCGCGCGAGGCGAACATCGTGCCCCGGGAAAGCACCTGGACCTTGGCGCCGATCTCGAACATATCGGCCGAGGGCGCCATCGCCACGTCGGTGGTGTCGGCGTCGGCGAGCATCTCTTTGCCAGCGGCCGACAGACCGGACTCGAGCGCAGCTTGGTTGATCGAACCGGTCAGCACGTAGGCCGCGCCCAGCGAAAACGCCGAGGCCACGGCGTTGGGTGTGCCCAGTCCGCCGGCCGCTCCGATGCGAATTGGGCGGCCGAAGCCGTGCTCACGGCTGAGCTGGTCGCGGAGGGTGGCCATCGCCGGCAGCAGGGCTGCCATCGGGCGGTTGTCAGTATGGCCGCCCGAGTCAGCCTCGGCGGTGATGTCCTCGGCCACCGGCACCTGGCGGGCCAGGCGAGCTTCTTCTTCGGTGAGCTGACCGCGCTCGACGAGCTTGCGCAGCATCGACTCGGGCGCAGGCGCCATAAAGTGGCGGGCGACCTCGACCCGCGAAACCTTCGCGAGCACCTGGTTGGGCCGGTGGATGCGCCCGTCGGAGCCGGTTGTCAGCCCCGAGCAGGCGTAGCGCACCAGGGGTAGCGTCAATCTCATGAACGCCGAGGCAGACACGCACCGTACGCCAGTGCGAAGGAAGAGGTCGACCAGCTCCGACTCGAGCTGCGGCTCATTTGGCGAGTGGATGAGGTTGACGCCCCAGGCAAATCCGTCGGCCTCGAGCGCGGCGCAGATCGTCTCGATGCCGCGCTCGACACGCTCGGGCGACAGGCCCGCCGCCCCGTAAATGCCGAGCATGCCCGCGCGGCCCATCTCGATGACCATTTGTGGGGTGGCGATGCCGTTCGCCATCGCGCCGGCCACGTATGGAAAGCGCACGCCGTGAGCCTCCTGAAATGAGCGGTCACCGAGCCATTCCGGATACAGCGCGGGCAGCGATGCCATCAATTCGTAGGCGCCATCGGTGCGCGGTTGAACCTGCGGCACCAATTGGCCACCGCCGGCCACTCCCATATGGCCGGTCTCCGGATCACGCACGACCTGGACCGGCTCCCGGGTACGCTCCGTGGCCGCAGCGATGTCGCGAGGGGAAAATAGCGGGGGGGTCGAGGCCAGCCACTGGCCGATGGGGCGCAACGCTGTCGAGTTGGTCATGGGTATTCACTCGTGTCGTGCCGAGAGACCTTCGAGAGTCCTAAATGCGAGGCGTTCGTATCCAAGAAATGCGTGCTGTACAACCGTCAATTGATCGCATTTCGACTGAATGAGTATTCAACGCAGCGCTATGCCCTCAACGGGTGATTGTTGGGCTCCAACGGGTGCGAGAGTGCTTTTCTCTAACGTGGAGTTTTCTAACGCGAGCACCGGCGGAGGCTTATGCGTTGGATCATGAGTCCGATGAGTTGTGACGTTTGGAATCCCGCCGGCTGGCAGAAAGTGCGCGATGCTAACGCGTGGCGCAAAAATTGCGCCCGTTTTATATGCTTTTCGTCCGCAGATCGACGGCGCGTGTCTTGCAGGCATTTATGGGCGAGTCGATGAGAAGACTACGGGCCCGGTGCAGCGTTGTGCCGACAGGAGAGCGGATGGAAGTCTCGGTAGGATGCGGCACAAAGGCGGCGTGTAACGGCTGTGCATTGAGTCCGGCGTCGGGTGGTTGGAGCTCACTGGCTGGGTCGTCGGCGCGCGGAGAATCCAATGCCGGTGGGCGTTGCCCGTCGGAGCCGATCGCCGTTGCGCTGGAGTCGGCCTCCGTAACTCGAGCCTGCATCATCCGCCGGCGGCTCTTGCGCCCGTCGGTCGCCGAAGTGATGATCGAGCCTTTTTCGCCCCTCGATGTTCGCGCCGGCCAATTTGTCTTCTTGCGCCGAGACGACGGACTCACTCGCCCGTACTCGGTCAGCAATCTGGCCGAGGCCGACGGGCATATCGCGCTGCACGTCGGCCGGGTGCCCGGCGGTCAGATGAGCTCGTGGCTGTGCGATGAGGATATCCTGGGCGCCGACGTCTGGCTGGGCGGGCCGGGCGGTCATTGTTTCTACGCGCAGGAGATGGCCGAGCACCCCCTTGTGTTGGCCGGCACCGGCACCGGACTGTCTCCGCTATTCGGTGTGGCACAAGACGCGCTTCGGCAGGGTCATCGTGCAGCGATTGATATCTGCCACGGCGCGCGTTCGCCCGATGGACTGTACCTGCACGGCAAGCTCGAGCAGCTGAGCGCCGAGCACGCACAGCTTAGCTATCGGCCGAGCGTGCTGGGCGGCGCGAACGACCCGCGCTGGCAGGTCGGGCACATCGAAGACACGCTCGCCAAATCGATCGAGCGTACGGGGCGTGAACGTTGCATCGTCTTTTTGTGCGGGCCACCGGAGACCGTGCGCCAGATGCAGCGGGTTGCCCTGGACGCCGGAGTTCTGCCCCAGGACTTGTACCTCGACCCGTTCGGTTGACTTGCCTTTGCCTTTGCCTTTCGTGGTCGTGGTCGTGGTCGTGAACGTCGTCGTCATCGAGCAGCACAGAGCTCCTGCTCGGCATGCGGCTCGAATCGGAAACTCACGCTTTTGATTCGCGGGGTTGGCTGCTGTTCGTCTACGTCTACGACCACGACCACGACCACGACTACGGGACGACCGAATAGCGGGAACTTCATATGCTGGCAAGGTGAGCGCCGGCCAAAATCCAAATAATTTCAAAAGTTTACGAAATACATCAGCCCGCCCCTGCGGTTGACCACCCGGCATCCGTACGCTCGTCGCTCCATCCTCAGCAAACCGTAGTAGCCGCCGCCGCTGCGACGAGCGAGCCCCGTATTCTCGTTGTACTCTATGGCCTCACTCTACAAGATACTCGCGTGTATCGCCGTGGGCGCCATTGTCGGCGGGGGCGCGGCCTCCTATGCCGCCGTGGAGAGCGGTCTGCTGCACGAGCGGGTCCTCGACGAGCTCGAGAAGAAGCTGGACGACCATTTTGTCGGCGACTTCGACGCACGCCGGCTGACGGGGACGCTGGTGTGGGGATTTACGGCCCACGATGTCGAAATCCGCGACGGCAGCGGCGAGCCGGTCGCTCATATCGACGAGTTGCAGATCGACGCGTCGGCCTTCGAGTTGTTGGATGGCAACTTGCGCTTCGATCGCGCGCGCCTGCTACGACCAGTCGTCTTCGTGGACCGCTACACTGACGGCGAGAACAACATCGACGAGGTGTTCAGGTCGCGAAAACCCAGCGGAAAGGCGCGCCCTCCCGGCCAAGTGCTCTTCGAGATGACACGCGCGGAGGTCGTTGACGGGCAGCTCATCTATCTCGATGCCGATCTGCCGAGACCAGCGTCAGCTCTCGTCGATCCTGCAGTCTTGGCCGATGCGAGTCTCGACGAGGGGGCTGATGGGAAACCTAATGATGAGAAACCGAGTGCGAAGACAGCGCACGGGTTCCTCGCTCGCGCGATTCAGGCCGAGGCACGCTTCCAGGTGCTGTCGGGTAAGCGGACACAGGCGCGCTTCACGCGACTCGACGCCGAGGTGGTCACCGGCTCCTCGGCGAAGCCGCGTGAGGTCAAAATGAAGCACGCGCGGATCGACACCGACGCGACCTCGTGCATCCTCGGCGCTGACGAGGTCACCGTCGACGAGCACTGGCTCATAGAAGACCCTCTTTATCGTCGGCCGAGAGGCATCTCGGCTGCGGACTTGGGGCCGACTAAGCCGATCCGGGTGCGAGGTCGAGCGAGCTCCCCGGATGGGGGTTGGCTACAAATCGAGGGGCATGTCGATCACCGAGACGATTCCTACGCGTTGGAGCTCGAAGCCGAAGACTTCCGGCCCGCCGACTGGCCGGGAGCGCCCGGGTGGTCATGGCTGGTGGTCGACGGCGCCGGTACCGTCTCCGGCCGGGGACGCACCCGCGAGGACGTCGACGCGACGGTGCGGTGGACTGCCAGCGACTTGGAGGTAGCCGGTGAGCGGCTCGAGGAGCTCGGCTTCACCGCACATCTGGGGGAAGGACGAGTCGACGTCGAGGCGCTCGACATCTCGTCGGCAGGAGTCTCGGCCAGCGTAAACGGCCACGTCCTCGAGAGCGGCGCGTTCGCCCTCGAGGCAGAGACAAGCGCCCCCGGAAGTGCCGCAAGGCGGCTCGTCGGCCGGCTGGGTATCGAACTCGATGAGGTCGCTCGCGTTGAGCTGTCGACGAAGGCCTCCGGCACGCTCGACTCGTCCGTCTTGTCGCAGCATGACGCTTTGAAGCTGCTCGAGCACCTCGAAGCGAATACGACCTGGAAGGCGCGCGGGGTCCGCTTCGACGATATGCGCTGGAAGGTCGCCGGCGGCTCGTTGGATACTCGCCTTCCGGCTGCCGGGCAGGCCAATCCCAGCGCACCCAATACACGCAGATTTAGCTATGAGGGCAGCGCGGTCTTTCACAAACTGCGCCATCGAGGACTCGCCGCTGACATCCTGCGCACGACCGTGGAGGGCGATGGGATCCTGGACGCGGAATCCGGCTTGAAGGGGCTGAGCTACGATTTGGAGGTCGACGGCGATCGATTGTCGCTCGATGAGCACCGCGCGACGCGGGCCCAGATGGTCGTCAAAGGCGCCCTCAGCCCCGCCGGCTCCGACGGCGAGTGGCCGTTGGAGGCGCTCTCGGCCAAAGGAACCTTCGATTTGCTCGAATACAGCCACCCCGATTTGAGCGCGCGCCGGGTCGCCACCAATATCGACGTTCGCGGCTCCTTTCCCTTCGGTGAGGGGACCGTGGTGGCGCATATGACCGGTCTTCGCGCCAACGATAGGCGCTTTCGCCACGCTAAAATCGAGCTCGACCTCTTGGAGGGCCAGAAGTTTCGCCTCAAATCTAAGGCCAGGGTAGAGATATCGCTCATTCCCGACCTGCCGATGTATCTGGATATGTCCGGCCGTCACGGCCGCGATCTGAAGGCGTTTAGCGTGGAGGCGTTCTCTGTGGGGCGGCCGGGGATGCGCTGGAAGATACGTGAGCCCGGGCTGGTGAAATTCGAGGAGGGCGCGGTGGTCCTCCAATCGCTGACACTGCATCGGCGCTCCCAGCGCGTGCGCCTCGATGGCGCCTTTGGCGACGCGCAAACCGGCTCGGTATCGGCCATCGCCGCACGCCTGAAAAACGCGCAGGTGCGCAGTTTCTTGGATTTTCTTCCGTTCCTCAAGAGCCGACCACCGCTGACAAAGCAAGTCCCCTGAGTCCACTGTGGTCATTCGATTGTCTGGCGTTCGGGAGTTGCTCGGGTTCGAGGTGATTTATCGGGTTGGGTAATGTGCTTAGTTTTCAGGTGGTTAGCGCGATATAATCGACGCAAGGAGCGACCGCCATGGACACTCAGGTACTCGACGAAAAACTCGAACGGCTCGCCGCCAACGCCGACCGCTGGGCGCGCCTCAATGTGGAGGCCAAGGCCGACTTGCTCGAGCGCGTCATCGAGCGCACCGCCGCGGTCGCCCGGCCGCTGGTGGCGAAGTCTCTGGAGTTGAAGCAGATCGACCCGGACAGCCCGACCGCCGGCGAGGAGTGGTTTTCGGGGCCGGTGCCGATGATCCGCACGCTTCGTTTTTTGCACAAGACGCTCACGTCGCTGGCCGAAACGGGCCGGCCGCCCATCGAGCGTGACCAGATCATCGAGCGCGACGACGGCCAGACGATGGTCGACGTCATGCCCGCCGACGCGTGGGACCGCGCGATCTACCCGGGCTTCGAGGCTCGGGTGTGGATGCAGCCCGATGTCGACTCCGGGGCGATCTACGAGAATATGGCCTGCTTTTATCGCCAGCGCGAATCGGAGGGTAAGCTCCACTTGTCGCTGTCGGTCGGAAACGTCACGAGCATCCCGCCGCTGGACGTCATCGACAAGATGTTCGGCGAGGGGCACGTGTGCATGCTGCAGCTCAATCCTGTGGGCGACTACCTCGGGCCGTACGTCGAGGAAGCCTACGGCGAGCTCATCGATGCGGGATTCCTCGACATCGTCTACGGGGGCGTCGAGATGGGGGCCTACTTGGTCAGCCACGAGCTGGTCGATCAGATTCATCTGACCGGCGGGGTGCGCACCCACGACGCCATCGCCTATGGGCCCGGTGACGAGGGCCGCGAGCGCAAAGACAAGAACGAGCCGCGCACCGACGTGCGGCTGACCAGCGGGCTGGGCAATATCAGCCCGGTCATTGTCGCGCCCGGCCCGTGGTCCGAAGAGGACCTGAAATTTCACGCCATGAGCATCGTCACTCAGGTCGTCAACAACGCCGGGTTCAACTGCAATGCAGTGCAGGTGCTCATCACCCCCAAGGGCTGGGAGCTTCGCGAGCCGTTGATGGCCGAGATCCGCAAGTTGCTGCGCCAGACGCCTCCGCGTGCGGCTTTTTACGAGGGGGCCCACGACCGCTTCGACCAGTTCCGGCAGGCCTACGACAGCTTCGAGCAATACGGCAAGGAGACCGACGAGCTGCTGCCATGGGGGCTGATCGCCGACGTCGACCCCGCCGACCACGACTCGCTATGCTTCAATGAAGAGACCTTCTGCGGGGTGATGTGTGAGACGGCGCTGGAGGCGCCCGACGTCGGCTACTTCCTCGCCAAGGCGGTCGACTTCTGCAACGCGCATATCTGGGGCAACCTCAACGCCAGCCTGGTGGTCCACCCCGACGTCGCTCAACCCCATCAGGATGCCGTCGAGAGCGCCATCGCCGACCTCGAATACGGCGTGGTCAGCCTCAACCAATGGCCGGCCATCGCCTACGGGCTGGGCGTCGTTCCCTGGGGCGCCTACCCGGGCAATACATGGCAAGATCCGCAGAGCGGCATCGGTTTTACCCATAACGCCTACCTCTTCGATAACCCCCAGAAGACCGTGCTGCGCGGCCCGTTCCGCACGCGCATGCACCCGCCGTGGTTCATCGACCACAAACGCGCCCACAAGCTCGGCCCGCGGCTCTTCGACATGGAGCACGATCCATCGGTGCGCCCGTTGTTGAAGGTGTTGTGGCAGGAGCTACGGGGTTGATTCGACGCTATGAGGTGGCATGCACGTTCTGGGTGACCGCCAACCCTAATCTTCTACAAGTACAGGCAATATTATGTTCGAGAAATGGCTTTCAGCCGATCCGACTACTTTACTTCTGGTGGCGATATCGGCCATCGGCATCTACCTGGCAGTCATCGTCTTTACGCGCATGGCCGGGCTGCGAAGCTTCTCCAAGATGTCGAGCTTCGACTTCGCGATGACGGTCGCCGTCGGCTCGCTGGTAGCGACGACGCTGCTGACCTCCGATCCTCCCTTGCTGGCGGCCGTCGTCGGTTTGGCCACCATCTATGGACTCCAGGAGCTGGTGGGTTTGCTGCGGCGGTTCGATTGGATGCAAAAGCTCGTCGACAACACCCCGGTGCTGGTGATGAGGGACGGAGAGATTCTCCACGAAAACCTCCGCGAGACCCAGATGACCGAGGAGGACCTGCGCGCGAAGCTCCGCGAGCACAACATCTTTCGGCGCAGCGACGTGCGAGCGGTGGTCTTCGAGACCACCGGCGACGTCAGCGTGCTGCGCACCCGCGATGAGGACCTCGAGGTCGAGTCCTGGATGCTCGCCGATGTGGAGGACGCCGAGGCTGCCGAGCCCGCCGAGCCCGCCGATCAGGCAGCCGGCCAGTCCCGAGCCCCCGCCCAGTGATGAGGTTCCTGTTGTTCGGTTGCGATGTGAAGGTGCCAACCACCCTACAACGCCGCGCGGCTGAGTCTTGTGCTCTGTCGAGACGTTCGGGTTTTTGAGCCGCCCCTCCGTCGAGCGCTGTAAAGCGCGCTCGCCACCTCCCCATCGGGCAAAAAACGCCCGATAGGGAGGAACTTACAGCCGATCGGCGGCCTGGTTGCTTTGCGTTCGAGCCGCGACACCACAGATAACCGACCCCCCGAAAGGCAACCCATGCACGATCTGGCAGGGAGTTCCTCCCTTTGGCGTGCGGGGGATGGGTTCGGCGAGTTCGCGGTCGCCGAAGCTCAGGGCGGTGCCCATGCCGACGACGGTGGCGGGGCCGGAGAGGCCGAGGACGACGGGGCCGGCGAGGGCAGCCCCTAAATGGTCTCGCGCTGTTCCGCGCCCCTAATAGAGAGCGGCCAACATCGTCTCCGGCACCATGGATACGCCAAGGATACGCCTTGACAGTGCTACGTCGCGTGGTGACTATGGGCTGCACGTTTGTTCAGTGTCGGTGCAAGAGTCTCCACCCATACGGGGCGTTTTCGTGTCTCATCCCGAGCTACAATACGAATATGCGAGCCCGAGTGATCCCGAGATCGACGAGTTCACGTCGGGCGATGACGAAGTCGACAGGTACTTCCATTCGCGCCAGTGGTTCGACGACGGGTCCGGTAAGGCGTCGCCGCCCACTTATAAATTTTGTGACGGAGACGAGCTGGTCGGATTTGCTTCGGTTGCTTTCAGCAACAGTCCGCATCCCACGGATGGGTCCGCTGACAAGGCGAAATATTTGGTGGTTTACGTCGTTGGCATACGCGAGGAGCTTCGCGGAGTAAAGAATCCGCACGCGTCCGACGAAACCTATGCACGTACGTTATTCCGCACGCTCGAACGTTTCGGCCGCGAAAAAGAGGGCGTTGTCGGCATGTCACTCTGGGTTCGTGCCGACAACGCCCGTGCGATTGCGTTTTACGAAAAGGTGGGGTTCGAACCGGATCCAGGTGGACCGGTACAAAGGTCCAAGGAAGGAGCGCCGCACCTAACCATGCGGAAGCACTACAGCAGTGGTGGATCCTGAGGGTTTTCGGCCTCCGGCGGCTCCACGTCTCCCTGCTTGTTTTTGTCTTGCAGTTTTTCCATTCGCGCGCGAGTCTTCTCGACTTCTTCGCGTGGAAAGCGCCAATGGCCGCCTTCGGTCTGATAAGCGCCTGGAAACATCCCACCCTTCATCCAATTCTTCACTGTGTTTCGTGAGGAAACACCAAGAACTTCGGCTGCTTCGGAACTGGTGAGAGCCTCAGATGGCTGGACTTCGGACTCCATTTGGTCCGCAAGATCATTCCTCCCCATTTCTCTTAGGGTGGACGTGACTTCTTCGTATAATTTCGGGCTTAGGCTCATGAGTGCCTCCTGAGTTGCTCATTCTCTCTCGTGAGAGCTAAGCCGAATATAGGTAAAACCGTCAAAAGCGTCAAACTGAAAGTGTCAAAACTGTCAGTGTCACGTTTCACTCGGACGTCAAGGACGCGCGGCCGATGCGATACGCAAATCACGACCACTTCACGTCATGCCACCCCTCCACCGCTTGCGGGGAGTTGCCGAGCGCGCAGTCTAGCGCGAGGCGATGTGAAGGTGCCAACCACCCTACAACGCCGCGCGGCTGAGTCTTGTGCTCTGTCGAGACGTTCGGGTTTTTGAGCCGCCCCTCCGTCGAGCGCTGTAAAGCGCGCTCGCCACCTCCCCATCGGGCAAAAACCCACTGGATCCGGTTCCGAGCACTTAAGGCACCGTGGAGTCAGTCGTCAGTAGC
>CAYLTX010000093.1:15793-25554 GCA_964386725.1 uncultured Bradymonadales bacterium | reverse complement strand
CTTGGGGCTTGGGGCTTGGGGGACTGCGGGCTTGGGGCTTGGGGCTTGGGGGACGGCGGGCGTTTCGCTGTGATCATTCGGGCCCTAGCGAGTCGGCGCGCGGGATGAGGACGCGGAAGGTGGTGCCCTTGCCGGGGGCACTCTCGACCTCGATATCGCCGCCGAGCGTGGTGATAATGTGCTGGGAGATCGCCAGACCCAGCCCGGTTCCCTCTTCGCTGGCCTTGGTCGAGAAGAACGGCTCGAAGATATTGTCGAGGTGCTCTTGGGCGATGCCTTTGCCGGTGTCGCTGATCGAGATGACGACCGCGTCTTCGGTGGCTCTGGCGCCCACGTGCACCTCGTTGCCGGCGACGTCGCCGCGCGGGATGGCCTGAGCAGCGTTGATCAGCAGGTTGAGGAAGACCTGGCCGATCTTCGACTCGTTGCCCATCACGGTGGGAAGCTCGATGATCTCGGAGGTCAACCGAGCGCGCTGCTCGACGTGGTTACGCGCAATATTTATCGACGAGGACAGCGCGGTGTTGACCGAGACGGGCTCGATGGTGAATTCGTTGCTATTTCCGCTGCCGCTGGCCAGCCGGTGCAGGTCGCGCACCACATCGCGCACCCGCCGGCTTCCCTCGAGCGCATCGCGCAGCGCATCGGCGACCTCCTCGACGCTCAATGAGCCCGATCGGTCGTCTTCTTCGAGCAGCCGCAGGGCGAATTGGATATTACCGCCGACGAAGGACAGCGGGTTGTTGATCTCGTGGGCGACACCCGCGGCGAGAGTGCCCACCGTGATGACGCGGTCCATCTGGGCCATGCGCGCGTGGAGGTGACGCGCCTCGAGCTGCTCGACGACCAACTCGCCCAGGTCGCGCAACGTCTGGCGCAGCCCTTCGGCATCTTCGCTTATTGCGCTTTCTCTGGTCGAGCTTTCTTTGGGCAATAAGCCCGCGACCACCAACTGCCCCGCCGGTCCCGCCTGGCCGGAGGCCCGCACCGGCGCGCTCGCCCAGAATTGCAGCTCGGCCGGCCGCTCCGACCAAGTGCATCGCGACAACTGCGGGTGCTGTGAGACATCGTCGACCACCTCGATACCGGAGCCGGATAATGTCTGAATGAACGCCTGCTCTCCGGGGCCGTGCTCCGGAAACTCCCGCGAGGCGAATCCCCGCCGCCAGCTCCCCCCGTCACTCTTCAGGTACACGGCGACGGCAACGACTCCCAGGCTGCGAATGGCCAGGCGAGCCATCCGCTCCATCGACTCGGTGCGGAGCGTTGTCATTGGACGAGGATAGCGATTGATAGGTGACATCAGCGGCTTACTCGAGCGGTTCGATGAGCTCAGGGCGATCATTAGACGGGCTGTTGACGTCGCGGCTCACCGCGATCGCCTCCATACCTTCACCGGCGTAGGGTCCCAACAGTTCGTCGAGCGCATCCTTGTCCTGGTTGGCCGGATCGAGCCAGAACTCGAAGTGCTGCTCTTCCAAAATCACCGGCATGCGTTTGTGGACGGGAGCGACCAACTCGCTAGCGTCGCAGGTCATGATGGTGAAGGTCTCGACCTCACCGTCGGCTTCCTCGCCACTCCAACGCTCCCACATTCCGGCCAGGGCAAACGGCGCGCGGTCCTCTCGGCGAAATAAATACGGCTGCTTGCCGCCGTCTTCGCTTCGCCACTCGTAGAAGCCCGTGGTCGGGACCAGGCACCGACGCCGCTTGAAAGCTGCACGGTAGGCGGGCTTGGCCGATGCGGTCTCCGAGCGCGCATTGATCATGCGGCTGCCGATCTTTATATCGTCGGCCCAGAACGGCACAAGCCCCCAACGAAGTGCATCCACCCGACGCTCGCCGTGCGGGTCGATCACCCGGCATATCGGCACGTCCTGGGTGGGCGCGATATTATAGCGGGGCTCGAATTCCGGCACCTGGCGCACGTCGAATAATGCCCCAACTTGGTCCGGCGACGTGGCGAGTGTAAAGCGTCCGCACATGCTGGCTCCTCGGGCTATCTATTGATTCGTGTGTAAGAAGTCGGACCGAGGCTCGGCGAGATGATTTTTTCGGCATAGAAGCCGGCAAGCGCAGGCGATGTGGGTAGCATCGTCGAGCATTGACGGCGAAGATGCCGGGAAAATCAGCCGTCGACGGCGACGGAAGACTTTTTACACATGAATCATCTATTCAGTGCAACGGTGGCGCACGGATCCTAGGGGCCAATGGGTCAAACGTGAAGAAATATCTGAGGCGCCCGTCTAATTTCCATTGAGGCAGGTTTCCATCGAGGCAGGCTGTTTTTGTCGAGACGGATTCGGGCACTACCGGCTCGAAGCTTTGCGAGCCGGGCGAGTTGATTTACAGTGACAGTCCATCGATGAATCATAGGACTGTTGCGTCAGTCCCATTATAGCGGACCAGTGTAGTGGAGTTGTGATGGCCGAGGAGTCTTCAGTCGAGCAGGACGAGACGGACGAAGAGACCACCGTCGATGTCGCCCCTCAGTCTCTGGGCGACTCGCTGTCCGAGCCGAGCGAGGCGAAGGCATGCCTGATCGTGCTCGCCGGGCCGCTGATGGGTCATACGCTGACGCTGGGCGACTCACCGCGCAACGTGGGGCGGGCCGGCCAGTCGGATATCGTGGTCAACGATACCGGCGTGTCGCGGCGACACGCGCGGTTTCATCTGCGCGACGACGGCGCCTATGTCGAAGATCTGGACAGCTCCAACGGCGTCTATGTCAACGGCAAGCGCATCGAGCGGATCCAGCACCTCGAGCAGGGCGACAAGATCACCCTGGGTACCGAGACGATCCTCAAATTCACCTACCAGGATGAACTCGACGAGGATTTCCAGCAGCGCCTACTCGACTCGGCGATCCGCGACCCGTTGACCGGCCTATACAACCGCGCCTATTTCGACCGGCAGGCTGCCTCGGAGCTTCGCTATGCCAGGCGCCACAACACTCGCGTGGGGCTGATCTTATTCGATCTCGATCATTTCAAAGAGGTCAACGACACCCACGGCCACCTGGCCGGCGACGCCGTACTCGAGCAACTCGGCGAGGCGCTCACCGAAACGATCCGCGTCGAGGACTTCATGGCGCGCTACGGCGGCGAGGAGTTGGCCATGATCTGTCGGGGCCTGACCGCCGAGCAGACCTTTCGGGCGGCCGAACGGCTGCGCCAAATGATCGCCCAGACGGTGTGCACCTACGAAGATCTCCGCCTCAACATCACCGCCAGCGCGGGTGTCGCCTCCTTCCCCGAGACCCCGGCCAACTCGCTCGACGCTCTCATCGGAGCCGCCGACGAGGCGCTGTACCGCGCCAAAGCCGAGGGCCGAAACCGCACCTGCAAGGCCGGGTCGACCGACAAGAGCTAAGACCATCGCCCCTGGGCTCCCTCGGCCCCAAACAACCGGGCCTCGGTCGGCCAGGGCTACCATTGCCGCGCTAAACTACGCGCGGCGAGCTCCCTACGGTCGCTTTGGTGGGATCAATACGCGCATTTCGCACCATCTCGTGGACGTTTGCACTTCGCGCCACCACAAATGGCCAACGAAGGCTGCTTGTCGCTTGGTCGACGCCTCACGCCGGCTGGGGGAGCCAGACCACGAAGCCGTTTTCGAGCAGGCTGGCCAGGCTGCCCGGGCCGACCTCGGCCACCCATTTGCGCCGTGGCTCGCCGGCTTCGATCGCCTCGAATATTTGAGCCTCGACCTCATCCACCACGATCATGCGTAGCTCGCCGCGCATATAGATGCGGGCCAACTCGATGGCGTCGACGTCTTTGTCGGCCAGGCCCGGATCGTTGGTGACCTGGGCGACGACTGGCGGCGAGAAGCTGGCGCGGCTGAGCGTCGCGTTCAAGCGCACGCGGCCGGGGCGCACGGCGAATTCGTCCAAGCCGCCGGGCAGACTGGCGAAGAGCTCGGCGTCCCGATCTCGGCGGGGAGGCTCCATGGCCCACGCCTCGAAGCGGGCGACCTCGGCGGCTCGGCCGCCGCGCCCATTCTTCTGAAGCCAGGCGGCGAAGCGCGTCGCCAGACGGCCGTGTTCACAGAATTCGGGCGAGGCGGCGAAGTCCGCGGCGAGGGCTTCGATATCTTCGTCGAATTGCTCCACGGCGAGGGGGGTGGCGTCCTCGAGGCCGGCTTCGAGTTGATCGAGGCCGGCGTAGATATAACGCTGCCGATCCATGAACGTATAGCCCAGCGAGGGCACCACCTCGGCGACCTCGTCGGGGAAGAGATGGCGCACCCGATCAAAGCTGGCGAGCAGGTCTTTGACCACGTCGTCGGAGAAGTCTGCCAGCAATTCGCTGTCATCGAGGTGGTGGACGTGATGGGCGGCCTGCTCGAGGTGGGGCATCAGCCGCTGCTCGGCCTGTCGAAGGTTCTGGCTGTCGACCTCCAGCCAGCCCAGCGCCAGATAGATGCGGTAGGCGATGTCCTGGACCGCGCGGCGGTCGCGGCGCGCCTGGAACTCCTCGGCCGACACCTCGATATCGCCGCTCAACAGCCGACGGATGGTGCTGGCCTGGTGGTTGGCGTAGCGCTCCAGCGAACTGAAGTAGTCGACCCCGTCCTGCAGGAAGGTCTCCGCCCAGACCCCGAAACTCCAGGCAGTCACCCGGTTCCAATGGCTCTGCATATAGCCGATGGCGTCGCTCGAGGAGTCGAGCTGGGGATGGGGCACCTCGACGACATCGCCGGTGTCGATCTCGGCCAAGCACGCCCGAAATTCGCGGTCGAAGTGGTCGAGGCCGCGCTCGGCCCACCCCAGCGCCTGCGAGCGCTTCTGCTCGCGCCAGCTCGCATCACTGTCCCAATAGGGCCGCGCGGCCGCCTCACACGCGCTGCAATAGGTCCCATAGAGCACCTCCCCCTGGTGCTCGGGGCAACGCGGCCGAAAGATCTCGTCGAAGCCGTACCAGTGTACCACCGGTAGGAGTTCGTTGAGCCGGGAGCCCACGTACATCTCGAAGCGGGTCATCTCCGGATGCCAATAGAAGTTCAACGCCCCGTGCAGAAGCTCGTGGGCGCGCCACTTCCGGCGGTGATTGGGGTTGAACGCCGGGAACGGAGTGTCCTGGAAGAACGAGAAGTATTTGGGCTCCTCGAGCACGCCCTGCCGCCAGGTGGGCTTGGTGCTGCCCTCCTCCCACACCGCGATCTCGGGGGCCTGGTCGGCGGGCATCGGCACGCGCTCTCGGAGTTCGTGGTGGTAGAACGCGCGTCCGCCCTCGGCGGCGAGCAGCGCCGCGCGCGCCGACAGCGGCGTGACGACCATGTCCAGGGTGGGCGCTCCCATCCCCTCGAGCATCTCGACGAGCCCGTCGGGCCGGCCGCGCTCGGCGGCCCCCTCACAGGCGTCGACGATCGCCTCGGGATCGGGCAGCCACTCCTGCGTGGGGCCGTCGTGCGAGGAAGGGCCGCTGGGCTCGGCTGGGGCGATATCTGGAAAGTGCAGGTCGGGCATAATTACCACGGGGAAAAGAAACACCAAGTGGTTGGAAAGTTAGCACCGCGACCGCCTGCGGCCAACCTGACCGCCCCTTATAACGAGATTCAAAGCCCACTACTCGAGGCGATCGAGTAAAACCCGACGCCTACTCTTCGTCGGAGGCCCCATCATCATTGTCGCCTTTGGCGATCTCGACCGGATCGCGATACGAGCGAATCAAGTGGCCTCGCTTGATGACCCAGCGGCCCTTATTGCCGCGTGAGGTGGGCT
The DNA here is from genome assembly GCA_964386725.1 of uncultured Bradymonadales bacterium. GTDB lineage: Bacteria > Myxococcota_A > Bradymonadia > Bradymonadales > Bradymonadaceae > CAYLTX01. Next base: position 19,829 of record CAYLTX010000093.1, on the reverse strand, counting down.
CGAATTTGGACTTCGAGCGGCTGATCACCAGCGTGCGCCCGCGGTTGGTCTCGACCTCCAGCCCCTCGTAATAGCCGGTGGACAGCGTCCAATCGAGGACTTCGTCATCGTCCTCCAGCGCGATCGCTTTGACGCCCTTGGCCGCGCCTTTGTACTGGCTGACTTCTCGGGAATGGAAGGTCAACCCGCGTCCCTCTCGGGAGGCGATGGTGACCAGCTCGTCTTCCTGGCAGGTACACGGCTCGACGTTGACGACCTCGTCCTTTTTGCCAAGGCGCATGAACATGCGGCCCTTGACCGTGGAAGGATCCTCGAAGCCGTCGAGCGTAAAGCGCACGCTCTGACCGGCGCGGGTGATCGCGATCATCTGCGGCTCGCCTTCTTCGGCTTCTTCGTCGTCGACCAGGCTGGGCTGATCGGGGGCGACGTTTTGGAGCACGCGCTTGTCCATGGTCAGCACGCCGACGACCTTCTCGCCGTCGTCGAAGTCGAAGTAGGCCTGCACCGGGTCGCCGTAGCCGGTCGTCGAGGGCACTTCGTCGATGCGCATGGTGTACACGCGGCCCATATTCGAGAATAGCAGCAACGTATTGGGGGTGCGCCCGGGCATGACCCAGCCGACCTCGTCGTTGTCGCGCACCCGAATCGTGGACAGGTCGCTATAGGACTTCTGGCGCTTGAACCAGCCGTCTCGGGTGACCATCACCCAGACGTCCTCGTCGAGGATATAATCGGCCTCGGAGTACTCCAGCTCGGAGACGTCGGCGTTGATCGCGGTGCGACGCGGGTCGCCGTAGAGCCGGCGCAGCTCGTCGAATTCGGTGCGGATAAACGCCCAGCGCTTCTCTTCGTCCAACAGCATCGTCTGGATCCCGGCGGCCTCCTCGCGGCGGGTGGCGAGCTCGTCGCGGATATTCTCGATCTCGAGCTTGGCCAGGCGGTAGAGTTTGGTCTCCAAGATGGCGTCGGCCTGGTCGGGGTCGATGCCGAAATAGTCCATCAGCTTGTCGGCGGCGTTGGACTTGCTCTCGGAGGCGCGGATCAGCTCGATGGCCTTGTCGAGGTCATCGAAGATGATCTCGAAGGCCTCCAGGATGTGGATGCGGCCCAGGATCTTTTCGAGCTCGAAGAGCAGCCTGCGCACCAGCACTTCCATGCGGAAGTCGCGGAAGTGGGTGAGCATCTCCTTGAGGTCGAGCGTCGCCGGTGTGGGCACCGGAGCGGCGTCTTCGATGGCCTGGAAATCGCGCAGGACGCCGAGCAGGTCGATGACCGACACGTCGCTCTTTTTGCGCTCGGAGACCGGCGCGACGTTGAACTTCTCCAGGTTCTTCTGGAGCGTCTCATTGGTCGTCAGCGGATCGGTCTGCTCCGGCGGAACCAAGCAGGTCACGTTGACGTGGAAGCGGTTCTCCAGCGGGGTGTGCTTGAATAGGTACGCCATCGCCGTGTCAGGGTCGGTGCCGCGCTTGAGCTCGAGCACCACGCGCACATCGCCGGTGGACTCGTCGCGCACGTCTTGGACCTGGGGCAAGTTGCCCTGGATGATGTGGTCGGCGATCTTCTCGACCAGCGTCGCCTTATTGACCGTATAGGGCAGCGACTTGATGACGATGAATTTCTTATAATCGCGCGACTCCACCTCCCAGGAGGCGCGCATATTGATCGTACCCGAGCCCTCTCGGTAGATCTCCCGGAGCTCCTCGACCGTGTTGAGCATGACCCCGCCGGTGGGAAAGTCCGGGCCTTTGATATATTCATTGACCAGGTCGTCGACCTCCAGCGTGGGGTCGTCGATGAGCGCGATCAGCGCGTCGAGACACTCGCCGAGGTTATGCGGCGGGATGTTGGTGGCCATACCGACGGCGATGCCGGTGGCGCCGTTGACCAGCAGGTTAGGCACCTGCGAGGGCAGCACGATCGGCTCGGCCTCGGTGCCGTCGTAGTTGGGCCGGAAGTCGACGGTCTTCTTTTTGATCTCGTCCAAGAGCTCCGAGCTCAGGTTGGTCAGCCGCGCCTCGGTATATCGCATGGCGGCGGCACTGTCGCCGTCGAGCGAGCCGAAGTTCCCGTGGCCGTCGACCAGCGGGTAGCGCACCGAGAAGTCCTGGGCCATGCGCACCATCGCGTCGTAGATCGACTGGTCGCCGTGCGGGTGGTATTTACCCATGACCTCACCGACGATCGCCGCACTCTTCCTGGGCTTGGCGTCGTGGGCCAGCCTCAGGTTGCTGAACATCGCATACAGAATGCGCCGCTGGACCGGCTTGAGCCCGTCGCGCACGTCGGGCAGGGCCCGGCTGGTGATCACGCTCATCGCGTAGTTCAGATACCGCGTCTTGGCGGTCTTATGCAGCGGAATTTCTTCGATCTTAGCTGCCACGTTCTACTCCTTGTTTGAACCTCTTACGGTGGCTACAGACGGTGTATCATCGGATGCTGGGTAGCTCAACTGCGGGCTTGCGCATCAACCGTCGATGGTCCTTACGCCGCACTCAAATGGCAGTTTGCGACGTCGCCGTTTGACGTCGCCTCAAATAGTAGATGCTCGGCTTCTGTAAGATCTTCTATTTGAGGCGCCTAAACAGCGGCGCGAACTACAATTTGGGTTAGGTTTCAGCGGCTTTCCGGATTGTTGGGGATGCACATCCTGCGCCTCGCTAGACGTCACCGTCCGCGCGGCCATCTTCTAAGTAAGCAGAATGTCCATACATTCCGGCCTTGGGGGGCTTGATATGAGCGCGACGGGGGATTTGCGCGCGAGCGTCGTTTTATTAATTATCACAGCAGCTTATGCGTTGGCGATAGCCGCGTGCGGCGACGCAGTTTCACCGCAAGTGACGGTAGTTGAGGATGCGCCCGACGCCGGCGCCGAGCCGGACACCGACGGCCAACTCGAATCCTCGCTGCCGCAGGACTGGCCGGCGCTCTTCGACGGCGCCTATCTGGCGCGCATGGCGCCGAGCGTCGACCTGGGTCCCGCCGACGGCGCCTGGACGCCGCCCGAGCATATCGCCACCTGCAGCGAGCTGCTCGACTGCCACAGCCGCTGCCGCGCCGACCCCGACTGCATCGACGCCTGCGACGACGCCGCCACCGACGAGGCCCGCTCGCACGAACAAGCGCTGGTCAGCTGCATCAACAGCGCCGGCTGCAGCAACCAACACTGCATCATGGAAAACTGCGGCCACCAGATGAACGCCTGCTTTGGGCAGTGATTCGCGATATGTTAAGCAGTACCAAGCCGTCCCTGGACCCCTGAACCCCCGGCCCCCTGGCCGTTAAGCCGTTCCTGGACCCCTGGACCCCCGGACCCCTGAACCCCTGCCTCACCAAACATGGCCATCCGACAAAGCTTCATCCTGGGGATGATCAACAAACTCTCCGACACCTTCGGACGCATCTTCGTGGGCGGCTCGGTCGAGGACGAGGAGAGCACCCTCTACGAGATCGAGGGCGCGCTGGCCGAGGTCTTTCGCACCCGCCGCGAGCTTCTCTTCTTACAGCCCGAGCAGATGATCGAGGAGTTCGACCCGCGCTTGTTGGCCGAGGTCGGCCGGCTCTTTTTGAAGCACTCCGAATTATCGGCCTCCCAGGGGCTGCCCCAGGACGCCCAGCGCAGCTTCGCACTGGCCGTGCAATGCCTGCGAGACGGCCTCGGCGAGCCGCTGTCGCATACCGAGGGAGACTCCAACGAGCTGATGCGCGAGCTGCTGCGCTCGGAGAAGACCCTATCGGTGATGACGCCCCACGAGATGGCCGACACCTGGCGCAATATCTTCGAGATCGAGGCGCGCCGCCAAAACTACGCGCTCGCCGAAGACGCCCTCTTCCACGCCATCGACCTGGCCGACGACCCCGCCGACCACGTCCGCCGCGGCGTGCGGTTCTACGAGGTATTGCTCAAACTGCCCGATGAGGTGTTGCAGGAAGGCGGTCTTGGACGCGACGAGGTGGAGATGGCGCTCGAGGAACTGCGAGAGAGAGTGAGAAAGTAAGAGAGTGAGAAAGTAAGAGAGTGAGAAAGTAAGAGAGT
>CAYLTX010000093.1:0-15693 GCA_964386725.1 uncultured Bradymonadales bacterium | reverse complement strand
AGAGAGTGAGAAAGTAAGAGAGTGAGAAAGTAAGAGAGTGAGAAAGTAAGAGAGTAAGAGAGTAAGAGAGTAAGAAAAACAAATGGCCCACCGAACGATCGCGGTCGTTGGTGGGCCGTTGCTGTATCTAACTTTCTTACTTTCTCACTCTCTTACTCTCTGCTGTATCTCATTCCCCACCGGCCGCCACCGCCTCCAGGCGCGGCTCGTTGTGCATCTGCAGGTTCATCCCGCGGTCGACCGCCACGATCTGGCCGGGGGCCATCTCCTGCCAGACGTTGTCGCCGCTGAGCGGCTCGCTCGAGAAGATCATGTGATTGACCTTGCCGGTGTCCACGCGCATCTCGCAGACCTTCGAGAAGCTCGGGCATTCGTCGCGCTCCGGGCAGCTGGTCTTGTGGGTGCTGTAGTACAGCTGCTTGCCGCCGTGGTGGCCGACCATGGCGCGGCCGTCGGTCAGCAAAAAGGACAGATACAGCTGCTCTTTGGTGGTCGACCGGTAGCAGTTCTCGCCGGTGATCTCGTGGACGTCGTCGACGGTCTTCTCGACCGCCTCGACCAGCAGATCGACCGACGGCGAGCCCTCGGCGGGGTCGGTGCGCTCGGCCATATGGGACAAGAGCAGATAGAAGAGCACCTCGCTGTCCGTATCACCCAGCACAAAACGGCGAAGCTCGGGCATGAGCCGCTCCAAGAACGCCTCGCGATGCTGCTCGAAGTCCGGGATTTGCCCGTTGTGGGCGAAGATCCAATTGCCGTATTGGAAGGGGTGACAGTTGACCATCGAGATCTGGCCGGTGGTCGCCCGGCGCAGGTGTGCGATGACGGTCTGCGAGCTGACGATGCCCGAGACGCGCTGGAAGAGGCTGTCGGCCACCGCCGTGCGCGCGCTCTTGATCACGTGGGGCACGTTGCGCACGTAGTAGGCCACGCCCCACCCATCCGGATGGCGCTCGCTCTGGTGCACCAGCGCATTCTCACAGTCGACCAGACTGCGGTGCACTTGGCTGGCGATCACCGAACGGAATCCAAATAGACGGCACATAGTTGATCCTCTTCAGACGGCTGTCGCAGCGAACTCACTGGCGTCTAACGAATACGCAGCAGGCATTATTCGCCGCACCAATGAGGCGTAGACAGAGTCTACGCAGTTAATTCCTACTGATCAACTATGATTTTAGGTGCGGGTGGGGGTGAGTCAATATTGAGAGGGATTGGATAGCTGCGAAAGCCCTCCGGCGCCGATGCGCCTGCCCCCATTGCACGGTCAACCCGCATAAACGAAGCAACGGGGGGCGAATGGTCGGCTCTCTGATGCGTACCGGGTTGTCGACCATTTCCTCCCCGCGGCTTCGCCGAAGGGGAGGTGGTTGAGCGTAGCGAAACCGGAGGGGCCTCCCTCAACCACCCGATACCCACACCTCCCGATAATCCTGCACAAACTCCCGAAACCCCGTCGGCGGCCGGCCCAACAATCGCTCGAGTTCGTCGGTGACCGTATCGGCAAGGCCCAGCCGGCATACCGTGTATAGCGCCGAGACGACGCCGACATACCCCCACGGGTGGCCCTCCTTGCGCAGGCGTCGCGCGAAGCGAAATAGCGACGGGTCGGTGTAGTTGATCGGCCGGCCGAGCTCCTCGCTGAGGATGTCGGCGACCTGCGCGAAGCTCAGCGCCTCGGAGCCCGTGAGCTCGTAGGCGCAGCCGCTGTGGCTTTCGGGATCGACCAGCGCCATTTTTGCCACCTCGGCGACGTCGCGCACGTCGATAAAGCTCGTCTTGCCGCCGCCGGCGGGCACGAAGATCTCGTCGCGCTCGGCGATCTCCCGGCGATGCGTGGTGCTCAGATTCTGCATGAAGAACGACGGTCGCAAAAATGTATAACTCGTCGACGATTCCTCGAGATAGACCTCGAGCTTGCGATGCGGCACGACCGGGTTATTCTCGGCGCCCAGCAGCGACAACAGGACCACGTGGCGCACGCCGGCCTCTTCGGCCGCGCGCAGCGCCGGGAGCATATCGCGGGCGATATTGGCGATCGCCGGCGGCCGCATCAAGAACATCGCCTCGACGCCTTCGAAGGCGCCGGCCCATGTCGACGGCTCGGTGAAGTCGAAGGCGACCGTCTCCAGGTTTGTCGCGTCGCTCCAATCGGCCTCTTCGAGCTCGTCGGGTCGGCGTACAGCCGCGCGCACCGGCCGTCCGTCGTCGAGCAATAAGCGGGCGACTTCGGCGCCGACATTGCCGGAGGCGCCGGTGATGAGAATTGGAGATGTCATCTCGCACCTACTTATTAGACCAGTCTATATAATTACTGATCTGTGTGGTTAAAAAAATATGGGCCAGCCATCTATCGTCAACTAACGGGCCGACTCCAATAACTCGTGCAGCTCGGCGGCCACCCTGCGCAGCGGCTCGTCGCTCTCGTAGGTCCGGCTCAAGATGATCCCGCCCTCGATGGCCGCCAGCACGAGCGTCGACAGGCGCTCGGCGCGCTCGGCAGCCACGCCACTGCGGGCGATATGCTCCTCGAAGACGCTGCGCCAGGCTTCGTAGACCTCTCTGCAGGCGGCGCTGAGCTGCTGGTTTTTGACCGCCGTCTCCAGCGCCACGGTCGTGATCGGGCTGCCGGCGACAAATTGAGCCGCCTTCATGGCCCGCGCAATCCCGCCGGCCAGCGCCGCCAACGCCTCGCCGGGGCTGTCGTTCTCCCCGAAGAGCCGCTCGAGCCGCTCGGTGACCTGGGCTCCCGCCCGTCGAATGGCCTCCTCGGTAATCTCGTCCTTTCCGCCCGGAAAATAATAATAGAGCGAACCCTTGGGCGCGCCGCTCTCGGCCACGATCTGGTTGACACCCGTGGCAAAATAGCCCTGGCGCTCGAGTAGGTCGCTGGTCGTGTCAATGATGTCGTCGCGTTTGGTGCTCATGGAGAGCATTATAACGACTGGTCTACTTATGGAAAGACGAAAATGGAGCGCGGGATGCCAGCCCGCTACAAAAGACATGGATAAAGGGGGGGATGCGTCGTCATTTTGAGCTCCGTCGTCGGGGTTAGACTTCAACCCCGACTCCTTCGCCCAATGCGGGCAAGCTGCCCGCGCTCCATCCTTCCTCGCTCACTCCCCAAACCCCACAATCGCCTCGACAATCCGATCCTGCACCGGCCGATAATGCCAGGCCCGCCGGGGCGGGTCGTTGACCAGGACCGAGAAGGCGACCATGCGGCCGGACTCGGTGCGCGCGTAGCCGGATAGGGCCGAGACCTCGTTGAGGGTGCCGGTCTTGGCGCGGACGTTGCCGGCGGTGGGTGAGCCCTTCATCCTGCGGGACAGGGTGCCGTCGGTGCCGGCGATGGCCAGGGAGCTGAGGTATTCGGGGGCGTTTTGGTGGTCGTTCATATAACGCAGAAGCTGGACGAATTGCCTCGGCGAGACGAGGTTGCCGTCGTACAGCCCGCTGCCGTTGTGGATGGTCAGCTTTTCGGTGTCGACGCCGGCCTTCTCCAAAAACTCCATGGCGGCCGCGCGCGAGGCGTCCCAGGTGGACGCCTCGTCGTCGTCGCCCACGCCCAGCGTGCGCAGGAGCTGCTCAGCCATGAAGTTATTGCTCCACTTATTCATGGCCAGCACCACATAGCTGAGCGGTTGGGAGCTATGCGAGACCAGCAGGTCGGCGTCGTCGGGGGTGCTGCCCGTCTTGACCTCGCCGTCGAATTCGATGTCGACCATCGCCAGGGCGCTGGCGAGCACCGCGCCGGCAAATTCGGGGGGATTGTCGATGCGTTTTCGGCCGCGAAACGCGCTGGCCTGCTGGCCGATTCTGCCCTCGATGACCAGGCGCGTGCCCGTCTCGGTGGGCTCGGAGCGAAGTTGGATGTGGCGGCGTCGTCCCGGAGCCGTCTTGGCCTTATTGACGATCTCGACGTGCTTATTGGGCGGGACGAGCCGGCAATTGGCCGCCGCGCCGGGCTTGTCGCCGGGCTCGACCACCGCGGTCACCGCGTTGAAGTTGACGCTGACCGCCCCGATCGGCGGCCGGTACGAGGCGTCCTCGTCCTTTTGCTCGAAGCCCGGCGGCAGGTAGTCGCCGTCGAAGGCGGTGTCGTCGATGACGATATCGCCCTCGATGGCGGTCACACCCTTTTGGCGAAGCTGGCCGGCCCAGTCCAAAAAGTCCTCGAAGAGCAAAAACGCCTCGCCGCCGCCTTTGACATAAAGCGAGCCCTCCACCTTGCCATCGTCGCCGACGCCCTCGGCCATCAGCTTGGTCCCGAAGGTGTGCTGGGGCCCGAAGGTATCGAGCGCCGCCGCCGAGGTGATCAGCTTGACGTTGCTCGCCGGATTCATCGGCTCGTCGGCGTGGCGCGACAGCAGCTCCTGCCCGGTGTCGACGTCCTCGACGTGGATGCCGACGGTGCCGCGAGTGACGTCGCTGCCGGCCAGAATCGCCCGCACGGCCGAGTCGAGCTTGGCGGCCTCTTTGGCGAACGCCTTTTCAGCATCGGCAGCCTGCACGGCCGCCTCGGCCGGCTGGGCGCTGGCGGTCGCGCTCTCCTGAGCGATGGCAGGTGCGGCAACAAGGCTAAAAGCGGCGAGGATCAGACAAAAGACTGTGCGGCGAAATCGGTGCATTTGGCTCTTAAGTCGCAAGTGGTGGGTGTGTTCCTGAAAGAGAACGCGTCAACAACCTGATATGGCTCTAACATCTAACACAAATTGTAGTTCGCGACGTTGCCGTTTAACGTCGCCTCAAATAGTAGATGCTCGGTTTCTGTAAGATTCTCTATTTAAGGCGCCTGAACAGCGGCGGGAACTACAATTTGCGTTAGGCCTTAGAGACGTATTGAGTTGTTGAGGAATCAAAACGGCGCCCCAAATAGAAGATTTACAGAAACCGAGGCGCCCATCATAACTCAATCGCGCGTGTCCAGACGCGGCGCCACACTGACCTCCGCATCCTGCATCCCGCGGTCTTTGGGCGCCTCCATGAGCAGCCAAGCAGCAGCCATCACGATGATCATGACCACCGCGATCGCCTCGTAGGGTATGCGGGCGGTGTACAAGAAGCTATCCGCAAAGAACCGGCCCTTCGAGCGCGAGCGGATGCGGCCCTCGACGCGCTCGACGAAGTCCGGCGGGGCGAATTCGATGGGCAGGCTCTGCATGCCGCCCATGATCTCTTCGAATTGCTCGAAGTCGCGGCGAAGCTCGTCGTCGTCGGCGAGCTCGTCGCGGAACTGCTGGCGTTCGTCTTCGGACAGGTCCCCCTCGAGATACGCGATAAATAGAGCGTCGCGCTCGTCGATCTCGGCCAGCTCCGGCTCCCCTCCGGCTGGTGATGTGGGGTGCATCGTGCTCATAGGTCCTCCGAAAACGCGACCGAGCTACGCTTGGGCTCGATCGTCATCATCATACCGACTTTCCACATACTCTTTCAACGCCACCCGCGCGCGGTACAGCCGGCTCTTGACCGTCCCCTCGGCGACCTCGCACACCTCGGCGATCTCCTCGTAGGTCATCCCCTCGACGTCGCGCAACACGATGACCGCCCTGTGGTCCTCCGACAAGGTCTCCAGGCCCTGCTTGACGATGGCGTGCAGCTCGTTGCCCAGCGCCTTCTCGTCGGGCCGGAACATCCCCCCGCCGGCCGGGTTGCTGTTAACCTTCGACTCGGGCGTATCGTCGATATCCTGGTGTTTATTGTGCGAGCGCCGGGCCAGGTATTTGATGCGGTTTTTCGCCCGGTTGGTCGCGATCCGATACAGCCATGTGGAGAATTTGGCCTCTCCCCGAAAAGAATCAATATATTTAAACACGGCCACGAAGACCTCCTGAGCCACGTCCTCGGACTCCTGACGGTCGCCCAGAATGCGGTAGACGATATTGAACACACGGTGCTGGAACACGCGCACGAGTTCGCTAAACGCTTCTTCGTCGCGCCGCTTGAGCGCTCGAACGAGTTTTCGTTCGCGTCGTCGTTTCATTGAGTGCCATCATCCATCGTCAGCCGGCGATTCATTGCGACCGCCCACCTTGACAGACAACACCCCGTAGCGAAAGTTCCCAATCATGTTGATCCCAAAGCGACCGAAGGGAGCGCAGCGCCCTGTAGTTTAAGGGCGCAATGGTAGCCCTCGCCGACCGAAGGGAGCCGAGGGTTGGAGGTGCGCTTGGCAGAAAAGATGCGTTTGGGGTTCGCGTGGTAGCAATAAGTGACGTTTTGGGTTGTTGAGGCTCACCCGGGGCTCGCTTCGCTCCCGCTACGCTCGGCCCGGGCTACTCATGCAACGCTATACTACGCGTTGCTTCGCTCCCTTCGGTCGCTCATGGATCAGACTCGCGGCCGGCGCGCCACTCGCGCACGAGTTTGAAAACAATATACAAAAAGACCAGCGCGCCCAGCGCGAAGAAGATCAGGCCGACTTCGACGCTCAGGGCGCTCTCGCCGGCCATGGGTTGGAGGGGATCGGAAGGGGGCATAGCAGTTCACCTAGCAGGCGATTATTTACGCCGGACGGACCAGGTGACCTCGACGGTGGCGACCACGCCGTCTTCTTCGGTGCTGCCCTCGGCGGTAAAGACGTGGGTCTGGCGCTCGCCGGTGTCGTCGGCGCGGTCGAACATCGCCTCGGCGTCGGCGCCCTGGTCGCACACGAAGGTCATCTGCGAGTAGGCAGCCCGCTGGAAATCGCCGGCGATATTACTCACGATCGCCGAGTAATCGGCGGCGCGGTTTTCCTTGTGCAGCAGGCATAGCCCGCCGGTGGTCGCCTCGGCGGTCATCATGATCGAGGCGAAATACATCGAGCCGAAGGGATTTTTGTTGATCCAGCCGAAGGGAAGCCGCGCCTCGCAGCTGGTCAGGTCGAGGTGCTCGACGCGCGCGCCGGTGAACAAAAATAGCGGCAGCTTGGTCAGCAACATCCCGCGGAACAGCGTCGGGGTCGTAAAGACCTTCTGGAAGCGGCGCGCGGCCTTGTTGAGGGTGCGCGTGTCGAACTCGGCGGTCGTGGTCATGTCGGCGTATCCATCAAAGTACAAACCAGGACAACTCCGCCCCAATGTGCCCGTCAAATGCGCGTGCGTAAAGGATGCCAACTAATTGAGTGAGATTACGCAGCTCTTTGAGAAAATTGTTCGGTAGTGCTGGTTCGGGCTTGAGGCTTGGGACCTGGGGAAAAGCGACCTCGAGCCCCACGCCCCAAGCCCATCGACGTCCACAATCGGCCAGGGAGCAAACTGATCGAAAACCCACAGGTTTCCGTATTTCTACTTCGGCAGGCGCACCGAGAAGACGCTACCCTCGCCCTTTTGGCTGGTCACCCCGATGCTGCCGCCGAGCACCTCGCAGAGCTTGCGGGTGATCGCCAGCCCCAGGCCGGTGCCCTCATAGGCGCGGCTCCAGCCGCTGGATTCCTGCCTAAACTCCTCGAAGAGATCATCGAGAAACCCATCGTCGATGCCGATGCCCGTGTCGATGACTTCGATGAGCGCCTCGTCGCCGTCGTCGCGAAGCGTCACTTCGACAAAGCCCTCTTTGGTGAATTTGATGGCGTTTCCGACCAGGTTGTTCAGAATGCGCCCCAGGAGGGCAGCGTCGGTGCAGATGCTCAGGCTGTCGGCGTGCGTCTCAAAGCGCAACTCGAGGTCCTTGTCGTCGGCGAGCGGGGCGACCGAGGGCAAAAAGTCAGCGATCTCGGCGACCAGATCGACCGTCTCGCGTTGAGCCTCGAGCGTGCCGCTTTCGAGTTGACTGAGGGTGAGCACCGAGTTGAGGGTCTGGCTGAGCCGGTCGCCGGCGCGGATGATCGCGCAGGCCGCGTCGTTGTGAGCGCCGTCGAGCTGAGCCTCGAGGATGCGCGCTCGCAGCAAAATACTGGTCAGCGGCGTGCGAACCTCGTGGCTCATATTGGCCAGAAGGGTCGCCTTGAGCCGGGTTATCTCCTCGGCCTTCTCCTTGGCCTCGATAAGCGCCTGCTCGTGACGCTTTCGGTCGGTGACGTCACGTGCCTCGACCATCACGTAGCGAAGCGCACCATTATCGGCGGCGATGGGCGTCATCACCCTGTCGACGGTGCGCAGAGAACCGTCGGCGGCCTGATATTGAGCCTCAGCACGCTGTCGTTCACCCGAGGAAACCACCTGTTCGAAGCTTTCGCGGGCGAAGTTCGCGGCCTCGGGCAGCCCGCTAAACCAGGGCGCTTCCCAGAACAAGCTGCCGACGACGTCCGCTCGGCGGGCCCCGGCCGCCTCGAGCGCGGCGGTATTCGTCTCCAGGACCCTCCCTTCAGGCGATAAGATCGCGAAAAACCCGAAGCTATGCTCGCGAAAGGCACGCAATAACAAATCTGCATTCGACTCTGTCGATTCCGCCGCCGTCGTCGCAAGAGATGTCTGCGCGTTCTCATTCATCGACTGACTCACGCGTGGCAATTTGGCATGTGTCCGCTACACCGACACATCAACTACTCGTAGAGCGTCCGACCGAGTCATCGTATTTCCGAGCCCTGCCTATCCAGAGATGCACCGACTACACCACAGGAGGTCCGGTCACTGCAATACTCCAGCGATCGGTTTCACGAGCCCGGTGAAGTCGAGTCGAGGACGAGCCCCGGGAGAGGGCCGGCCTGCAGCCGGATGTCGAAGGCTGTGTCGGGTATTTCTACAGCCAAGATATGGGCGCCGCGCTCGAGGGTGCCGCCGCTGCGATCGTGGCTCAACGCCGGGTGCGCGCCTCGCTCGGAGGAGATCAACTCGACGGGGATTTGGCCGCAACCGTCGATCTTCAACTCGACCTCGAGGTCGTCGCCGGCCTCGAGGGCGTCGAGGTCATCGGTGGGCGCCAGGAGCCGGCCGTCGCGGCGGATCCAATAGGTCCAGCCGACCACTCGCGCCCGCTCTTGCGGGGGGCACGTCTCGGACAAATCGCGCTTCAAACGCAGCGTTTTCGTGGTGCGTGACGGCGTGGCGATGCCGTGGCGGTGCAGCCGCAGCGACTCGTGGCTGACGAAGCCTCTCGACGCCGATCGCTGGCCATCGAAGGCCGTGGCGCTGACTTCGAGGCTGGTTTTAGTAAGGCGAATGCACTCGTCGAGCGTGTCGCCGACTTGTTCACTGCGATGGGGCGCGGAAGGTCTTATTGGACGGCCGTCGTGGTCCAGCGCCGCCCATTCAATGGCGAGCGCGTCGGCCTCCGGGTCTCGCACCCGGGCGCAGATTTCGACATCGCCGGCTTGCAGCCCGCGCAGGCGCCGCTGGCTCAATTCGACGATATGCGGCGCGAAGTTCAGCCGGTCGTCGATGCTGGCGGTGTCGAAGGGGGCGTCGCCGCAACGAGGGACCATCAGGAGGTGGCGGCCGCTGTCCGGGCCGAGCGGCACGGGCGGCGTTTGGGCGGCGGTGCAGTCATCGAGCGGCGCGGCGTTCAGATCCACGGGCACCGCCCGGATTCGATAGCAGCCGGGCGGCACCGACCACGGCTCGCGCGCCATGAAGTGGGCTTTGGCCAGCCGAATCGGCCGATCCGCAATGCGGCGGTCGACGCCGGCCTCGAAGGAGAGCATCCGCGAGACGAGCGGGCGGGTGTCCTCACAACCGACGATCTCGACGCGCACGCCCGCCGCGTCGGCGCCGGTCGGAACCGCCGCGACGATGTCCAAACGCGCTAGCTCGCTTACGGGAGGCTGCTCGGCCCCCCAACAGGTGATGAACACGCCTGCCGCTAGCGCGAGCGTCGCGCCGACAATCAATCTATGCGCACGCATCGCAACCCCCCGCCGAAGACATACCTACGGACTCGTCCGGCTCATTGCGCGGCGCTCGACGAGCAGTCGCCCTCGCCGCCGCTGGCGGAGTCGATCAGCCGGCCGCCGTACGGATCTGCGTCGGCCGTGCGTTCAGCGGCGCCGAGCGCGCCCCCCAGGTGCAAGTCGACGACGAACGGGCAATCCGGCAGCACGTTCCACAACAGGTGCGTCCCGCCGTCGTAGGTGCGCGTAAACACCGAGGCTTGCTCCTCACGCTGCGGGTTTTCCGGCTTTGAGGTCGTATAGGAGGCAAAGGTCAGCTGGGTGTCCCGACAGCCCTGGGCCAGCTCGAATTCGACGTCGACCATATCGCCGGGCTGCACCTCGCCCAGGTCATCGGTGGGCTCCAGAAGCTTCCCGTCGCGCGTGATCCAATAGGTCAGCCCCGAGATGCGCTCGCCAGGATCTTGCGGGCAGGTGTCCGCATCACAGGCCGTCTCGAATTCGATGCTGCGGGAATCGGCCGAGCGCGAGACCAGGCCGTGCTCGCCCAGGTAGGCATCCTCGAAGGTCACCGGCTCGCCGTCGCCGTCTTCGCGCAGGTCCTTGGCGGTGACCTCGAGTTTCCACTGGCTCTGGCCTGGCTCAAATTGGCCGGGCTCGAATTGGACGCATTCGGTCAGGTGCCCCGCCCCGCTCGAGCGGGTCGGCGCGGGCAGGCGAAGGTTGGCCGCCTCCCCAGACGACAGCGACCAATGCATGGTCAGCGCGTCGTCGTCGCGGTCGCGGGCCGTCGCGCAGATCTCGACCGATTCGCAGCGTCGGTCCAGGGTGCGCCGCTCGACGCTGAGCTCGGCGACGCGCGGCGAGTGGTTGGTGCGGCCGTCGACGGTCACGGCGTCTGTCGAGTCCTCTTGCGCATTACCCTGTCGCAGATCGCCATTTTGCGCGTCACAGTCGGCGAGCATGGCGTATCGCTGACTATGCGCCGCGTCGATATAGGTGTCCGGGGTTTTCGCCGCCGAGCACCCTTCGATGGGACGGCCGGAGGCGTCGACGGGCTGGGCGAGGACCTGATAGCAGCCGGAGTCGACCTCGAAGACGTGGTCGCTATAGGTATGGTCGACGCGGGTCTCCAGGGGCAGGTCGCCGAAGCCGGCGAATTCGCGCAGTTGCGCGGCTTGCACCGGGACCGTCGCGCTCTCCGGGTCGGCTTGGGCGGCGCAGGCGAAGAGGCGAAATTCGATGGCGGCCGCACCTGCCGCTGCGGGCGCTCCGGCGGCGACCTCGATGGTCGCCCCGGATTGGGTGTTTTGGTCGCCGAAGACCCCGAAGCCGTCGCCGCTCCAATAGAAGTCTGCGCTGGCGCAGTTAGCCACCGCGAGCAAGACCGCCGCCGCCGAAACTCCCAATACGCACAATGCGTTCCTGACCATGATGTCCCCCGAGCAGGAACGCGGCACCAGGCGTATGCCGCGTCCTCGGTCCCTAACCATTCCGCCACACCATCCCGACTGCCGCACAACGGTGCCCTCGTGCTCCCAACACGCTCCGTCGTGCTCCCCTGATGTGACTGTTGTCTGTGTCTAACTACAAATATGGACGCATCTTCTGCCACGAAAAGGGGATGGGCTAATCAGGCCGAGATGCGTTTCTTTGGTTGACCTCGATCGCCTGCGAGTGTGATTCTCTGCAGACTCCAAGCGTCGAGGGCGGTCTATGCCGCTCGAATGGGGTTTTCTCGAGCAGAAGTCGGGTTGCGCACGATGTCAGATGAGGCCAGACAACTTGGGCGCTACGAGCTCATCAAGCGTATCGCCGTGGGCGGTATGGGCGTGATCTATCTGGCGAAGTCGCGCGGGGCGGCCGGCTTCGAGAAGACGGTGATCATCAAAAAGATCCTCGATCACCTGGCCGAGGAAGAAGAATTCGTCACCAAATTCTGTGACGAGGGCCGCATCGTCGTGAACCTGACCCACGGCAATATCGTGCCGGTCTTCGATATGGGTGAGGAGGACGGCGAGTATTTTATCGCCATGGATTACGTGCCCGGCCGCGACCTGCGCGAGGTGCTCAAGCGGGTCCACAAACGCGACGAGCGCATGCCCATCCCGCTGGCCGTCCACCTGGTCTGTGAGGCCTGCAAGGGGCTGGATTATGCCCATAAAAAGACCGACGAGGCTGGACGGCCGCTCAATATCGTCCACCGGGACATCAGCCCGTCCAATATCCTGATTTCGCGCGAGGGCGAGGTCAAAGTCATCGACTTTGGGATCGCGCGCGCGGCGAGTCGGGCGGGCAAGACGGTCAGCGGGCGCATCCAGGGCAAGATCTGTTATATGAGCCCGGAGCAGGCTCAGGGCAAGTCGGTCGACCATCGCAGCGACATCTTTTCGATGGGCGTGGTCCTCTACGAGATGCTCACCGGTGTGCGGCCCTTCGACGCAGACAGCGACCTGCAGAGCCTCGATCTGGTGCGCCAATGCGAGTTCGAGACGCCCAGCCGGCTCAACCCGGACATCCCCGCCGAGCTCGACGCCATCGTCGCCAAGGCGCTGACCCGCGATCTCGACGAGCGCTTTCAGTCGGTCGACGAGCTGCACGTCGAGCTGCTCGAGTGGCTCTACAGCGGCGGCCGCGCCGTGACCAGCCAGCAGCTCGCCGAATTCGTCCACGAGTTCTTCCCCGAGGGCTACGAGCGAGAGGAGCTGCGTCGTGCGCGCGACGCCAGCACCACCGGGCACTCGGGCGAGCCGAAGATGAACCTCGACGAGGCCCTCAACGCCGAGCTCGACAAGCTCGGCTTCGACAAGCCCGCCGCCGGCATCGACCCGCTGAGCACCACGGCGACCGAGCTCGGCGACACCCCGGCCACGCCGAGCGGCCCGACGAGCACGCCCACACCGACTCCAACGCCGACCCCGACCCCGACCCCGACACCGACACCGACGACAAGTCCCGAGGAGCAGTCGGCCCCCGAAGAGGACGACCCGACTGACCCAAACGCTTCTGACGAAGACGCCTTAGCCGAAAGTACTGCTGATACGACCAACGAGCCGCAGGTCGACACCGCCAGCCCCGCATCCAAGCCCGACGAAGACGGCCCCGATGGATTCAAGCGCTGGCTGGCCATCGCCGCGGCGGTGGGCCTGATCGCCGGAGCCGTGCTGCTCTACGTCTACGCCGCCACCGAATACGGCAAGGTCGAGGTGCGCACCGAGCCCAGCGGCGCGATCATCGAGGTCGACGGCGTGCGTGTCTCCGGCGCGCACACCCCCGAGGTGCTCGAGCTCGAGACCGGAAAGCGCGCCATCACGCTGCTCAAAGACGGCTACGAGCCGGAGACCTTCCAGGTCGAGGTGCGCCGGACCAAGGAGCAACTGCTCGACGACGGCACCATCGAGCTTCGCCCGGTCGACTCCGAGGACGGGGTGCGCAAAATCTGGGTCGTCGCCGACCCGGACGACGCCACGCTGCGCATCAACGGCGCCGACACCACTCACACCGGCAAGACGACGGTGACGGTCGCCCCCGATGAATCGGTGCTCGTCGAGGCCGAGCACCCGAATTGCGACAAGCTCGTCGAGTTCATCACCCACGAACAAGCCACCGCCGGACAAAAGCTCGAGCTCGACTGCGAGCCGGCCCCGTCAGCTAAACAAGCAGCCAAAAATGCTGACGCCGGCCCCGACGCGGCGAACACTGCCGGCGACGATAGCACCGACGAGGACGCTCCCCCTAAAGATCGCCGCGCCAAACCGGCGGCCGCGACCACACGCGCCATTCGCTTCGTCAGCGAGCCCGAAGGGGCGAATATCGTCGTCGATGGCACGGCGGTCGAGTCGGGCCGCCTGCATTCGTTGCGCGTGGGCCGCACGGTCCACCTCGAAGCCTCTCTTCAGGGCTACGAGCCGGTCGACCGCGAGCTTCGCGTCTCGCACAATTTGCCCAGTCGTTATACGATCGAGCTGCAGAAGTTACCCACTGGCTGCGTCATCGTCCGCCCGCCGGTCGGCCAGCAGGCCAAGGTGACCGTCGACGGCAAGTCCTACGGCGAGACCAACGGCAAGCGCCTCGAGCTTCCGGTCGGCGAGCACGAAATCGTGCTCACCTACGCAGATGAGAGCACGCGTGCCTATCCGGTCAACGTCCGCCAGGGTGTGTCGGATTGCCCGGTGGTAGGATTTGAAGAAGTGGAGAGAAACTGAGCTGGGCCGTTGAAGACGAGCCATGAATCTGCCATACGCCCATATATTCATTCTTCGACCCCCGAGCCTCAAGCCCCAAGCCCCGAGCCTTACCCATGAGTGAAGTCACCCGCACCGTCTATCTCGACACCGGCGAGCAGAAGCTCGAGCTCCAAAAATACCGCCTCTCGGTGATCGAGGGAGAGAACGAGGGCACCTCACAGACCTTCGAGACCCGCAAGGTCGAGATCGGCTCCTCGCCGGACAACGACATCGTGCTCGACGACCCGGCGGTCAGCCGCTTCCACGCGGTCGTCGAGGTCGACGATCGCGGCTACCTTTTGCGCGATGCGGGCTCCAAAAACGGCACCTATGTGGGCGGGTTGGGCGTGCGCGAGGTCTACCTGGAGGACGGCACCGACTTTCGGATGGGCAAGACGCACATCCAATTCAACGTGACCGGCGAGGACGCCGAGGTCCACTTCTCCAACAAGACCAAATTCGGCAACCTTCTCGGCCAGAGCCTGGCGATGCGCGAGATCTTCTCGCTGCTCGAGCGCGTCGCCCCCACCGACGCCACCGTGCTCGTCGAGGGCGAGTCGGGCACCGGCAAAGAATTGGTCGCCGAGGCGCTGCACAGCCACAGCCCCAGAAGCGATAAGCCGTTTATCGTCGTCGACTGCTCGGCCATCCCGCGCGACCTCATCGAGTCGGAGCTATTCGGTCACATCAAGGGGGCGTTTACCGGCGCCACCGGCACCCGCAAGGGCGCCTTCGAGGCCGCCGCCGGCGGCACGCTGTTTTTGGACGAGCTCGGCGAGCTCGACGTCGACCTGCAGCCCAAGCTTTTGCGCGCCCTGGAGAAGCGCGAGATCAAGCCGGTGGGCAGCAACGAGACCATCAAGACCGACGTGCGCGTGGTCGCCGCGACCAACCGCAAGCTGATGCACGAGGTCAAAGAGGGCAACTTCCGCGAGGACCTGTACTACCGATTCGCGGTCATCAAAATCGAGCTCCCCCCGCTGCGCGACCGCCCCGACGACATCCCGGTGCTCGTCGAGCACTTCCTCGAGCAGGCCAACGAGATGGCCGGCCGCGACGGCGTCGACGTCAGCTACAAGACCATGGAGAAGCTCAAGCGCCACCGCTGGCCGGGCAACGTGCGCGAGCTCAAAAACTTCGTCGAGCGCGCGGTGCTCTTGACCCAGGGCGACGAGATCGAGACCCGCTTTTTGCAGGCCTCCGAGCCGGTCCCCGAAAAGCCCGAGGCCGCCCAGGAGTCGGCCGCCTCGATGGCCGACCTGGCCATCGAAGAGGGCCTGCCCTTCAAAGACGCCAAAAACCGGCTCATCGAAGAATTCGAAAAGAGCTATTGGATGCGCCTTTTGGAGGGCACCGACGGCAACGTCTCCAAGGCGGCGAGGATCGCCGGTGTGCATCGGAAGAGTGTGGAGTATATCCTCAAAAAGCTGGATCTTTCGCGGGATGATATTGTGTCGTAGGGGGTGGCTGCCGTCCGGGGAACCCCTCCGCCTCGCTTCGCTCGGCACCTCCCCTCAAAGGGGAGGATTATACCGCCCAAACATCCGTCCAGGTTGTTGGGGCGCGGCGGCGTAGGCCGCCGCGGGGGTCCTCAGCCGGCAGTGAGCTCAACGCCATCGACGTACAACCCCTCCGCCTCGCTTCGCTCGGCACCTCCCCTCAAAGGATGAGGATTGGGGATAAGTCACGGGAATAATTCATGATGGGTCGTCGCGGGCC
>CAYLTX010000092.1:0-25974 GCA_964386725.1 uncultured Bradymonadales bacterium | reverse complement strand
GTTGAGGGTTTGGGGTTGAGGGTTGAGGAGTTCGCGCCGTTGGCGATTGCCGACCCCCAGTGCTATAAGTGTAATGAAGACATTATTTAGAACTAAACGTTGTCCATATGTGGAGGAGTCAATGATTCGTCACGGGTACGTGAAATTGCTGTCCCTGGCCTTGCCGCTGCTATTTATCTTCGGTTGCGGCATCCCCGAGGAGCAGCATAACGCGGTCAAAAAAGACCTCGAAAATACCAAGATGGCCTTGGCTGAAGAGGAGCAGACCACCGCGCAACTTCGCAGCGATATCGAGAAGCTCGACGCCAAGATCGCCGAGTTGGAGTCCGAGAAGGCCGAGCTCGAGCAGAACCTCAGCGAGACCGAGGCGGCCCTGGAGGTCTTCGAATCCGAGCATGGCTCGATGGAAGAGCGCCTGCAGGCGACCAAGTCCGAGCTCGCCGAGCTTCGCACGGCGCGTGCGGAGGCCGAGAAGCGCCTGGAGCGCTACCGCGAGATCGCCCAAAAGCTGGCTACGATGGTCGAGTCGGGTCAGTTGGCGGTCAAGATTCGTGACGGCAAAATGGTCATCGAGCTGGCCAACAACATCCTCTTCGACTCGGGAAGCACGCGCATCAAAGATGACGGTGAAGCGGCGCTGGCCGACCTCGCCGGCGTGCTCCAGGAGATCGACAAGCGCGACTTTTTGGTCGCCGGACACACCGACGACGTCGGTAAAGCCGAGGCCAACTGGGCGCTTTCGACCAAGCGGGCCGTGGAGGTCGTTCAATTTCTGCAGGATAACGGCGTCGAGCCGAGCAACCTGGCGGCGGCCGGCTACGGGGAGTACGACCCGGTGGCCAGCAACGAGAACGACGAGGGTAAGGCGCTCAACCGGCGCATCGAGATCATCATGATGCCCAACCTCGACGAGCTTCCCAATATCCCGACCGACGTGATCGAGGGCTCCTGACGTGAGCCGCATCACCAGCAACGGAAGCGGCATTTGCGCCGCCCATCTGCTCGCCTTGATGCTCGGGCTGGTGGTGGGCGGCGCGGCCTGTTTTACTGGCAGCGGGCCTGCGCTTCCGGAGCTGAGCACCGAGCGCAACCAGATCACCCAGCGCACCGAGCGTCTGCGCCGCATCGAGGAACTCATGGAGCGCGATGTCGAGCGCTTCGAGGTGTTGCGCGAGCAATTCTTCGAGGCCGGCGACGAGCTGTATGACCGCCCATTCCCTCTCGACCTGTATAAGCATGTGGCGATGGAATGCCTCAATGAGCCGTGGGACGCCAACGAGCTCGAGGAAGAGTCGACCCCGGCCGAGGCGGTGGATGCGTTGACGTGTCGCCCGGAATTTGTGGAGCGGCTGGTCGTTGAACTCCAGAGGCAAGCGCCGGGGCGTCGTCGAGAGGCGATCTCGCAGCTGCACACGCTCGACAGCCTGCGTCAGCTTCGCGGCCAGCTGCGAAGGCGGCTGTCTCGCATCGAGCCGATTTTGCGGGCCAGTAAAAATATGGTCGCCGCCAGACGAGCCGATCTGCGCCAGATGCGCTTGAGCTACCAACGTCGGCGCACCGAGTATAGCGCCGAGCGGTGGAGCCAATTGCAGGACGGCTTTGAAGCACACGCCGATCACCTCGACGATCTCGAGCAGCAGATCGAGTCGCTCGAGCAACTTTGGCCGCGTTGGCCCGAGGCGCTCGACCGCAGCGTGTCAATGCTATATATGGACCTGTCGAAGCTTTCTCACTAGTGCCATTTCATCAACGATTGGACGTCGTGAAACGCCTCGGAAAGACGATCCCAGCCTTTCGCTGGCTCCCTGAATACACCCTCAACCGCTTTCGTGGAGATCTATTCGCCGGGCTCACCGTCGGGATCATGCTGATCCCGCAGAGCATGGCTTATGCGATGCTCGCTGGTGTGCCGGCCATCTATGGGCTGTACGCCTCGTTGCTGCCGCTTTTGATCTATCCCTTCCTGGGCACCTCGCGCCATCTGGCCGTGGGCCTGGTCGCCATCGACAGTCTGATCGTCTTGGCCGGGGTGGGCACGCTGGCCGAGCCGCAAACCGCCGAATTCGTCACCCTGGCGATCCTCCTGGCGCTGATGACCGGCCTCTTTCAGCTCGCCATGGGCGCATTGCGCCTTGGTTTTATCGTCAATTTCTTGTCGCGTCCGGTGATCGCCGGCTTTATGTCGGCCGCGCCGCTGATCATCGCCGCCAGTCAGTTGGGAAATATCCTCGGCCTGAAGCTCGCCGACTCCCAATATGTGCACGTGCTGGTCTGGGACGCCATCCAGCACATCGGCGACGTCCATCTCATCACGCTGGCCATGGGATCGGTGGGCGTGGTTGTCTTGCTGGTGCTGCAATTTTGGAAGCCCAAGGCCCCCGGTGCCCTGGTGGTGGTCGTCGCGGGCATTGCCGCGGTCTATTTTTTCGAGCTCGGCGAGCTCGGCATCGAGTTGACCGGCGAGATCCCCGACGGCCTGCCCATGCCGGCACTGCCGGCGATCAGCCTCGAAAACGTGCAGTCGCTGTGGACCGTGGCGCTGACGCTTGCGTTGGTGCAGTTCATGACCGTGATGTCGCTAGGCAAGGTCTTCGCCACCAAACACAATTACTCGGTCGACGCCAACCGCGAGCTCTTCGCCATCGGCGCGTCCAATGTGGCGGGCAGCTTCTTTCGGTCGATTCCAGTGTCGGGCAGCTTCTCGCGCAGCGCGGTCAACGAGCGCGCCGGGGCGCGTACCCCGGTGGCCAACGTCATCGCGGCGCTGCTCATCGCGCTGACGCTGCTCTTTTTGACCCCGGTCTTCTACTACCTGCCGGTGCCGGTGCTCGCCTCGATCATCATCGTGGCGGCGATCGGGCTTATCGACATCCCGGAGATGCGCTACCTGCTCAAGACCAAGCGTCGCGACGGGCTCATCGCGCTGCTGACCTTCGGCACGACCCTGTTGATCGGCATCCAAGAGGGCATCATGACCGGCATCGGCGCGTCGATCATCGCGATCTTATACCGGATCAGCCGCCCGAACGTCGCCGAGCTGGGTCACGTGCCGGGGACTACCCAATTTCGCAGCCTGGCGCGCTATCCGGAGGCCGAGGCCATCGAAGGGATTTATGTGCTGCGCGTCGACGCGTCGTTTTCCTTCGCCAACGCCGATTTGATCAAGAAGCGCTTGCTCGACGCGAGCACCGCCAACGGTGACGGATTCAACGCCCTGGTCATCGACGCCAGCGGGGTCAACGACCTCGACACCACCTCGGCGGCGATGCTCATCGACGTCATCGACACGCTGTCTGAGCGCGACGTCGAGATGTATATCGCCGGGGCCAAGGGCCCGGTTCGAGACACAATTCAGCGCGCGGGGCTGCACACCGAACTCGGCGAAGAGCATTTCAAGCTCACCCCGGACCTCGCCGTGCAGGCCATCTTGAGCCGGTGGGGCCAGGAGCAGCGCTACGAGCAGCACGAAGATAACGCAGACGACTTGGGCGAAGCGGACGATGCAGGCGATGCGGAGGGCGCGACACCCCAAGAACGTAGTTGATGTTCAGCGGCTATGTGTGCGAGTTTGCCGACCGGTTTGAGAAACCTCATACCGCATCGAATTTTTACCCATTCAAATGGACCAATCTCACTGTGATCTTTCAGGAAACAACACGTACACGCCGGCTTGTAGGACGTATCGAAGAGGGCGAAGATCTGGTCGAATCGCTGACCAAATTATGCCGAGACAATGACGTACACGCCGGCCAGCTTCAGGCCGTCGGATCGCTGTCGCGCGCCGAGGTGGCGCGTTTCGACGCGGACGCCGGTCAATATAAGATAGCTTTTGACGACGAGGGGCTCTTCGACTTGGTGTCGCTGAGCGGCAATGTCAGCCGATTGGGTGACGAGGTCGTTTTGCGCCTGGAGGTGCTGTTGAGCGCGATGGGCCCGGCCGGCCCGCAGGTGCTCTCCGGGCAGCTTCGCTCGGGCATATCGGTCTCCTGCGAATTCGTGCTCGAGATCTTCGAAGACCTCGAAATCGAGCGTCGCCTCGACGCCGACAGCGGCCGTCTCGAGATGCGCGCCATCCGACGCACTGAACAGGCGCCCGCGCCCGAACAGCCCGCAAAAGCACCGAAAGCCGAACCGGCCCCGAAGCCGGCCGCCGAGCAGAAGCCGGCCGCCGACAAAAAGCCCATCGCCGGAAAGGGCATGTCCTGGAAAGACGCCGCCGGCGAAGCCGCTGCACCGCCCGAGGCCGAGACGGCCCGAAAGGGCTCGAAGTCCAAGAGCCCCAGCGCCGAGGAACTCTACGCCGACGTCAACTTCGAAGAGGCGTTGATGCAGCCGGGCGATATCCTCGAGCACCCCAAGCTCGGCCGCTGCCGAGTCATGAAGGTCGAGGAGGGTGACTTCGTCCATGTGCGCCTGCCGCGCGGCAGAATCCGCAAGCTCTCACTGGAGATCGTCGACGTCACCCTCGATCGCGAGGAGGGCGACCGGCGCATTTTCAAGGCAAAGGTCGGTAGGTAGGTACTGCGGGCTTGGGGCTTGGGGAACAGCGGGCTTGAGGCTTGAGGCTTGGGGAAAGGCAACGGCGCGTGTGGGGCTTAGTGCTCGAAAGAGCAGAACCAAGAACCAAGAACACCTCGAAATGGCAGATGACGTCTACAATCCAGACAAGGTACGCCAAAAGCTGGCCCGCCTGAGCAAGCAGCCCCTGCAGCGCTGGCACCGCGGCCGTGACTTCGCCCACCGGGATCTGTCCGAGTCGGCGGTGCTGGTCCCGCTGTGCGAGCGCGACGGTGAATTTCACGTGCTCTTCACCCAGCGCTCCCACGATCTGCGCAGCCACTCCGGCGAGGTCAGCTTTCCCGGCGGCCGCCGCGAGATCGAGGACGACTCACTCATCGAGACCGCGCTGCGCGAGGCCCACGAAGAGATCGCCCTGCATCCCTCCGACGTCGACGTCTTCGGCGCGCTCGCCCGAATCCCGACCATCACCGGCTACCGGGTCACCGCCTACGCCGGCGAGTTTCCCTCCCCCTACGACCTGATCCTCAACCCCGACGAGATCCACCTGATCTTCCAGGCTCCGCTGGCCGAGTTGGCCGACCCGGCGAATCATCGCCTCGAGGAGCGTGAGTTTGGTGGGGCGGTCTATCCGGTGCATTTTTTCGATTATGAGGGGCATGTCATCTGGGGGGCAACGGGCTTTTTGCTTCACGTGTTGCTCGAATATTTGCGTTGAGGGCGCTGAAGGTGCTGACTGTTGGCGTGCTGGTTCCACAGCGTTTTAGCACGCCTCAGCGTCTTCTTTAGCGCTTTTGCGTCCAGCGCCTTCTGAGCTCCAGCGCCTTCTGAGCTCCAGCGCCTTCTGAGCTCCAGCGCCTTCTGAGCTTTAGCGTCTTCCATGACATCGGCGGTTAAATGACGTATCAATATTCCGTCGTCTCCATAGCGCCCACGGAGCCACATCAAACCATGAATATCCTACTCGGCATCAGCGGAGGCATCGCCGCCTACAAAGCGTGCGAGATTGTCCGCGCGTTCAAAAAACGCGGCGACGCGGTGCGCGTGGTGATGACCTCCGGCGCGCAGGAGTTTGTGCGGCCGCTGACCTTGCAGATTCTGAGCGAAAATCCGGTGGGCACCGAGACCTTCGATGCGACCTTCGAGCACGAGATTGGCCACATCGATCTCGCCCGTTGGGCCGATGTGGTGTTGCTGGCGCCGGCGACGGCGAATTTGATCGGTCGGTTGGCCGGCGGCTTGGCCAATGATTTGCTGACGACGGTGCTGCTGGCGACCGAGGCGCCGGTGGTGGTGTCGCCGGCGATGAATACGCAGATGTGGCGTCATCCGTTGGTGCAGCGCAATCTGGAGATCCTGGGTGACGAAGCCGGTTATACGGTGGTCGATCCCGACGCCGGCGAGTTGGCGTGCAAGGAGGTCGGGCCGGGACGGCTGCCGGATGCGCCTGTGTTGTTGGATGCAGTCGATGCGGCGGTGGCGCCGCAGATCTTGGCCGGCAAGAAGGTTGTGGTGACCGCCGGGCCGACGCGCGAGCATATCGATCCGGCGCGGTTTATCTCGAATCCGTCGACCGGGCGCATGGGCTTCGAGCTGGCGCGCGCGGCGCGCATCATGGGCGCCGAGGTGGTGCTCGTCAGCGGCCCGACCGGGCTCGAGCCGCCGCTGGGCGTCGGGCTGGTCGAGGTGACCAGCGCCGTCGAAATGCACGAGGCGGTATTCGCCGAGTGCGACGACGCCGATTTTGTGTGCAAAGCCGCCGCAGTATGCGATATTCGCCCGAGCGAGGCCTCCGAGCAAAAGCGGGCCAAGAGCACGCTGGACGACTCGCTCGAGTTGGAGCGAAACCCCGATATCCTGGCCGATCTGGGCGCCAAATACGGCGAGCAATCCGACGGCCCGCTGCTCATCGGCTTTGCGGCCGAGAGTCGTGACGTGGTGGAGCGCGCCAAGAAAAAGCGCGCCCGTAAAGGCGCCCACATGATGGTCGCCAACAAGATAGGCGGCGCGGATTCGGCCTTTGGGGCCGAGCGCTCGCAGATCGCGATCATCTCCGACGACGGCGTCACCGAATTCGGGCCGGCCTCCAAATACGAGCTGGCCGGCGATATTTGGCGAGAGGCCGTCGAGCTGAACAACCGACGAGAGAAGTGAGGGCACTGATGAGCGCACGCACAGAATTGTACAGGGTGGTGCGAGACCTCAAGAACTACCTTCGTTGGCAGCAATCCAGCGGCGCGGCCGGCAGCGTCCCGGCGCCGGTCGACCAGCGTGAGGCCTTCGAGGCCAAAAAGCAGGCCCGCGAGCAGGCCAAGCTCGACCGCATCAAGGCGAGCTTTCAGGCCCAGACCCAATCAGCCGACAAGCCGGCCGATAAGCCTGTCGCCAAGTCACAGGCCCGTGCGCCGTCGCCCGAGTCAAACGCCCCGCAGCAGCCGGCCAATGCCTCGGCCGACGCGAAGGAGGTCCAGTCGGATGGGGGCGGCTCGGCGAAGCCCGAGTTCATGCCCAATTTCGGCGACGCGTCCTCCGACCAACCCGCCAAATCCCCGGACGCCCCGCGCAAAGAAGGCGCGAAGGCCAGCTCGCCGTGGAAGAAGTTTGGCAGCCGTCCGCAGCGCCGGTTCGGCGCGAAGTCGGCCCAGACCAAGTCGCCTTCTAAAGACGAGCAGCGATCTAAGGGTGGCCAGGCTTCTTCGGAGCCCAGCAAGCCCCAGCCCAGTCAGACGAGCCAACCAGAGGCGAAGCAGATGAGCGACGATCAGCGCCGGCCCTTCGACGACTCTCGCTACCCCGAGGCCGCCGGCATGATGCGCGAGGGCACCATCGAGCAGCCCGACCGCGCACCCGAGCCGCCGGCCGCCTCGAGACAGCAGGCGACACAGAAGCCGGCCAGGCAAGCAAAGAAGGCCGCGGAGATGAGCAAGCGCGACAAGCTCGATTTTCTGCGCGACTATATGGGCGATTGCCGCCGCTGTGGGTTGTGCGAGCACCGCACCAATATCGCCTTTGGCACCGGCGACGCCGAGGCCAAGCTGGTCTTCGTCGGTGAGGCGCCCGGCTATAACGAGGACAAGCAGGGCGAGCCCTTCGTGGGCAAGGCCGGCCAATTGCTCGACAAGATGATCGACGCGATGGGCCTGAGCCGCGAGCAGGTCTATATCTGCAACGTCATCAAATGCCGCCCGCCCGACAACCGAGACCCCCACTCCGACGAGATCCGCCAATGCTCGCCATTTTTGCGCAAGCAGCTCGAGGCGATCGAGCCCGAGGTCATCGTCACGCTGGGTAAATTCGCCTCGCAATTCGTCACCGGCGAGAAGAATTCGATGGGCGCGCTGCGCGGTAAGTGGCACGAGTGGGAGGGCGTGGCGGTGATGCCCACGTATCATCCGGCTTATTTGCTCAGGAGTGAGGGCCAAAAGGGTAAGACGTGGTCGGATTTGCAGATGGTGATGGAGAAGCTGGGGTTGGATGGTGGTTGAGTTGGGCTCTAGGGCCGTGCACGTGCACGTGCACGTGAACGTGAACCGTTTTTCAACTGCAGAGCGTCCGAAAAGACACAAAGCTCCGATCGGCCTGAGTCTGTAGATGCAAGGACCTCTGCGAGTTCGGCCGAATGTGCAGGGGGTACGGCGGTTCACGTGCACGTGCACGGTCACGTTCACGGATCTCGAATGACCTCATTGGCCGTTCAACGTTGTGTGTTTTCTCCCCCGTGGGGGAGGGATGCTTTTGCTGGGATGAGGAATTATGGATTTTCGTAAGGGTGGACATTTATATGGGCTGCATCGCGTGGTCATGCCGCAGGGGGCGTTGCCGCAGGCGGCTGATAGCCTCGACGCTTGGGGGCCGGCCTGGGATAACGAGATCGTGATCGACGTGGAGACGCTGAATATCGATTCGGCGAGTTTTCACCAGATCGTCGACGACGTCGGCAGCGATGAGGAGGCCGTCGGCGAGCGTATCGCGGAGATCGTCAAGAAGCGCGGCAAGATGCAGAATCCGGTGACCGGCAGCGGCGGCATGCTGCTCGGGAAGGTGGCCGGGATCGGCCCGAAGTACGATGGCCCGGTCGAGGTCGCCGAGGGCGATCTTATAGCCACCTTGGTCAGTCTGACGCTGACCCCCTTGAAGTTGGGCAGCGTCGACAAGGTCTACCTCGACGCCGACCAGGTCGACGTCAGCGGACGCGCCTACCTGTGGCCGAGCTCGCCGCTGGTGCGCATGCCCGACGATATGCCCAACCGGCTGGCCTTATCGGCGCTGGACGTATGCGGCGCACCGGCGCAGGCGCGCCGGCTGGTCGAGGGCGCCTCGCGGGTGCTCGTGCTGGGGATGGGCAAGTCGGGGATGATGTGCGCGGCCGCCGCGCGCGACCAGATGGGCGCGGGCGGCACCATCTGCGGCTTCGACCTGCGCGACGACAACCTCACCGCCATGAAAGAGGCGGGGATCGTCGACGACTTCCGCTGCGGCAACGCCAAGAGCCCCGTGGAAGTGCTCGAGCTCACCAAGGAGATGACCGACGGAGAGCTGTTCGACGTGGTCATCAACACCTGCAACGTCGCCGACACCGAGATGGCCGCGATCCTACCGTGCCGCGACCGCGGCACCGTCTACTTCTTCAATATGGCGACCAGCTTCGCCAAGGCCGCGCTGGGCTGCGAGGGCGTCGGCAAAGACGTCGACTTGCTGATCGGCAACGGCTATGCGCACGGCCACGCTGAATTGTCTTTGGATGTGCTGCGTAGGCATGACGCGGTTCGTGAGCGTATTGAGGCGCTTCTGGGTTGAGTCAACCTACCGGTGCCAGGGCTTCTAGCCCTATTTGCAAGACCTGGAAGGCCTGGCACCGATAGCGAGCACCAACAACGCCAACAACATCCCGCCAACCGGCGGCGCGCCCGAGCCGCTGGCGCAGCCGCAGCCGCTGTCGTCTGAGCGTTGGCTCGGCTGCTGAACCGTGATGCCCGAATCTGTGCCGGCGTCGGCACCGCTGCCGGCGTCTGCCTCAGACTCCGGGAGCCCCTCGAGGCTGCCGGTGGCGAAGGCGCCGCCGCGGGCGCCGCTGGGGTCGCGCACCTGGACGCGGGCGCTGAAGTCTTCGGTGTCGAAGTCCTCGAAGAACTCCGGGCTCACCGCCGCGGTGGATTGGGCGGACCAGCCGGTGTCCCACCGGCCGTCGTAGTCGTAGTCGAAGCGGTATTCGAGCGCGTCGCCGTCGGGATCGTTGCTTCCGGAGGCGTCGAGGTAGATGCCCGCTTCGGCGTTCAACTCGAGGGTTGCCAGCGGGGCGGCGTTGTCCTCGCCGGGCCTGGCGGTGCCGTAGAGGGCGCCGAAGACGTCGAGCCTGCCAAAGCCCCAATGCCTATTCGGGTAATCGCCGTGCTCGGGGACGAGGCCGGCGTCAAAGGCGGAGTCGACGATGCTCTGCTCGAGCTCGTCGGGCCCCCAGTCGCGGTTTTGCTGCTGGAGCAGCGCGATGGCGGCGGCCACGTGCGGGCCGGCGCCGCTGGTGCCGCCGAAGGTGCGAAACCAGCTTCGGCCGTAGCCGGCGTCGACCCATTGAGATGTCACGCCCAGCGCCGCGAACGGGTCGTCGGGTGCGGCGATGTCCACGCCGCGGCGGCCGTCGAGGGTCGGTCCGCGCCCCGAATAGCCGCGAAGCTCGCCGGGCCCCGAATCGCCCGGCCTTTCTTGGCGCCCGCCAAAGGCGGCGACGCCGAAGGCCGACTCGGCCGACGACGGGAAGACCATCGTGCCGTAGTCGGCGGTCGGCTCGGTCCAATAGATGCCGCGGCCCCAACTCGAATACATGTCGGAGACGCGCGCCGTGAGTTCGTCGGGTTGTTCGAATTGCTCGATGCGCATCGTCCAATCGCCCTGAACGAGCGACTCGCGGTCGTCGCGCCACAGCGCGAGTCCGGCGTGACGTGTGCCGCGATCGGTGACGTCGAGGCTTCCGTAGATGCGGGCCTCGCCGGCGTCTCGGGGTTGGTCGTCCAGCGGAACTTCATATGCTTCGCCGTTGGGATCGACGAGGGTGATCGACGGCTGATGGTCCGCACTCCAGAAGATCGACATATAGACCGCCCCATACGGATAGGTGTCGCGCCCATATTGGAAGCCGTCGCCGATATGAAAGTCGAGCTCGACCGTCTGGCCGGCGTCGACCTCGCGGTGGGCGTGCTTGTCGGATTGGTTGAGGTTGCCCAGCGGGTTGACCTGGATGACGCCCTCGTCGCGTGCCTGGTCCATCGCGTACTCCATATTGCTCGAGCCGTCGTGGGTGACCCAGACGATATTGGTCCACTCGTGGAGCACGAGCGTGGCGCGCTCGTCGATGGCGTCGTCGAGCGCCGAGAGTTGGTGGTCGAAGGCGAGGCCGGGCTGGTCACCCTGAGAGTCCTGGCCGCCGTAGGCGTAGCCGATGATGTCGGCGCCCGGGGCGAGGCCCACGCGGGTGTGGAAGCCCTTCTGGCCGCCGCTCAGAATGCTGCTCACGCCGGTGCCGTGGCCGGGTTGCTCGGCGGCCGGGCTGTCGGCGGCGTCGATGAGGTTTTCGCCACGCACATAGATATCGCTACCCGCTAAGATCCTGCGAAATTTGGAGGTCTTCAGGCGCACGAGCTTCTCACCGGGGGCGAGTTCGCCATTTTTGTCGACGTCGTCGACCACGAAGATCGGCTCGCCGTAGGCGGGCGTGGACTCGTCGAAGTTCTCCGGGCCGACGTTGCGCTCGCCGTCGCCGTTGACGTCGGCGTAGAGCCAATCGGAGTCGGCCTGGAGCACCTCGTCCTCGTTGGTCATCTCGCGTCCCTCGATGGTCGTCGAGTCGAGCACGCGCAGTGGGACGGTCGCCCCGTCGACCTCGACGCTATCGGTGCCGGGGTCGAAGAGGCCGTTTTCGTTCTCGTCGATCCAGTCGAAGTAACCGCCGTCGGCCCGAAAGAGGTGCGGATGCAGCACGTCAAAGCCGCTGTCGATATCGGCGATGGCCACGCCGCTGCCGTCGACCTCCATCTCGGGGAGCACGTGCGCCTGGGCGGCGCCGACGGTTTCCGACGTCACCTCCAGCGGCTCTAAGACGAGCGGCGACCAGCTCACCTCGGCGCGCACCAGCGCCGGATGATCGGCCAAGAAGTCCAAGGCTTCCCACGCGACGAAGGCCGAGTACACCGCCCCGACGTGGACGAGTTCCCCGTCTCGGCGAGCAAACTCCACGCCTTGCTTCTCGAGCGTGGCGGCCGTGGGCTCCGAGATCTCATCGGCGAAGCGCAACGTCGCACCAACACCCTCGTCGGTGACGTTCGACGGCGCCCCGTCGCGGCCGAATACCGGCGAATCGCGGCCCTCGGTGGCGAGCACCTGCTCGAGGAAGCGAAACTTCGGGTCGATGCGCGTCGCGGGCCCATCGTCGGCCGGCTGCTGCGTGCAGCCCGGATCGGTCGGCAGACAACCGGTGGCGGGGCCGCTTTGAGTTTGTGCGAAGGCCGGCGTCGCCGACAGCATCAGGAGGGCGGTCAGGAGGAGTGTGCGGGTGGTGTGGTTCATACGTTTAGAGGTCTCGTGCGCAAGTAGTTGGGACCATGTGGAGGAGATTGCAAGGGGTGTGCCGATCGTGGATTTACGGTGGGTGGTTTGGGGCTTGGTGGGTTTTTGAGGTACCCCTCCGCCTTCGCGTTGCTCAGGCACCTCCCCATGGCGGCTGAACGCCGCATAGGGAGGAACCCTCAGCGCGATCGCGCAGTGGTGGATTGTTGTTCAGAAAGCAAACCCTGCGCGATCTGGCGGAAGGTTCCTCCCCAGGTCGAAGACCCTGGGGAGGTGCCTGAGCAACGCGAAGGCGGAGCACGGTCAAGCCGCATAAAGGGTACCTCAACAAGCAGCCACCCCACCCCACCTTGCAATCACCTCCACATTTCTGTCATCCTGCTCCCTGACACCTAGAAACTCCATTCTTTTTAGTGGTTTAGAGGTTATGCGAAGTACAAGAAGCTGGCTCATCCTCCTCCTCACAACCTCCCTCCTCGCCCTCCCCGCCTGCGGCGACGACGCCGACGCCGGCCAAACCCGCGTCGAAAATTATCTAAAGAGCGACAATTTCAGCCGCCTGGTCCTCGAGGTCGACTATGTCGACGGCTACGAGCCCTACACCGAGACCGACGGCGAGATTACCGGCCGGCTCGACGGGCTGGTCGACAAGCCCGACGGCATCGCCGTCGAGCGCGACCAGACGATCACCTCGCGCGGCGAGGACTACGAGTGGACCGATTCGGAACTCTTCGCGCTGGCCGAGGAGCAAAACGACCTGTCGGTGGGCGACAACACCATCAAGATGCACGTGAGCTTCGTCGACGGACACTACGAGGCCGACGACGGCGATAGCCGTGTATTGGGCCTGGCCTGGGCGAATCAGAATATCGTCATCTTCAAAAAGACGCTCGAGGACAGTTGTAGAGGCGGGTTGTTGAGCGGCGACGAGCTATGCAAATTCGCCGAGCGAGCCATCTGGACCCACGAGATCGGCCACGTCCTCGGCCTGGTCAACGCCGGCGTCGAGCCGCAGTCGAATCACCAGGACATCGAGCATGGCAGGCACTGTAACAACGACGAGTGCGTGATGTATTGGGCGTACGAGGGCACCGACGTGATGGACGTGTTGCGGGATCGGCTCGGCGGTGAGGCGACGCTGGATTTTGATGCGGCTTGTAGGGAGGATTTGCGGGTTGTGAGGGAGGGGGAGTAGGAGGGGGCCGCGCCGTGAACGTGCACGTGCACGTGCACGTGAACCGTCTTTCAACTGCAGCGAGATCGGAAAAGCAGGAAGCTCCGGACGAGCTTTAGCTGACTATTCGAGCTCCTCAGCAAATCGGCCTATTGTGCAGTGGGTACGGCGGTTCACGTTCACGGTCACGTGCACGTTCACGTTTTAGGCGCTAAAGCGCCTCGCCACCCACCCAAACCCCCAAAACCTCCATCTCCCACATCTCCTCAGCCGTCGCCTCGAACACATCGCGATCCAACGCGATCACATCAGCCACATACCCCTCGTCGAGCTTCCCCAGCACCCCTTCCCAATGCGCGGCATAGGCCGCGCCGGTCGTATACGCCGCCAGAATCTGCTCGCGGGTGAGCGCCTTCTTTTCGAAAAAAGCCTCGCCGGTGGTGGTCTTTCGGGTCATCGCGGTGGCGATGCCGTGCCAGGGGTTGGGATCCTCGATGGGGAAGTCGCTGCCGGCGGCCAGGGTGCTGTGGGCGGCCAATGTGGGCCAGGGGTAGAGGCGGTCGAGCTGGGCGTCGGAGAGGGCCTGGTGGGCCCAGGCGCCGTCGCTTCGCAGGTGGATGGGCTGGATGCTGGCGATCGTCGATAGCTCGCTCAGCCGGATGCAGTCGGTCTCGGTGAGCATCTGGGCGTGCTCGAGGCGCGGTCGCAGCTCGTCGCGGCGCTTGCGTGGGACGGCGGCGAAGGCCTCGAGCACGTCGCGCGCGCCGGCGTCTCCGATGGCGTGGATGGCGACCTGCCAGCCGTCCTCCATAAACGCGCCCACCTGGCGAATGAGCTCTTCGGGCTCGGTCATCACCAGACCGCGGCCGCCGCTCTTATACGGCTCGAGCAGGTGGGCGCCCTCCGAGCCGAGCGCGCCGTCGGCGAAGAGCTTGACCGCCGCGATCGACAGCCACCCGTTGGGGTCGTGCGACGGGCCGGCGGCGAGCACCTCGTCGATGCGCTCGTCGGAGGCGTTGACGATCGTGTAGACCCGCAGCGGCAACTCGTCGGCGCCGGCCATATTGCGCAGCATGGGCAGCCGATCGACCTCGGTCAGCGCCATATGCGCGCTGGTGATACCGTGGCCGAGGAAGCGGCGCGCGATATGCTCGAAGACCCGGCGGTCCTCGTCTTCACTGGTCTCTGGGATAGCGTCGAGCATCGGCAAAATCGCCTCGTCGACGAGCACACCGGTCAGCTTGCCGTCGTCGTCGCGAAACGCGCGGCCGCCGCCTCCGGGGTCGAAATCGTCAGTGAGTCCCGCGCGGCGCAGCGCCTCGGAGTTGACCGCGACCGCGTGGCGGTCGACGCGGTGCAAGCATACCGGCGTATCCGGAAAAAGCCGGTCGAACTCGGCGCGGTGCAACCTCGCGCCGTCCGCCCAGCCGTGCTCGTCCCACCCGTAGCCGAGCACCCACCCGCTCGGCGACGCCGACGGATCGTGCTCGCCGACGCGGCGGTAGACCTCCTCGGGCGACTCCGAGCCGGTCACATCCACCGTCCCCGCCCGAAGCCCCACACCCCACAAATGACAATGCGCGTCGGCCAGACCCGGGAAGAGGCACGCCCCGTCGGGCGTTATGGTCTGCTCGTCGGCCCGATGCATCTGCCGGGCCTGGTCGCCGATCGCCGCGATGCGGCCGTCCCGTACGAGAAGGGCGTCGGTGGTTCGGCCGGTGGCGTCGAGGTAGATCTTATCGTGGGTGATGAGCAAGGTGGGCTCCTGGTTGTGTAGTTATGTAGTGAGAATTTGTAAGGTTTTGGTGTTGTGGTGTAGTGTTGGAGGGGCTGCGTTATGAGCTGGGTCCTGTTCGTTTAGGTTTAGGTTTAAGTTTAAGTTCACGACCACGACCATTGCCGTTGCCGTTGCAGTTGCAGTTGCCGTTGACGTTCCTGGACCCCTGGACCCCTGGACCCCTGAACCCCTGATCAACATGATCATCGATATCCATGTGCATCTCGTCGCGCTCAACGAGGATAACGGCTGCTACGTCAGCGACAAGATGTCGCGCGGGATAGTCTACCAGTTGTTGAGCCGCGTGTTGGGCTTGAAGGGGGTCGATCGAGAGAATCTCGACGAAGCCTACCGCAAAAAGCTCATCAGCTGGGCCGACGACAGCGACCTGGACGGCCTCGGCGTGCTCGCCCTCGACGGGGTTTACGACGAAAATGGCGAGTTCGACCGGGAGCGCACGCATGTGCACGTGAGCAACGATTATTGTCTGGAGGTGTGTGCTGCTTCCAATAAGTTGCTGCCTATCTGCTCGGTCAATCCGCAGCGCAAAGACGCCATCGAGGAGCTCGAGCGGGTGGTCAAAGCCGGTACGACCGCCATCAAAATGCTGCCCAATAGCCAGGGCTTCGATCCGGGCGACCCGGACTACCAGCCGTTTTGGCAGCGTATGGTCGAGCTGGGCGTGCCGCTTTTGACTCACGCCTCCTTCGAGCACACCATCCCGGTCATCGACCAGGGCTTCGGCCGCCCCGAGCGGCTGACTTCGCCACTAAGCGAGGGTGTGACGGTCATCGCGGCCCACTGCGCCAGCGCCGGCGTCGCCCACATCCACGAGGATATCGGCACCTGGCAGGCGATGCTGCGCGAATTTCCCAACCTCTTCGGCGACATCTCCGCGATGGCCTCCATGGCCCGCTTTCCCTATATCCACACCGTCCTCGAAGACGAACTCGCCCGCGAGCGCGTGGTGCTAGGGAGTGATTTTCCAATTCCGGTGTCCCCGTGGGTCTTCGTCACCAAGCTCGGTGTGGCGAAGGTGCGCGAGCTTGGGCGGATCGAGAATCCGCTGCAGCGTAATTTGGAGACTTTTCGGGCGCTCGGGGTGGGTAGTGGGATTTTGCGGCGTGCGGGGCGGCTTTTGCGGATGTAGGTGGTCTTTGGGTTGCTGAGGCCCCCTCCGCCTCGCTTCGCTCGGCACCTCCCCCACTCGGGGAGGGGACGTCGGGCACTTAGTGGCTTGGAAGGTTCTTGTTGTCCGAGGTCCCCTCCCCAGTTTGGGGAGGTGCCGAGTGCGTCGTTCAGCGCGAGGCGGAGGGGGCCTCAGCAATCATTTCCTCCTCCGATCGTCCACCCTTCACCGTCTCAATCATCACACCCGCGATATCCTCCCAGAGCCACTCGAAGCTCTCCCGGTTGAATTTAGCCCCCGAGCCGAACCAATCGGCGCCGTCGCGCACGTCGAAGGGCCCGCGCAGGTAGTGGCCGATGACGTCGAGGTGGTCGGCGCGCACCACGCCGCGAAACTCGCCCCAGATCTGGCTGAGGGTGGGGACGACGCCGTCGCTGGTGGACTCGGTGATGGCGAAGGGCAGCGGACGCTTTTTGATGATATCGTCGGCTGCGATCGGCGGGTGATACGGGTAGCCGGCGTGGGCGCGTGAGGCCAGCGTCCACAGCAGGCCATATAAGATCTTGTTGAGCGGGGTGAGCACGTGGCGCAGCCGGACCTTTTTGATGACCTCGCGCGGCGGCGGGGCGGCAGTGGCGTACGAGACGTAGCGCACCCCCGGGTTGTCGAGGGTGGTGCTGTTGAATAGGTCCATGCCCTCGGGGGTCAGCTGGATCATCGAGCCCTGGTCCTCGAGGATGGAGCGCAAAAATTGGCGCACTTCGGCCTCGACGTCCGGGTTGAAGTCCTGGAGCAGCTGGTTGGTGATCTGGCGGATGAGCGTCTCGTCGAGGCCGAGCAGGTCGTTGATCTTGGTGACCATCCCCAGCAGGCCGCCCAGGATGCTCACCGGCCGGCGCCACAGCCCCACGATGATCAGCAGCGTGACCAGGTACAGCAGGTTCTTGCCGTAGAGCGTGATGAAGAAATTGGCCACCGGCGTGCCGTAATGCGGCGCGGAGATGCTCACGATGGACTGCAAGTTGCGGTCGAGCGGCTCGCGATACTCGTCGAGGTCGAGCTGGGCGCCCGGGCTGGCCGCCAGCCGCGCGTCCAGCGCGCCGGTCGAGTGGCCGATAAAATGCAGGTGTACACCCTCCTCAAAGCCGCCGTTGTCGGCCACGGTCATGATCAGCTTGCGAGCGCGGTGGCGAAGCGAGGAGGTCGGGTAGGTCTTGACCCCGAAGATCTCGACCTCTTCACCGCGGCGCACGAAGACGTCGCTAAGCGTCTCGCGGACCTGGCGAAAATAGGAGATGCCGCCCAGGGCGGCGAAGCCAAAAAAGCCGGGGATGAGATAGATCTGATGGCGCGAGCGCTCGGTCACGTGCTGCCTCCGTGCGGTGGAACATCTGCTGGGCTATAGATACTGTAGTGTGGAAGTGGCTGCAACTGTTGCGTTTTGTGAGAGTGTAGCTTTCCGAGGCCCCCTCCGCCTCGCGCTGTACGACGCGCTCGGCACCTCCCCCTATCGGGGAGGGGTGGCAAGACGTGACAGAGTTCAGATTTGCCACCCCTCCACCGCTCGCGGGGAGGTGCCGAGCAAAGCGAGGCGGAGGGGGCCACGGACAGCTGCCGCTTACAACAACTAAGCCCCCATTGCCCCAAACCATTCATTAGCTCTATGTTGCCCCCACAACAATAATCCGACCGGATACGAGGACACGATGACCCATATACGCTCCCTGATAACCGTCGCGGGCACCGATCCCAGCGGAGGCGCCGGCATCCAGGCCGATCTGCAAGTCTTTCGCGATTGGGGCTTTCACGGTCTCTCGGTCGTCACCGCGATCGTGGCTCAGAATACTGCCGAGGTCGAGCGCTTCGAGCCGGTGTCGGCCAAATTGGTGTGGACTCAACTCGTCATGCTGCTCGAGGATATCGAGCCATGGGGCGTCAAAATTGGGATGATCCCGAGCGCCGCCGTCGCCGACGAACTCGCTGGTGTGCTCGAGCGCATCAGGGATGGGAACGGATGCCCGATCGTCTTCGATCCGGTCATGGCCAGCGGCGGCTCACAGTCGCTGCAGCGACCGGGCACACTGCAGGCGATCAAGGAGCGGATCATCCCGCTGGTCGACGTGCTCACGCCGAACGTTCACGAGGCCGAGGCGCTGCTGGGCATCGAGATCGCCGACGAAGACGACTTCGTCGACGCGGCCGCCAAATTGCGCGAACTCGGCTGCGCCTACGTCTTGCTCAAGGCCGGCCACCTTCCCGGGCGCGGCGATAAGCTTTCAGACGTGCTCGCCGGTCCCGAGGGCGTCACCAGACTCGAGCCGCTCGAGGCCGTCGACGCCGACGTGCGCGGCACCGGCTGCCAATTGTCCAGCGCGCTCATCGCCGCGATGGCCGAGTGGCAGAATGTGCCCCAGGCGGCCAACGCCGCCAGGCGCTACCTCAACGATCTGCTGCACGACCGGCGCGCTCAGCTCGGCAAAGGCCGCCCCGTGATCGTGCGTACCGAAGCCGACATAGATTATCTCGACAGCCTTTGGGATGACGATGAGTGAGCAGTCGCAACCGGCGATCATCACAGCGAAGAGTCAGGCCGGGGACGTCGACGAGTATATGAATACCATCGATCGGGAGGTGCGCCTGGCGCGCGTGCTCAACCGGCCGGTGGTCGCCACCTGGTGGCTGCTCGGCGTCAACGTCGCCATCTGGATTGCGGCCTGGCTGTGGGGCAACGGCATGGGCATCCGAACGCCATATTTCAACAACGAGCAGTTGGTGCTGTTCACCGGCATGAAGGTCAACGAGTTGCTCGTCGCCGGGCAGTGGTGGCGGCTGATCAGCAGCCAATTCGTCCACCTGGACATCATGCACATCGCCTTCAACGGCTACGGGCTATACGTGCTGGGTCCGATGATCGAGCGCTTCTACGGCTGGCGCCGCTTCCTGCTGCTCTATCTGACCGCCGGCACCGCCGGCTCCATCGCCAGCTTCGTCTTCACCGAGATGCCCTCCGGAGGCGCCTCCGGGGCGATCTACGGGCTGGTTGGTGCGCTGCTGGTCTTCGGCCTCAAATACCGCAAGCAACTGCCCGAGCGCGTCTCCAAGGCGTTTACGGTGGGCATGCTCCCCTGGGTGGTATTGAGCCTGGGGATCGGCTTTTTGGAGAGCCTGCCCATGGACAACGCCGCCCACCTGGGCGGGCTGGCCGCCGGCGGCGTGATGGTCTTCGCATTGCGCTCCAAGCTGCGTCGCCGCAGCCGCATCGTGGGCGGCTGGGTCGTCTCCGTGGCGACCGCCGTCGCCATCGGCGTCCTCGTATGGACGACCGCGCATTGGAGCGAGGAGCTGTGGGAGTGCGCCGGCGACCGCCAGGCGTATTTCCAGTGTTATCCGCAGCTCGAGGAGAGGTTGCAGGCCGGCGAGTAGGTGCCACAGAAACCCATGATGTCGCGTAGAAGCTGAAACAACCCTCCCCCCGGGGGGAGGAGCCGAAGCGAAGCGTAGGCGGTGGGGGGGCGCCGGATGGCTGGGAGTCTCTATGTGACTCCACAAAAACCTGCACTTCAAGTAAGAGCTGAAACAACCCTCCCCCCCGGGGGGAGGCGCCGAAGCGAAGCGTAGGCGGTGGGGGGCGCCGGATGGCTGGGAGTCTCTATATGGAGATTTCCGATTGTCGGCGACCCTTTATGCGGGTTGACCGTGCCCACCGCCTCGCGCTGTACAACGCGCTCGGCACCTCCCCGAGGGGGGAGGGATGCTGCAGCGTGATGTTCGATGGCCGGTTTACGCCGCTCTCTATCTGTGGCTTGCCTTAAAACCTCGTCTCGCCGATAGTGCGCCAGTCGAAAGGAAGCATTCCTTCACGCATCACAAAAAACCACACATCGAGAGATCTTCATGACGTACAAAACACTGATTACTCTGCTCATCTTGAGCCTTTCATTCGCCGCCGGTTGCAAAAGCGAGATCGACGACAAGGCCGCCGCCAAGGTCGGCGACAACGCCCAAGAGGAGCAGGCTGAGAAGGACGACGAGTCCGACGAGGCCGACGAGAAAGAGGCCGAAGGCAGCGACGAGGAGAAGGCCGAGCTGCGCGAGTTGGCCGTCACCCCCGAGGACTCCTCGATCGGCTGGGTCGGCGCGAAAGTCACCGGAGACCACACCGGCGGGTTCAACGAGTGGACCGGCACGCTTTACGAGCGCGATGGCGAGTTGGAGAAGATGGAGTTTACGGTTGATACGACCAGCGTTTTCTCGGACACCGAGAAGCTCACCAAGCACCTGAAATCCGACGACTTCTTCCACGTCGAGGAGCACCCCGAGGCGAGCTTCGTCTCCAAAAAGATCGTCGAGAAGCCCGTCGAGGCCACCGAAGACAAAAAGGCCACCACCCACGAGGTCACCGGTGACTTCACTATTCGCGGCGTCACCAATGAGCTGACGTTTCCGGCGAGCGTCAAGACCACCGACGACAAGCTCGAAGCCTCCACCGAGTTCACCTTCAACCGCTTCGACTTCGACATCAAATATAAGGGCAAGCCGGACGACCTGATCCGCAAGGAAGTGCTGCTCAAGGTCAACTTGGTCGCCCCGCTGGAGGCGGATAAGCAGGCGAAGGCGGAAGAATAAGCCTTCGTGGTCCCCCCGGCTCCCTCCGTTACGCTCCGGTCGGCATGGGTAGCCCCCGCCGACCGAGGCGTTAGCCGAGGGCGCCGGGGGTTTCGCGTGTCAGCAACACCCGTCCAAATCGATCACAAAACCCGTGCCGCTGGACTCATACCCCATCCTACGGTAGACGGTCGGGCTCCCGTGGAAGGGACGGCACCGCGTAATTGTTTGGTGGGCCGTGCCGGAGCACCGCTCCGGTTCAGAGAACCCGTAGCCAATGAGGAACCCCGTGGGCAACGATTACAAAGCCACGCTTAGTCTTCCGTCGACCGATTTCCCGATGCGCGCCAACCTGTCCGACCGCGAGCAGGAGCAGATTATGCGGTGGGAGCGCGACGATATTTACGGGGAGATGATTGCCCGACGTAAAGAAGAAGGCGCCGAGCGGTTTATCCTGCACGACGGGCCTCCCTACGCCAACGGCAATATCCACCACGGCCACATCCTCAATAAGACGCTCAAGGATTTCGTGGTCAAATATCGCAACCTCGCCGGTTATCTGTGCGAATACGTGCCCGGCTGGGACTGCCACGGCCTTCCCATCGAGCATAAAGTCGACCAGAACCTGGGCGAGAAAAAGCGCGATATGTCCAAGGTCGAGGTGCGCAAGGCCTGTCGTGAGTACGCCGACAAATGGGTCAATATCCAGGCCGAAGAGTTCCAGCGGATGATGCTCTTTGGCGCCTGGGAGCGCCCGTATACGACGATGTCCTATGATTATGAGGCGACGACCGTGCGCGAGCTCGGCCGCTTCTTCGAGCAGGGGATCGTCTACCGCGGCCTCAAGCCGGTCCATTGGGACTGGGCGGCGCAGACCGCGCTGGCCGAGGCCGAGGTCGAATACGACGAGTTTCGCACCGAGCACGTCTACGTGAAGTTTCCCTTCGAGCAGCTCCCCGAGGAGCTCGCCGACAAGGCCGGCGACCGAGACGTGTACGTGCTCATCTGGACGACGACGCCGTGGACGCTTCCGGCCAACCTTGCCATCGCGCTCAACCCCGACCTGGGCTACCAGCTCGTCGGCCACGGCGACGAGGCCTACGTGATGGCCGAGGGCCTTCGGGCGTCAGTGCTCGACGATTGCGATATCGACGAATCGCAAGTCCAGACGCTGGCCGAATTCGAGGGCCGCGTGCTCGTCGGCGAGTACGGCGAGGCCAAAGGTCTGGCCGCCCAGCACGCCTGGCTCGACCGTGAGTCGCCGCTGCTTCCGGCCGATTACGTCACCCTCGATCAGGGTACCGGTTGCGTGCACACCGCTCCCGGCCACGGCCAAGAGGACTTCGTGCTCGGCCAGCAATACGAGCTCGACGTCATCTGCCCGGTCGACCAGAACGCCAAATACGACATCGATCTGGTCGTGCAGGCCGACGACGGCGAGAAGAACCTCAACGGCACGCACGTGCTGACGGCCAATAAATATATCTCGCAGCACCTGGCCAATATCGGCCGCCTGCTCAACGAGGCCGGCGACCGCGTGACCATCCCGCGCTATCCGTACGGCTGGCGCACCAAGAAGCCGGTCATCTTCCGGGCGACCACCCAGTGGT
Source organism: uncultured Bradymonadales bacterium (assembly GCA_964386725.1). Lineage (GTDB taxonomy): Bacteria > Myxococcota_A > Bradymonadia > Bradymonadales > Bradymonadaceae > CAYLTX01. Next base: position 3,604 of record CAYLTX010000092.1, on the reverse strand, counting down.
TCATCGCCATGGAGCCCGAGAGCGCGGGCCATCCGGAAGGCGTCCGCCTTCGCGAGGCTGCGCTCGAGGCCATCGACAAGATCAGCTGGGTCCCCTCGTGGGGCAAAGAGCGCATCCAGGGCATGGTCGACAGCCGGCCGGACTGGTGCATCAGCCGCCAGCGCTCCTGGGGCGTGCCCATCACGGTCATGTATTGCGAAGAGTGCGACCACGAGCTGGCCACCCGCGAGCTGGCCGATCACGTCGCCGACCTGGTCGAAAAGCACGGCACCGACGTGTGGTTCGCCCGCGACGCCGCCGACCTGCTGCCCGAGGCCACGAGCTGCGAAGAGTGCGGCTCGACGAGCTTTCGCAAGGAGCAGGATATCCTCGACGTGTGGTTCGACTCGGGCGTGTCCTGGTCGGCCGTGCTCGACAACGAGCTCGGCTGGGGCACCGTCGCCGACCTGTACCTAGAGGGCAGCGACCAGCACCGCGGCTGGTTCCAATCGAGCCTGCTATGCGGCGTGGGAACGCGCGGCGAGGCGCCCTATAAGACGTGCCTGACCCACGGCTTCGTCACCGACGAGGACGGCCACAAATATTCGAAGTCCTCCAAGAACTTCGAGCCGCCCGAGAAGATGCTCCAGGAGTACGGCGCCGAGATCTTGCGCTTGTGGGTCGCCGCCGTCGACTACAAAGGCGACATCACGCTGTCCGACGAGATCTTGGATCGCGTCGCCGACGGCTACCGCAAGATCCGCAACACCTTCCGGTTCATGCTCGGCAACCTCTTCGACTTCGAGCCGTCCGAGGCGGTCGCCTACGAGGAGCTCGAGGACATCGACAAATGGGTGCTCCACCGCACCGCCGAGGTCGTCGATCGCATCGAGGAGGCCTACGAGAATTACCAATTCCACACCATCTACCACACGCTCCTGCAGTTCATGACCGTGGACATGTCCAATATCTATATGGATGTGGCCAAAGACCGCATGTATTGTGAGCATCCGGAAAGCCGCGAGCGCCGCTCCGGCCAGACCGCCTATTGGAGCGTGCTGCAAGCGCTGGTTCGCGCCACCGCGCCGATTCTGTCGTTTACCTCCGAGGAGGTCTGGCAGCATCTTTCGCACGGCGAGGACGACCCGGAGTCGGTCTTTTTGGCCGACTTCCCCGACGTGCCCGATCAGTGGAGCGACGAGGAGCTGTCCCTGCAGTGGGACAAGCTGCTCGAGGTGCGCCAGGAGGTCCAACGCGCCCTCGAGGAAAAACGCGCACCCAAAAAGCAGAAGAAGCCCGGCCAGATCGGCAGCAGCCAAGAGGCTCACGTCACAGTGACGGCCAAGGGCGCCACCTTCGAGTTGCTCGGGGATTATCGAGACCAGCTCGAAGCGTTGTTCATCGTAAGCCGCGTTGACCTCGTCGAAGGAGACGTGCCGGATGACAAGCCGGTCGACGTCGAGGTCGTGCCCGCCGAGGGCGAAAAATGCCCCCGCTGCTGGAATTACTGGGTCGAGCCCGGCACTGACACAGAAATCTGCGAGCGCTGCGAATCAGTGGTCGCCGAGTTGGAAAAATAGATGAAGCCGAATCTTAAAAAATACGTCCTCTTCCTCCTCGTGGTGCTGATCGGTGTGGGCCTGGATCAATGGTCGAAGGAGTACGCCTCCGACCGCCTGGCCACCCAGCGCCCCGGCCACGTCAACCACCCGATCGTGCTCACGGTCGACGAGGATGACGCCGGCGAGACCGTCGAGGAATATTTGGCCGGCGAGTTCACCTCCAACGACGCCGACGAGATCGAGCAGATCGCCAAATATTATACGCGCACCTTCGACGGGGTGCCGCTGAGCGCCGACGAGCAGGTCGAGCCCGGCCAGGAGATCGAGGTCACCAACCGCAAGGTGGTGGTCATCGAGGGCTATTGGGACTGGCAATATACCGAGAACCCCGGCGCGGCCTTCGGGCTCCTATCGGACGGAGACGACACCTGGCGGGTGCCGTTTTTCGTCATCATCAGCCTCATCGCCGTGGGCATGATCCTCTACATCCTGCACGGGGTGCGCTGGGAGCAACAGATCCTGGTCTGGGGCCTGAGCTTCATCGCCGCCGGCGCGGTCGGCAACTTCATCGACCGCATGCGCTTCGGCTACGTCGTCGATTTCATCGTCTGGAAATATACAAACGACTACCGCTGGCCGACCTTCAATATCGCCGACGCGCTCATCTGTGTCGGCGTGGCGTTGATGGCTATCGAGCTGATCCGCGATGCATTTCGCGGGGTGGCTGATGAGGATTCTTCGCCAGACGATAAGTCCGAGACGGCCGCATAGTCTACGCCCTCGTTGAGGAAGATAGTAAGATAGTGAGAAAGTAAGAGAGTTAGATACTGCAGCGGCCTCTTCTGACTCTCTCACTTTCTGACTTTCTCACTCTCTGCAGTATCTATGTTCCCAACCCTCTTCGACAGCTCCTGGATCGGCCTCACAGGCGAGCTCCACTTCACCATCTCGTCGTATTTCGCCGCGATCATTCTGGGCTTTTTGGGCGCGGTGTGGCTGGCCTTGCGCGACACGACGCGCATGGGCATCGATCGGCAGAAGTTTGTCGACTTCGCCATCTGGATGCTGATCTTCGGCGTGCTCGGCGGCCGGATCATGCACGTCTTCGCCGATGGCTTTTTCTGGGACTACGTCCACCTGATCACCGACCCGTTCGCCCTCGAGGGGATCGCGTTGAGCACCGGAGAGGCGTGCGTGTCCAACGCCGAGTGCCTGGCCGAGCAGAGCCGCGGGGTGGATATCGGCGCGGTATGCAATATCTCCGACGGGCAGTGCTATCCGCAGGGCGACCCGTTTCGCTGGCTGAAGTTCTGGGCCGGCGGCCTGACCATCTACGGCTCGCTGTTGGCGACCGCGGCCGGCGGTTGGTACATCATCCGCAAGAACGGCTGGGACACCTGGAAGATCTTGGATCTGGGCGGCTACGGCATCCCGCTGGGCCTTTTTGCGGGCCGGCTGGGCTGTCTGGCGGCCGGCTGCTGCTTCGGCGACGTCTGCCATATCGACGCGGTGAGCATCCGATTCCCGGAGGGCTCGCTGGCCTACCAGCACCATTTCGACGCCCACTACGAACTTCTCAACGAGCAGTGGCACTCGGGCATCAAGGCCAGCCTGCCGGTGTGGCCCACCCAGCTCATCTCGTCATTCTACGCGCTGGGCATCTTTTTGGTCGCCTACTTCTGGGTGCGCCCCAAAAAGCTCTTCGACGGCCAGGTCTTTTTGACCACCGCCGTGCTCTACGGCGTGGCCCGCTTCGGCGTGGAGTTCGTGCGCGCCGACCAGCGCGGCGAGATCCTGGGGCTGTCGACGAGTCAATTTGTGAGCATCCCGGTGGTGTTGTTGGCGGCGTTTGTGTTGTGGCGCAAATGGCGGGCGGCTAAGTGAGCGTTCGTGGTGTCCGGGGCCCCCCTCCGCCTCGCTTCGCTCGGCACCTCCCCCAATCGGGGAGGGGACCTCAGCCAGCTAGCGGCGCATAAGGTGCTCGAAGGCTTACGTCCCCTCCCCGGGCGGGATGAGGATTGGGGATAAGTCACGGGAATAATTCATGATGGGTCGTCGCGGGC
>CAYLTX010000091.1:0-26383 GCA_964386725.1 uncultured Bradymonadales bacterium | reverse complement strand
GCCAAAAAGGCGGCCCTCAATCGGGCCGCCTTTTTGGCTTCTTGCGTGTTGGTTTGTTGCTGAACTCGAGGCTCTATTGGCTGTAGGCCTCGGCGCGGCGCTGGCGGAAGACGCGCTGCTCGATCTCGGCGATGAGCGGCTCGGCCGTCTCCAGGTCGAGCGCGGTGAGCGGGATCGCCTCGAAGCGTCGGCACAGCGCGTCGACGATGTCGTCTTCGACCAGATCGGTCTTATTGAAGACCAAGAGCTGCTCTTTATGGTCGAGACCAATCTCGGCCAAGATCCGATTGACCGCCTCCATGCGCTCCTCGAAATTCTCGTTGGAGATGTCGACCAGGTGCACGAGCAGGTCGGCCTCGTCGAGCTCCTCGAGGGTGGCCTTGAAGGCGGATACAAGCTCGTCGGGCAATTCGTGGATGAATCCGACCGTGTCGGTCAGGATAATCTCGCGGCTGCCCGGGTAGCGCAGACGACGCGTGGTCGGCCGCAAGGTGGCGAAGAGTTGGTCCTCGCTGAGCACCTTCGACTTGGTCAGGCCGTTGAGCAGCGTGGACTTGCCGGCGTTGGTATAGCCGACCACGCTGACGATCGGGATATCGCTCTGCACGCGGCGCTTGCGGCGAATCTCGCGTTGCTGGCTGATCTTTTCGATCTCCTGCTCCAGCTCGCGGATCTTGTCGTGGGCGCGGCGCCGGTTGATCTCGAGCTTGGTCTCACCCGGGCCTCGCCCGCCGATGCCACCGGCCAGCCGGCTCATGCCGGTGTTCTTGGAGTGCAGTCTGGGCAGGTTGTATTTGAGCTGGGCGAGCTCGACTTGGACCTTACCGTCGCGCGACTTGGCGCGCTGGGCGAAGATATCCAAGATGAGCTGGGTGCGGTCGATGACCTTGAGCTCGGTCTCGTCGGTGATCGCGCGCAATTGGCCGGGGCTCAGGTCCTGGGCGAAGATCACCAGATCACAATCGAGCTGCAGGGCGCGCAGCGTGATCTCCTCGATCTTACCCCGACCGACGGCATATTTAGGGTGCAGGCGGGTTCGCCGCTGGACGATCGTGTCGACGATCTCGACCCCGGCGGTGCGCGACAACTCGAGCAACTCGGCCAGCTCGGTCTCTTCGTCGCGGCCTTCCGGCGTGGCGACGTAGACCAGCAGCGCCGGATCGTCGGTGGTCGTGATCAGGGCGTCGGCTTTGCGCTGGAACTCGCTTTCGAGCTCGCTGATGAATTGCTCGAAGTCAAAGAAGCAATCGTAGGGGCGCTCCTCGGAGTGAATCTCCCAGATCTGATCGTCGGGATTTTCGGGCAAGAGATGTGCCCAGCGCGTCGCGCCGGCCTGGCCTTGGGGCCCGACCGAGATGGTCATCACCATATCGAGCTGCAGTTTGGACAGGTCCGTCAGATCGTCGCGGGTCAGCTCGACCTTATTGCCGTTGCCGTGCAGGCTGGTGCGGATCAGTCGGATGCCACGAAACCGGTCCTGCGCAGCACGTTGGCGGCCGATGTCGGGCAGATAGACACGTTCGGCGTCGCCGACCATCACCCATTCGACCTTGCCAGAGCGGTCCACCAGCACGGCGACCACGCGGTTGAGGTCGTTGGAGATCTCGGTCAGCCGATCGGCAAATTCCTGGGTAACGGGCGCCGCCGAGTTGACACGGCGTCGGTACAATTTCTCGAGCGCTCTCTTCTCGCTCGTCTTGAGGCCACTCAGGTCTCCGTGAACACTACGTCCGATTTTTGACTCCGATGTTGTTGGTTACTGTTGGCTTGTTGCCACTTAGATAACGCCCGGTTGGGCGCCAGTATTTCGCCAGATCGTACCAGTTCTTGGTTCTTGGTTCTTGGCTGTTGAGAGCAGTTGCCTGTCCCCAAGCCCGCCGTACCCCAAGCCTCAAGCCCGCAGTCCCCCAAGCCCCAAGCCCGCAGTCCCCCAATCCCGCAGTTACTTCGTCTCCGGCTTTAGAAACGCGCGGCCGTCCTTGATGACGACCTTGAAGTCGACGTTGCGCGCGCCCTTCTTCTTTTGGATCTGGGTGCGCTGGCGGTCCATGGTTTTTTTGAAGCTATTATAATTCAGCCCGCTCGTATCCTCGTTGCAGCGTCGCTTGGCCTCGACCAGGCTGTTGTAGATCTTGCGCGAATGGTCGTCGGAAAAGCCACCCTTCTTGGAGGAGTCGCCTTTCTTGGAAGAACCAGTGTCGCGGCGGATGACCCGATTCGAGCCGCTGCCGCGCTTGCCTCGGTCGGTATTGGAGGCCTTGTCCTGCTTCCTCGAGCCGCGAGATACCGTTCGGCCCTCTTTTTGCTCGCGCTCGATGCGCTCCTTGGCGCGGCGAAGCTGGCGAAGCTTGGAGACGTCAGCGCCTCGGCTGGGCGCAGAGGGGTTTTCGGGGCGGGCTTTCTGGGTGGGGCCTTCGGCGCTTCGCTCGAAGGGGTTGCTGGCGCCGCCGGAGGGCGATGGGCTCGCTGCGCCGCCGCCTGCGCCGCCCGCAGGCTCACTGGTTCCGCGGTTGGATAGTCCGAGCTTGGCCTGGAGTTCGGCCAGCCGCTTTTTCTTGACGTTCTCGTCGACCTTGGGACGCTGCCAGCCGCCACTCTCCGCGGCGGGACGGTCTTTGGCGGGCTGCTCTTTGGCGGGCTGCTCTTTGGCGGGCCTTTGAGGGTTGGCGTCCTCGGGAAACTCTCCGCGCTTCATCTTGGCGGTGCCGACGTATTTCTCGAATTCGCCTCGCTCCTCCATTTGCTGGAGCTCGTCCTCGAGACTCGCCAGATCCATATCCTCGAGATCGAGGTCGTCGATCTCGATGGCGCCGTCTTCCGCCCGGCCGCTGGCCTCCGGCTGTTGTTTCTCTTTTTCGTCTTGGCGCCTCTTGCGTGCCTTGGCACGTGCGACGTCGCGGTGGTAAGTCCCTTCCTCGATCTGGCGCTCGGTGCGATCCCAATAGGCTTTATAGCTATTGAATCGCTGGACCATGCTGCGAAAACGAAATTTGAGCGAGGTCTTGAGCTTCGGGAGCTGCTCCAGCTCTCGATACAGACGCACCACCTGGCGGCGCTCATTTCTCGGCGGACGTTTTTCCACGCCGATAAAATACTGCTCGTACATGCGGTACAAGCGGTCTAGCCTCTTTTCAAATTCGCTGATCTTGGAATCGATCTGCGAAGGCGATATTTCCTGCTTCGGAGCCATCTGAAGACCCTCTTGGCAAATGCACACGTCGGGTGCAACGATCGAACCATCTGTCGCACTGTTGACTAATTTACCAGTCCGATCCCGCTTTTCCAAACCTCACTGAGCCGTGCAATATGAAATTTACGGTTTTTCAAGGCGCTGACAATCTCGGTGCGCTTCTGATCGTGGTGCTCGTGGCCCTGCTGGGGGCCTCTTCGAGTATATGGGGCTGTGATCGTGCGGGTGAGACTGCGCCCGACGGTCGTGAAGAATCTTCTCCGACTCAGCGAGCCGATCGGTCGGCTACGCAGCAGGACACACCCGACACCGCGATCGCACCGAGCGTTTCTGCGACGCCGCGGCTGGTCGTCAGCGAAGATCTTCCCGATCGCCCGGAGCGGATCGTGTCGCTCGCCCCCAATATCACCGAGATCCTCTTCGAGCTCGGAGCCGGCGAGCGAGTCGTGGCGGTGACCCGCTTCTGCGATTATCCGCCCGAGGCCGCCGAGCTGCCCAAGGTCGGCGGGGTGGTCGACACCGATCTGGAGGCGATCTTGGCCGAGCGGCCCGAACTGGTCGTCGGCGTGACCTCCGGGGGCGACGCCGAGGTCGCCAAGAAGCTGGCCAAGGCCGGCGTCGCCCACGCGTTCGTGCGCATGGACGACCTCGAAGAGACCTACGAGGGCATCCAGACGATCGGCGAGCTGGTCGATGAAAGCGAGCGCGCCGAGGCCATCGTCGCCGAAATGAAAAAGCGCATCGCAGAGTCGGCCGACGACGGCGCAGGCGACGCCGATCGGCCCACCGTGCTGATGCTGTACGGCCGCGACCCGCTGATCGCCGCCGGCCCGGGCACCTTCGGCCACGAACTCGTCGAGCTCGCCGGTGGCCAAAACGTCCTCGCTGACGCCAAGACCTCCTACCCGAACCTCGACGTCGAGAAGGTCATCAGCCTGAACCCCGAGCGAATCATCGACGCCTCGGAGGCGGCCAAAGACGCCAACGGTGACTTCTGGGGCCAATACGAGACCATCGACGCGGTCGCCGCCGGCCACGTCTACCCGCTGCGCGACCCCGTCGTCCTGCGCCCCGCGCCCCGGCTCACTGAAGGCCTCGCCAAGATCCGCACAGCTATCGAAGGCTCCAACCCTCCCTAAAACCCAAGAAACCAAGCAGTTAACCCAAGCAGTTAACCAAGAAACCCTTGAACCAATCACCCAAACCACTCACCGCCACCCGCCTGGTCACCACGATCGCCGTCTCGGCCATCGCCGCCGCCGGCTGCGCTGCGGTCGCGCTGGCCTACGGCAGCTCCGGCTGGGGCGGCTGGGACGTGGTGTGGGGCGTGATGAGCTGGTCGCTCGACGCCACCCAGCAGGCGATCGTGGTGCAGGCGCGGCTGCCGCGGGTGATATTTGCGGGCATCGTGGGCGCGGCGCTGGCCACCAGCGGCGCGGTCTTCCAGACGGTGCTCAGAAACCCGCTGGCAGACCCGTATATTTTGGGGATCTCCGGCGGCGCGGCGCTAGGCGGGACGATCTTATTGACGGTGGGCAACTTCCTGGTCGGCTCGGTGGTCATCGGGGTGCCCATCGCCGCGTTCGTGGGCGCGATGGGCGCGCTGGCGCTGATCTTCGCGGTCGAGCGCTGGACCCCGCCCGGCCGCGGCGCCAATTACGTGCTCCTGCTCACCGGCGTGGTCTTCAACGCCTTCGCCAGCGCGATCATCATGTTCCTCAAGAGCATCGTCTCGGCCCAAAAGGCCCAGGAGTTGCTGTTCTATTTGATGGGCTCGCTGTCGGTCGAGGGCACCGATCCGACGACGATTCTGGCCAGCGCGCTGGTTGTATTTGCCTGCGTGCTGGGGCTGATCTGGTTCGCCCGCGATCTGAACGCACTGAGCCTCGGCGACGACGAGGCCGCCGCCCTGGGCGTGCCGGTGACCAGCGTGCGCCGCTGGACGGTGCTGATCTCGTCGGTGGCGGTCGCCATCGCGGTGGCCTTCAGCGGGCTGATCGGCTTCGTCGGGCTGGTCGTCCCCCACGGCATCCGGCTGGTGGTCGGCCCCGACCACCGCGTGCTCTTGCCCACCTGTGCGGTCGGCGGCGCGGCGTTTTTGATCGTCTCCGACCTGGCCGCCAGAAGCGCGTTCGGCGTGTTCTCGACCACGCTGCCGGTCGGCGTGATCACCGCCGCTATTGGCGCACCCTTATTTGTGTTCTTTTTGTGGAGATCGATGAAGCGATGACCACCCTCGAAGCCCACAACCTCATCCACCGATTCGGCGAGACCGCCGTGCTCGACGATGTCTCGCTGGCGGTCGAGCCGGGCGAGTCGGTCGCGCTCGTCGGCCCGAACGGCGTGGGCAAGACCACTTTGGTGCGCATCCTCGCCGGCCTGCTCGAGCCGACCGGCGGCCGCGTTTTGCTCGACGGCGAGGACCTGCACACAACCGGCCGGCGCGAGGTCGCCCGCAGGGTGTCGGTGGTGGCGCAGGCGCGCCCGCAGGTCTTCGAGTTTTCGGCCCTCGAAGTTGTCTTGATGGGCTTTCACGCCCGGACGGGGCGCTTCTCGCTGCCGTCGGCTCGCCAGACCGAGCGGGCCCGCGAGGCCATGGAGCGCCTGGAGATCGCGCATCTGGCCGAACGGCCCGCCTCGGTCTTGAGCGGTGGGGAACTCCAGCGGGTGATCATGGCCCGCACGATGGTCGCCGAGTGCGACCTGTGGCTGCTCGACGAGCCCACCGCCAGCCTCGACCTGCGCCACCAGATCGCGCTTTTGGACCGCGTCGCCGACCACTGCGCCTCGGGCGGCTCCGCCCTCGCCGTCCTCCACGACCTGGCGCTGGCCCACCGCTACTTCGAGCGCGCGATCGTGCTCGACGAGGGCACCGTCGCCGCCGACGGCCCCTGCGCCGACACGCTCACCGACGAACTCTTGTCGGATGTCTTCGAGGTGAACCTACGCGGCGGGGAGATCGTAGGCCGCAAGGTGTGGGTGGTCGAATGAGGCTGCCGTTCGATCTTCAAGAATCCGAACGTTCCAACACGCAGCCCATAAATGGTTTTTGCGCCGCAGTTCAGGCGCCCTAAATAGAAGATCCTACAACAACCGAAAATCCTCTATTTAGGGCGACGTCAAACAACGACGTCGCAGCCATTTAAGGGCCGCTTTAACGGGGATATATGCTTGGCGAGGCCCCAAATAGAAGATCCTATAACAACCGAAAATCCTCTATTTGAGGCGACGTCAAACAGCGACGTCGCGACCATTTAAGGGTCGTCCTCACGCGGATTTTGGGTTTCTGGAGCGTCTTCCGGAGCGTCTTCCTTCTTGGCAGCCTCTTCCTGCTCGGCCTTCATCTTCTCTTTGTATTCGTCTTTTTCCATCCGCTCAGTGAGCAGCCAGGCGCTGTCGCGCTTCTCCCAGACCTCGATGAGGCGCTCCTTTTTGACGACCATGGCGGGCTCCTTCATCGATTGCTGCTCGACGTCGATGACCGCGGCGTTTTCGCCCTGGGTCACCGACTTGAGATCGAGCTCGACGATGCTGTAGTCCTCGCCGAGCTCCTCGTAGCGGCCCAAGAACTTTTGGCGATCCTCGGGCGCCACCATCATCGCCGCCGACTCCCAGCGCTGCCAGCGCATATCCCGATGAAACGTCATCACCGTCGTCTGCAGGTTGGCCTTGTCGTCGATTGCCTTATCGGTCGGCGAGTTGGCGCAGGCGGGCAGGAGGAGGGCGGTGAGGAGGATGGTCAGGATGTAGCGCATCATGGAATCTCTCAAACGGGTAACTGCGGGACAAGTTTAGGGGGAGGTTGGTGTGGCGGCAAGTTTTGGGTCGTCCGGTGCCAGATTGTGTAGTGGCTGGTTTGCGGGGCACCCCTCCGCCTCGCTACGCTCGGCACCTCCCCAGGGTCTTCGACCTGGGGAGGAACCTTCCGCGTGATCGCGCATGGGTTGCTTCCTGAACAACAACAACCCACCACTGCGCGATCATGCTGAGAGTTCCTCCCCATGGCGGCGTTCAGCCGCCATGGGGAGGTGCCGAGCAACGCGAGGCGGAGGGGTGCCTCAAAAACCAACCCAGTCTCAAAAATCACCCCTTCCCAATCACCGCCTTCACCCGCTCCATGTCTTTTTCACCAAACTCGCGCAACACAAACATTACCACCAAGAAGATCAACCCCATCACGGCCATCTTCCCGGCCACGAAGCCCAGATAGATCAACTTTCCATACTCGTCGACCCATTCCACCGGCAGCGCGATGAGCAGGTTGACGCCGTAGAGCACGCCGAGGGCCACCAAGATGCGCACGACGGTCATCGGTGGGGCGGCTGCGCGGTAGGATTTCCACAGCCACAGAAGCGACAGCAAGAAGCCGACGAACATCGCGATGGTCGTCGCCGAAGCGGCCCAGTCCATATAGGTGGGGCCGTGGCGCAGATAATCGCTGGCAAATGCGACATCGTTTTGGGCGACGCTCACGGCGTTGTGGACCGCCCCCTGGGCGCTATCGGTCTGTGCGGCGGCGACCGGTGACCACTCGAGGGCCTGGACGGTCTCCTCGTGGACGTTGTTGACGAACGCGTAGTTGAGCCCGGCGCTCAGAAGCAGGCTGGCGGCCATGATGATCACGGCGATGCCGGGGCGGCCGGCGCCGATGATCACCGTGGTGGCCATATAGTAGAGCGCGAAGAAGATGATCGATACGCTCAGGATAGCCAGCGCCGAGGAGGCCGCGCGGTATTCGCCCGAGTACAGTCCGGCGACGATGGAGTCGGCGTTGAAGGCCAGCAGCGCGCCGACGCTGGCGATGAGCAGCAGGCAGTAGCGGAAGGTCTCGCGGATATAGTCCTGGGTGCGCTCGCGGTCTTTTTTGAACGTCGACTCGCTGATCAGCGGGAAAATGACAAACGTCACCGCGATGACCCCCTGATAGGGAATGCGCGCGATATTGAGCACCGCGCCGTAGAGGCCGGCGAATTTGCTGCTGATCAAGTTGAAGAGATGCTCCGCCCCACTCAGGTGCGCGGGTACCTCCGCCGAGATGCTCTTGAGCACGAAGAGGTCCGCGCGCATCAGGCCGTTGAGCGCGAAGGTATAGGCCATGATCAGCACCAGATAGCCGGTCAGCCGCTTGAGCGCCTTTTTGGAGGCGCCCTCGGCTTCTTCCTCGGCCGGGAAGCGGTCGGCGTGGGTGCGCATCAAGCGCCAGACCCACACGCCGCTAAACAGGCAGATGATGCCCGCGGCGCCCACAAAACCGGCGACCGCCCCGCCCACGCCGAAGCCCAGCAGCACCAGGCCGACGATGCCGGCCATCTTGAGCGTGGCGAAGGTGATGTCCAGGCTCGCCTGGCGCACGAACTCTTTGACGCCGTTGAGATACCCCACAAAGATCGCGTAGAAGGCGTAAAACGCGATGATCAGGCTGGAGAGCCGGATCAATCCGGTCAGCGACGGGTCGTTGAATTGGGCGGCGATCCAGGGGCTGCCGATCGCGTAGAGCGCGGCGATGGGCAGCCCCAAAAATAGCTGGAGCTTGAGCGCCTGGTTGACCACCCGCTTGGCGGCGTGCGGCTGCTCACTGACCAGCTTGCTGACCGCCTGCAGGGTGCCCGTGATCATGACCATATTGATGAGGCTGATCGCCTCGGTCACGATCTTGAAGACGCCGAATTGCTCCGAGGACCCCAAAAAGATGGGCAGTCCCAGCTGGATGACCGCGCCGGTGACCATGAACCACATCTTGGCGCCGGTGATCACCAAAAAGCCGCGACCGGTCTTCTTGGCGGTCTCGGCTGCTTGATCGGCTGCTTGATCGGCTGTGTGATCGGGCCCGTCGGCCACTTCTTTAGATTCTACGTCGGACATGTGATGGAAAACCCTGCGGAAAACTTAGTTCGCCACGTTTTACAGGATGCAGGCCGATGTAGCCAATAAGGTTTCTGGGATCGCCGTCCGCGCCAACCGCGCGATTTGCGCCGGAGGCAGAAACTTGTAGACTTCGAGCCATGAAACGACTGGCCATATTGATTGCAATATTCTGCTGTTTTCCCGCCTCGGCGCTGGCCCACGGTGGCGCGCCGATCGCCGAGCAGGTCCTCGACGTCGGGAGCTCGGAGTGGGTGGTGCATACCAATTTCGGGATGATCACCAGCGAGGACACGCAGGCCTACGTATGCGAGGAGGCCTTCGACGGCGGCGGCCGCTTTCAAGTGGCCGCGCTCGACCTGCATCGCTGGGTCGTCTTCACCCGCGAGGCGATCTGGTACACCGAGGATGGCTGCGACTTCGAGAAGATCAGCGAGCTGCCCAAGCACGCGGCCGGCATCGCCACCAGCCCCGATCGGGAGCGCGTCGTCTACGTGCTGAACGCCGAGGACCCCGAGGTGGGCGGGCTGTGGCAGACCGAAGACGGCCGCACATTCTCCCAGGTCGACATCGACACAGACGGGCTGCACCTGTCCGGCGCGCGCTTTATCGACGAGGATCGGCTGGTCGTCTCCGCCTATCCGACCGACCTCTCTGAGAACGGCGCGGCGCACCTCTTGCTGGTCGACCTGGTCGAGGGCACCGCCGAAGACCTGGGCAATCTCTCCCCCTACGAGCGTCCTTATATGCTCGACGGCGCCGGCGGCAATATCGCATGGTTCGCCCGAGAAGGTACGAGCTACGTCTTCTTTTGGGGCACCCCCGACGAGCCCATGCGCGAGTCGACCGATCTCGAGATGTGGCCCGACGGCGCCAAGGTCTCCGAGAACGGCCAGACCGTCTGGATCGCCGGCGCCGGCGCGGACGGCCGCGGCGTCCTCGAGGGAAGCATGACGAGATTCCCGCGCTTCGAGGAGCGCTGGGCGGACCACAGCGCGCTGTGCATCGGCGGCGACGCCGACTCGCACCTGATGTGCGCGCGCCGAGATCGCGAGGGCCACGACCTGTCGCGCATCACCGACGGCGACCAATTCGAGTCGGCCCTGAACTTCGAAGAGTTGACCGGCCCCCGCGACGACTGCCCGGCGGGCAGCGACGTCGCCACTGCCTGCCCGCCGGTGTGGCCGGAGCTGGCTCTGGCGCTGGGTATGGAGGTCGAGGGTGCCGGCGGCGATGATGCTGGTTCTGGCGGCGATGCCGGTGTGCCGGCCGATGTCGGAGCTGAGCAGGAAAGTGGTGGGTCGGAGGGAGGGTGCTCTGTTGTTGGTGGTGGTCGTGGTGGCGCAGATACTACGTGGTGGTGGAGCGCGGCCATCTTGGCCGCCGGCGTCCTTCGAGGGCGCCGTACGTGGTTTTCTCGCTGAAGATGAGCGCTCGAGCGGAAAGGCACACGCAAGCTGAGGCAGGATGCCTCAGGGCGGGCCAGAGGCCACGCGGCCCACCTAAGGCCAGAGGCCTCAGGGCGGTTAGGACGATCGCGCGCCGAAGGCATAAACCCCCCGCACATCGCCCACCCGCGGCGCTCCCAGCGCCGTCGTATCATCACACGCCCCCACCAACTCCAGCCCCAACGCCGCGCCACGCTCCTCGAGCGCCGCGCGCTCGCCGGGCCGCGTCAGACACATCACCACGCCCCCGTCGCTGACCCACTCGCTGGCCGTCTGCAGCCATTCGAGCGGCGGCTGGAATGCCTTGGAGATCACGTAATCATAGCGCGCCGGCGGCACGTCCTCGATGCGCTCTTGCTCGATGGTCACGTCGTCGAGCCCGAGGCGAGTCTTGGCGATATTCAGAAAGGTGGCGCGTTTTCGGCGCGGCTCGACGAGCGTCAGCGGGCAGTCGGGGTAGAGTAGCTTTAGCGGGATGCCGGGGAGGCCGGCGCCGCTTCCCACGTCGAGGATCGAGGCCTGTTGGGCACCGGCAGGGGCACGGGAAGGAGCGCAGACGGCCGCGGCGGTGGCGCTGTCGATGAGCAGGCCGTCGATGATCTCGGCCCTGGAGAGCGGGCCGATGAGGTTCATCGACTTGTTGAAGTGGGCCAGCAGGCCGAGGTAGGCGGCAAAGCCCTCCTCGACCTGCGGCGACCACGGGAGATCATTTTGCGCGCAGAAGCGTGCGAGTTTTTCGACCGATTCGCTCATAAACGTCAGACAACCTAGTTGGTTTCTACTCGCGACGGAGTTCTGGGCTCACGCGGCAGCGCCGGCGACTTGCCGCTGTGCTCGCGCTCGACGAAGCGGACCGTCAGCTCGTCGTCTTCGCAGTCGACCAGGACCGTCTTATTGCGGTGACCGTCGGGGTCGCGCACGATCAATCGGCTGATCGGGGCGAGCACGTTGCGCTCGATGATGCGCTTGAGCTCGCGGGCGCCGAAGCGCTCGGAGAAGCCGTTGTCCTCCAGCCAGACCGTCGCCTGCGGAGTGGTCTCCACGCGAAGGTTGCGCCGGGCGAAGCCGCGCCGGCCCAGCGCCTTGTTGATCTCGAGCTTGACCAGCCGCTCCATCGCCCGTGGCGTCAGCGGATCGAAGACGACGACCTCGTCGAGCCGGTTCAAGAACTCGGGGGCGAAGAACTCGTCGAGCTTATTGCGGATGTGGCCGCCGAAGCTCTTTTGAGTGTCATTTCCGTCGAAGCCCACCGGCACGATGCTCGTCTTCGAGGCGCCCAGGTTGCTGGTCAAAAAGATCAGCGTCTGGCGGAAATCGGTGGTCTGCCCGCGCGCGTCGGTCAGGCGTCCCTCGTCCAAGATCTGCAAAAAGAGGTTGTAGATCTCGGGGTCGGCCTTCTCGAACTCGTCGAAGAGGATGACGCTATAGGGCTGGTTTTTGACCGCCTCGGTCAACAGGCCCTCGCGATCCTTGTCGTGCGGCGAGCCGATGAGCTTCTCGACGGCGAAGCGGCCGCGATATTCGCTCAAATCGAAGCGGATCATCCGCTCGTCGCTGCCAAAGAGCCGCTCGGAGACCAGCTGGGTGAAGTAGGTCTTCCCCACGCCGGTCGGCCCGACCAGAAAATATACGCCAAGCGGCCGCTGCGGGTCGCCCATGCCGGCTTTGACCATCGCCAGGCGGTCGATGAAGCTGTCCACGGCGTGGTCTTGGTCGATGAGGCGGCTCTTGAACCACTCCTCGGTCTCGTCGAGATCGAGCGGGATAGTGTCGTCCAACAGGTCCAAGCTCATGCCGGTGACCTCGGAGAGACACGGCGGGATATGCTCGATTCGGAGCTCGACCTCTTCGGCCTCGTCGTCCATCTTGCGGCCGGCGTAATCGACCAGCGCGTCCAACAGGTCGCAGGCGCGGCCCGGAGCGTGCGCCCGGGTATAAAAGCTCTTGGCGAAGTCGACGACCTGCTCGAGGGTGGCCCGCCTGGCGGTGACCGGCCGGCCGCCGCGCACGTCGAGATCGCCCACGCGTTGCTCGAGCACCTCGAGGGTCTGCGCGTCGTCCATCGGCTGGACTTTGATCTGTCTGAATAACCTCAAAAACCCAGGATCCCGGCTCAACCCGCCCTTGAGGGATTCCTCGGTGCATTCGGCGATCATATGCACCTGGCCGCGGTGCAGATAGGGCTTGAAGAAGTCGGCGAAGTTCTCGTCACTCTTGGAGTGAGCGCCGGCGCCCAGAAGATCGTTGGGGTTGGTCACATAGAGGATCACGCGCGAGTCTTCCTTGAGGATCGCCTCGGTCATCTCCTTGAGCTTGGTCTCCCAATCGCCCAAATAGCGCGTGCCGCTGATCAACTCGCTGGTATTGGTCTCCAGGATCTTCCAATCGTCGTCGTCGCCCATCAATTGCTGGGCAAATTCCTGGATGATCGCCGTTTTGCCCACGCCGGCCTCGCCGACCAGCAGAATGCTGCGCTGGACCTCGGCGTCGCCGAAGTGGTCGACCAAAAGCTCGACCTCCTCGTCGCGGCCGTAGGCGTGGCTCAAAAACTCGCGCTCGTCGGGCGAGTTGAGGATGCGCCCGTATTTGTCCAGGCCGCGCTTCGGGGCGCTGGACTTGGAGACCAGCTGCAGCCGCTTCCACAGCGTGCCGTAGACCTCCTGGAGGTTTCTGGCCTCCAGGTAATTCAAGATCAGCCGGCGCTCTCTGGGTTTGAGATCTTCGCGCAGCTGCTTGTAATGCTCGCGGGTCATCTTGGGCACCAGCCGGTCGAGGGCCTCCTCGGCCATCTGCTGCATCTCCGACTCGCGCTCGAGCAGGGCGCGCAGGACCACGGGCACCGATTTGACGCTGCCGATGGTGCGAAGCTGGCTGAGCGCCTGCTCGCGCACCCCGTAGGCCTCGTCGGACATGCAGCGGATGAGCATGTCTTCGAGCTGGGCGTAGCCGAGGTCGCTCAGGGCCACCAGGGCCCGGTAGCGCACGTCGGCGTCGTAATCATTCAAGGAGTTGACGATGGCGTCGGTGACGCTCTTATCGCCCAAAATCCCCAGCGCAAACAACGACATCTCGCGGACGCCGGCCTGCGGATCGTTCAAAAGCCGGACCAACTCCGGCACCGCCTGTCCATCCCCCAGCCTGCCCAGATTGGTCGCCGCGGCCATGCGACGACGGTAGTGATAACTGCTCAGCGCCTCCCGAAGCACCGGCAAGACCTTCGGCCCGAGCCCGTAGAGCTGGTCGCGAAAGCTTCGATAACGCTCTTCGTCCTCGGTCTGCTCGATCTTATCGAGCAGTTGTCGAGCGAGTTGCTCCTTGTCTTCCATGTCACTCCCTGATCGTTGATGCACGGGCCCAAGCTTCCCGCAACGTCGAGTTTAGCTGGGTCTGTCTACGATCACAACAACTCGGAGGGGCTGTTGTTCCTTGGGAGGGTTGAGGAGGGGTGGGGAATGGGAGTGTTAGGTTATTGTGGGCCCCCCCCACCGCCTCGGGCTGTAAAGCGCGCAAGGTGGTGGGGGGCTGAGCGTGTTAGCAGAATATCTCAACTCGCCGCCACCCAAGCCGTACACCATCCCTTCGGATGGATCGGCCCGGGTACCGTCGTACAGCCGCCGCAGGTACCGGCTTCTTCCGGCTCCTGGTACAGCTGGCAGTTGTCGCAGGTCTGGTCGGGCTTGGGCGACTCGTCGGTATAGTTGAGGCTCTCGCGCGTTTTGATTTGAGCCTCGTCGAGGCCGGCGGTGTCCTCGCAGTTGAGATCGCCGGCCTCGCCGGCGGCCTGCTGCTGCTGGTCCTCGCCGGCGGGCTGCTCGCCGTTCTGGCCGCTGGGCTGCTCGCAGGCGCTCAAAAAAGTGCCGGCGCCGGCAGCTACTGCGCCCAAGACGGCGGCGCGTTTGAAGAAGTCACGTCGGTTCAGCTTTTGGTCACTCATCGTTTTTCCTTGGCTACAAGTCTGTGGTTGCAAGCCTGGCCCGCGCTGCAATCGTTCCACATCTTAGTTGAAGTTGTTGTACATCTCGGCTGCAATCGTTCCACATCTTAAGGGTCTGAGCTCCGATGGCAAACGCTAACCGGAGGGCGACGGTCGACGAAACGCCCGTCCCGATGGCGCGGGCACCTGACACCGGCCCGCCCACCTGATATAAGGGCGGCCGTGCTCCCATTCCACGACGGTATCGACCACTTCAGGGAGGTCTCCCATGACCAGCGCAACGCAAACGAGCGAGGCGGTAGCCAAGCCGACCGGCGACAATGACAAGAAAAACGCCAAAGCCGGCCCGACCAGCATTGAATGCTTCAATCCGGCCACCGGTAAACTCATCGCCGAGATTCCTGCGACCACGCCCGAACAACTCGACGAAGCAGTCAGCGCGGCCAAGACCGCCTTTCAGAGCTGGCGACGCCTGGATGTCGAGCAGCGCTGCGCATATCTGCTCGAGGCGCGCGACATGCTCCTCGACCACCGCACCGAGCTGCTCGACCTGTTGCTCGCCGAGACCGGCAAGCCGCTCATCGACGCGCAGGCCGAGCTGCTGACCATCTTCGAGACCATCCGCTATTATACTCAAAAAGGCCCGGAGCTTTTGGCCGACGAGTCGGTCAGTCTGCACCTGCTCAAAAATAAGCGCGTCAACGTGCAGTACGGCCCCATGGGGCTGGTGGTCAATATCAGCCCGTGGAACTTCCCGCTGGATCTGTCCATCACCCCGGCCATTCCGGCGCTGATCGCCGGCAACGCCGTGATCATCAAGCCCAGCGAGCACACCTCGCTGGCGGTGATTCGCGCCGTGGAGTTGATGAACGAGTCCGGTCTCCCCGAGGGGCTGTTGCAGGTGCTCCCCGGTTTTGGAGACGTGGGCGCCTCGCTTTGCGACGCCGCCGACACGATCACGTTCACCGGAAGCGTGGCCACCGGTAAGAAAGTCGCCAAGGCGGCGGCCGACAACCTAGTGCCGTGTACGCTGGAGCTGGGCGGAAAAGACCCGGCCATCGTCCTGGAGGACGCCGACCTCGAGCGCGCCGCGCGCGGGATCGTCTGGGGGGCGTTTTTCAACTCCGGTCAGGTCTGCATGTCCATCGAGCGGGTGTACGTGCACGAGTCGATCTACGACGCGTTCATCGACCGGGTCGTCGCGCTGACCAAGGAGCTGCGCCAGGGCGCGCCGACCGACCGCAATATCGACGTCGGCTCGATGATCGACCCCAATCAAAAGAAGATCGTCTCGCGCCACATCAAAGACGCCGCCGACAAGGGCGCGCGCATTTTGACCGGTGGCAAGCCCGTCGAGGGCGTCGACGGCGACTTCTTCGAGCCGACGGTCATCGCCGACGCCGACCACACCATGCAGATCATGCGTGAAGAGACTTTCGGGCCGACTATGCCGATCATGAAGGTGCGCTCGGCCTTCGAGGCCGTCCAACTCGCCAACGACAGCGAGTTTGGGCTGAATTCCTCGGTCTGGTCGGAGGATATGCGTCGGGCCCGCGACATCGCTCGCCAACTCGAGGCCGGCCAGGTGTGCATCAACGAGGTCATCGCCAGCTATCTGGCCCTCGAAGCGCCCTACGGCGGTGTCAAGCATTCCGGCATCGGACGCCGAAAGAGCAAAGACGAGATTCGCAAATTCTCCCACTCCAAGACCGTCCTCGAGGACATCATCGGACTGAAACGCGAGCCGTATTGGTACCCGTATAACGAGCTGGTCAGCAAAGGCGTCGACAAGGTCTTCGGCGTGCTCTTCCAGCGCGGCATTTCCAAGAAGTTGGGCGACTTGTTCGGCGGGTGATCCTTCACGCCCGCAGCCCAGTAATGCTAAGCTGGATAGCGGTTGTGATTTTCAGCGCCTTACACTAGGATCCGACGGTCATCGACACGTCAAAAGACAGCGCACGGTTTGCCAGATCGTGGGCTGATCCGAGTCAGCCATTTGAGGGCTCATGAGCAACGAACCGGGCATCCTTCCCAAACCCGTTCCGTTTGGAAAGTACTATCTCCTCGAGCGTATCAACGTGGGAGGCATGGCGGAGGTCTATAAGGCAAAGACCTTCGGCGTGGAGGGCTTCGAGCGGCTTCTAGCGGTCAAAAAAATCCTGTCGAGCATCGCCGAGGATGAGTCGTTCATCACGATGTTCATCGACGAGGCCAAGATCGCCGGGCAACTGAGCCACCCGAATATCGCTCAGATCTTCGACCTGGGTAAGGTCGACGATTCCTACTTCATCGCCATGGAGTATATCAGCGGTAAGGACGTCAAGACCATCTTCGAGCGGGCACGGCGCCTCGGCGAGAAGGTCGACATCCCCAGGGTCTGCTATCTGATCATGAAGGTCTGCGAGGGCCTGGCCTACGCCCACGACAAGAACGACTCGCAGGGCAACCCTCTCAATATCGTCCACCGGGACATCTCCCCGCAGAATATCCTGCTCTCTTATGAGGGCGAGGTCAAAATCATCGATTTTGGCATCGCCAAGGCCACCGGCAAGCAGAGCCAGACGCAGGTGGGCATCTTAAAGGGCAAGTTCAGCTATATGAGCCCCGAGCAGGTGCGCGGCTTGCACGTCGACCACCGCAGCGACCTGTTCAGCTTGGGCATCGTGCTCTACGAGTTGCTCACCCTGGAGCGGCTGTTTTTGGGCGAGAGCGACTTCGACACGCTCGAAAAGATCCGCAAAGTCGAGATGAGCCCGCCCAGCCTGTACAATCCGCATATCCCCAAAGAGCTCGAGGATATCGTCCTCAAGGCATTGGCGAAATCCCCCGACGAGCGCTACCAGGACGCCCACGAGTTGGCCGAGGCGCTCGAGCGCTTCATGCGAAATCAGGGCTATTATTTCACCAATAAGGATCTGGCCAACTCGATGAAGGAGGCGTTTAGCGCCGATATCGAGTTCGAAAATAAGAAGATCGAATATTATCGCGGGCTGAACCTGACTGCGCCCACCGAGGAGGGCGAGGCCAGGCTCGAGCCGCCCGAGGGCGCAGACGACGGCGGCGGCCTGGAATGGGGCGAGGAGGAGATGGAGACTCAGATCTTCGATCGCTCCTCCGACGCGGTCGAGGCGATCACCGAATCGCAGATCGTGTACGCCGAGGACGCCGACTTCATCGAGGTCGACGAGGACGAGGAGGTCGGCGACGGCGATGAGACCATCGAGTACAACCGGTGGGACATCCAAGAAAGCTTCGAGCAGCGCGAGATCGACACCGGCCAGAACCCGTCGTTCGACGCCAACGTCGACCGCCACTCCCAGCCCCAGTCTCCATCCTCGCGCAGGAGCCACGATACCGACCAGATCGGGCTGCCTCAGCAGCGCCGCGAGCCGCAGGTGACCGTGCAGAGCATGTCACCGCGGGCCGCCAATAAGCGAAACCCCTTGCTGGTCGTCGCCGCGGTCGCCGCGTTGGTCATCGCCGTGGGCTTGGGCGTGTACTTTGTCACCCAGTCCGACTCCAAGCCCGCGATCGTCTTCGAGACTGAGCCGGAGGTGGTCGACATCTTCATCAACGGCGACAAGGTCCACAGCGGCAAGACCCCGTTCACCCACGAGGTCGCCCCCGGCGAGACCGAGATCCGCATCGTCAGTGACGGCCACAAAGCCTATACGAAGTCGCTCGAGCTCGAGCCGGGCAATACCTATAGCCTCAATCAGACCCTCGAGCTCGCCGCACCCACCAAGGGTGGGCTCTTCGTCAAGAGCGAGCCCTCCGGGGCGACCATCGAGATCGACGGCGAAGAGCGCGACGAGAAGACCCCGCTGACCCTCGAGGACCTCGAGGCCGGCGAATATACCGTCAAGCTCAGCCACGAGGATTATTTCCCGGCCGAGGAGACCGTCGAGGTCGACGGCGAGGTCGAGGAGTTGTCGGTCGAGCTCCGGCCCAAGCAGATCTCGGTGACGGTTCGCAGCACGCCCAGACGTGCGCGCTTTGCCGTCTACGACGTCGACGCCGACGAGCGGGTCGCCCGCGGGCGCACCCCGGAGACCGTCGAGGAGCTGGCCGGCGACAAGAAATACCGCATCGTCGTCGACAAATCGGGCTTCGAGGATTGGGAGAAAATCCTGGAGCCGGGCGTCGAGCGCGAGCATAATTTCGAGGCCGAGCTCGAGCGCGAACAGCGAAAGAAGACCACCCGATCCGGCAGCCGGGTGGCCGCGAAAGACAATAATTCGGGCAGCCAGTCGGGCTCGTCATCCGGCGGCTCGCGCAGTGGTTCGGACTCCAAGCCCGGCGGCTCGGACTCCAAGCCCGGCGGCTCGGACTCCAAGACTGACTCGGCCTCCGGCTCCGGAGCCAGCGCCAAGACCGGCGGTGATAGCAAGCCCGACAAAAAAGAGCCCGCCGGCACGGGTACCCTGAGCATTGCATCGAAGCCGGTCGCGCGGGTGCATATCAACGGCAAGGACACCGGGCGCTATACCCCGATCATCAACTTCAAGATCAAGGCCGGCAAGCATAAGGTGAAGCTGGTCAACGAGGAGTTCGGGCTCAATAAGACCTATTATGTGGACGTGGCCCCCGGAGCCAGCGAAAAGCTGATTAACCGCTAATAACTCGCACTTGGATTGGGGCGAGTATCGGGTGCATCACTTCGGTGCATTGAATCTGTTCAGGCAGTAGTCATGGCCAATATCGAGTTGTCCGAGATGAAGACCTACTGCCCGGTATGCACCTGTTGCATGTCCGATGATCCGGACGAGTGCGGCGAGTGCTCCAGTCCGCGCCCGGCGTGCGGCTGGGAGGACCTGGCGACCTCTTCGTATAGCTATCTTGGAAAGAAACTCGACGGCCGCTACATCGTCGACCGCTTCCTGGGCGCCGGCACCACCGGGGATGTCTACCGGGGTGTGGGAAGCCGCATCCAGCGGCCGTTTGCGCTCAAGATCGTCGACACCCAACGCTACGGAAAAGCCGAGCTCGAGGCGGAGATGGTCCGGCGCCTGGAGATGGAAGTCGACGCCATGGGGCGGCTTCGAAACCCCCACGTCATCAACGTCTACGAGTCCTTTCGGGTCCGCGATCACATCTTCGTGCTCGTCATGGACTACGTCGAAGGCGTCACCCTCCAGGAGCGCCTCGATCGCACCGGCCGCCTCGAATTCATCGAGGCCATGGAGATCGTCCGCCAGGTGGCCAACGGCCTGCACGAGGCCCACCAGCGCGGCATCATCCACCGGGATCTCAAGCCCGACAACATCATGATCGAACAGATGCCGGCCAGCGGCATCTTCGCGCGGATCCTCGACTTCGGCATCGCCTATATGGTCGACAGCGTGCGCCAGACCTCGGGTTTCCGGGGCACTCCTCTTTATGCTTCGCCCGAGCAATGCCTGTCGGACGGCGAGATCGACGCCCGCAGCGACGTCTACAGTCTGGGATGCGTGTTCTATCACTGCTTGACCGGACGCCCGCCCTACGACAAAGAGCGCTCATTGGCGGTGATGGAGGCTCATATCGAGGCCGACGTCCCGTCGATCTTCGAGGAACTGCGCCAGGGCGAGGCGCCTCGACGCATCGACCGGCTGGTCCAGCGCATGCTCGCCAAAGACCCGGCCGATCGGCCCCAGAATTGCGGCGAGGTCGTCGCGCAGCTCGATGCGATCGACCTCGACAAGGATTCGCGGGATTTCGACCCCGTCCCCGTCCCGCCAGGGAGCGAGGGCGCGCTCAGCGAGAGCTCGCTGGAGAGCGATACCCTGCCCGAGGACGCCGACCAAAAGACCCACCATCAGCAGCGGGTGGTCAACCTGGTCGCCAGCCTCGATCTGCCCGAGAATATCGTGACCAAGGGCGGCAATATCACCGCCAGCGCGCTGGGTCCCGGCGGTGACTACGCCGTCCTCGCCGACCGTCTGCGCAACGTTCACCTGGTCGGCCTCAAGACCCACCTGCAGACGATGACCCTCGGCGAGACCCAGGCCATGATCACCGCGGTGACCATCGATCCCAACCGCGGCGACGTCTACGCCGGCGGCTTCGACAGCCAAGTGGTGCGTTGGAATCTCGGGCGCACGCTCGGTTATCCCAGCAGGCTCGTCAACGTCGGCGACCGCGTCATGGCGCTCGACGTCGACCGAAAGGGCACGCGACTGGCTATCGGCACAGAGCGTGGTCGCACGCTGCTATACGACCTTCGCACCGAGAATATGACCGAGCTGCATCAATCCTCCAGCCCGATCAGCGTGGTGCGGTTTATTCCGCATACCGGCCGGCTATTTATCGGGAGTTGGGAGGGGCAGATGAAGACGCTGCACATCGCCTCGCGCGAGGAGTTGGCCGTGCTCGAGCCGCTGCAGCGTGCTCCCATCGCCGCTGCGGTCGACCCCGACGCGCAGATGGCCGGAGTGCTCGACGAGGTCGGCCAGCTCCGGGTGGTCAGCCTGATGGACCGCAAGGCATATCTCAACATCGAGGCGTCCTTTGCAGGCCTCAAAGCGCTGTCATTCGGGGCCGGAGGCAAGCTCAACGGCCTCGGCGTCAAAGACGACAAGCTGCAGTTGTGGCTTGTTCGCAACCAGCACGCCTTGCACCACCTCGCCGAGAAGAGCTCGTCGGTGCCCGAGTGATCTGGTCTGATTGTCTAATTATCTGAGACCAATTATCTGAGAAGGGTGCGCGTGCAAAGCGGGCGTTAGCGGTTGGTCCGCATCTGGCCGTGGGTGCGCATCAACTCGAGCGCGCGCGCCTTTTGCTCCTCGCTGCTTACCATCGCCGCGTCGGTGATCTCGGCGGCGGTGCGTTGACCGTCGGAGCGGCTGCGGGAGCGTTGTTTGATCCGAGTCGCCGTTTGGGCGGCCATGGTGCGTATCGCAAAGGCATGTGCCGCGTCGGTCGCAGCTTGCTCGGCCTCGTAGGTGTCGTTGATCTCGCCGAGGACTTGGCGGGCGGCCTGGTTTCGCTGCTCGAGGGTGCGCCGGTTCTCGACGCGTTCAGCCGGCGGGCTCACCGGTGGGGCGGCGCGAAACGTCGGCTGGCCGTAGGGGCCGTAGGAGATCTCGAGCTTGTCTTGCTCATAAGAACAGGGCTCTTTGTCGAACGAGCCGTGCTCGGGCTCATATAAGAACAGCGGCATCGCCAAGACTGCGCCGGCCATAAGTCCTGCGGCGGCCGTTTGCGCGAGAATCTTTTTGGAAATCATCGGGCCTGTCCTGTCCTAGAATCCGTTCTTGTTCTGAAAGCGCCAAGCTGTTTAAGTGTACCAGCCGGCTACCGCAGGATGCAAATATCGGCGAAGATTTCCCGCTTATCCCGTTATCCTCCCGTTACTAGGCGGTTCTACGAGCCTCCGAAGACGGATCCGACAAACTCGAATATATTGCCATGCCACGATCCGAAACCGATCTCTCCGACGATACATCTCCGCTGGTGCTGAGCCGCTCGAAGGCGACCTGGCTTGCCATCGCAGCCTTTGTCGCCGCGGGTGCCCCGCACTTTTTCTTGGACACGCCGTTCGCGTTTTTCGCCGAAGAGAACGTCAGCGGCTGGTTCGGGCTGAGCATCTGGGCGCCGACGTTTTTGGCGGCGGTGGCGCTCTTTGCCGGAGCCGACCTCACCGCGCGCAGCGACAGGCCGCTCATCCAGAGCGTAGACCTACGCATGGCCGCCGGGCTGAGCCTGCCCATTGTCGTGGCCGTGACGCTGGGGGCGATCAACTTCGAGGGCTACCAGCGTATCTCCTGGGGCAACTTGTCCATGGCGGCCGCCGTCTACGCCGGCGTCTTCGCGGTGGGGACGTTTTATTGGCAGGCCGTCGTCCAGCGCGAGCTCCTCGCCGGCTGGCCGCCGCTGGTGCGACCGCTCGTGGTCGCCGCCGGCGCCGCCTTGTTGTGGCTGCCGTTTGCGGCCAATCATCCCTTCGAGCAAATTGGCGAGCTGATGGCCGAGCACGCCGTTGCCTACCTGGCGGTCGGCCTGCTCTTCGAGTTCGGCCTGCCCGTGTACGCCTGCATGGCCTCGGCCGCCGTGATCGGCGTGGGCTTTGCGTGGGCGCATCAGATGACGTTCTTTTGAGGGGGCGTGTGATGGGCACCCGTGGTGTCCGAGGCCCTCCGGGGGGGCGCCACCCCGACCGCGCCCAAAGGCGCGCTCGGAGTCGGCTTACCCCCGGCTATGTATGGTTTGGGTCCCGCACGAAACCACATCATGGGCCGATCGAGTAGAGACCATATCGTCCGAATGATCGCATGGCCCCGAAACCAACCCGAATCGCCCACACGACCCCGAAAACCAAACCATACCCGGGGGTAAGAACGGTGCCGTTTACCGTTCGCACCCTCGGAGGGACGGTCGCAGCTCACGAAACTCCATAACTTTCCCGGAACAAAAAAACTGACTGGTCGGTTTGCTATTATGTACCACCAGTGGCATACTAGAGCCACATTCGACCATAGCTTTCGCTTTCTCGCGAAGAGGCCTGCGCGACGATGAAACGCCGTAATTTTATCAAATTAGCAGGGTTGAGTTCGGTGGCGGTCAGCTGCGGGGCGGTGGTGTTTCGGCTGAGTCATTGGTGGGATCAGATGCCGGCCGACGATCTGGAGGTGCTCAGTGACGAGGAGGCGGCGATCGTCGCCGCGATCTCCGACGCGCTCTTCCCGGGCGACGTCGGCTCGCCGCCGATGCCCAACGGCTTGGAGCTGGGAATGGTCGCCAAATTCGACGCCTATCTGGCCGGTAGCGAGCCGATGGCCGCCGATGCGCTGCGCCTGATCCTGCACGCCATCGACGATATGGCCGTCTTCGCCGACTTCGGGCTGACCCGCTTTCATAAGCGCTCACGCGCCGATCGTATCCAGGTGCTGCGCGCCTGGGATACCTCCGGGTTGATGGTGCGGCGGTCGGGGTTTCGCGCCCTCAAATACGTCCTTTCCAACCAGTATTGCAACGATCCGAAGGTGCTTCGCGCTGCCGGGATTCACTATACGTGTGGAGGTGCAGCATGAAGGGTTTCGATCTGTCGGCGCCGAGATATCTCGGCCAGACGCTACACACCGCCGAGACACACGCCAAATCGGGCATCACCGATCTGAAGTTGGAGACCGACGTGGTCATCGCCGGCTCGGGGCCCGGCGGGCTGAGCGCGGCGTGTGCGCTGGCCGAGGAGGGCGTGGACGTGGTCGTCCTGGAGGCCGGCCAATTCTGGCGGCCGCGCGCTTTCCAGCGCGATATGAACTTCGCCCAGGAGCACCTCTATCAGGCGCGCGGCACGCGGATCATGCAGGGCAACGTATTTATCCCGTTGGCCAGCGGCCGAGGGGTCGGAGGCGGCACCCTGGTCAACTCGGCGATCTGCTTTCGCACCCCCCACGCGGTGCTCGACCGCTGGGTCGACGATTGGGGCGCCGCGCAGTGGAGCCGTGACGGGCGCGAGGCGCTGTTTCGCGAGGTCGAGGAGACCATCGGCGTGGTCAAGACCTCGCCGGCCATCGCCGGTCAGAACTCCGAGGTCGCCCGCCGCGGGTTCGCCGAACTCGATGTCGAGCACGACTATATGCCGCGAAACGCCGGCGGCTGCGCCGGCTGCGGCACCTGTCACACCGGGTGTCCCTCCGGAGGCAAGGCCAGCGCCGATCTCAACTGGCTGCCGCGGGTGCTGCGCGCCGGCGGCTCGCTGTACGCCGACACCCGCGTCGAGGAGATCGTCGTCAAAGACGGCCGCGCGGTCGGCCTGCGCGGCGTCATGCGCGATCCGGGCACCTACGAGGAGGTCGCCCGCGTGAGCGTGGAGGCCGACCGGGTGATTCTGGCATGCGGAGCGGTCAATACGCCGCTTCTGCTCCAGAAGCAGCAGCTGGCCAACTCGAGCGGTTCGGTGGGCAAGCACCTTCACGTCCACCCGGCGATCCCCACCGTCGCCCAGATGAGCGAAGAGGTGCTCATCTGGAAGGGCGCCACCCAGGGCTATTATGCCCACCACCCCGACGACCCGGACGTGCTCGTCGAGACCTTCTCGGCGCCGCCCGACGCCATGATCGCCCAATCCTCGGTGGTCGGCTACGAGGCGATCGAATTTTTGAGGAATCTGCGCTACCTGGCCGGCTGCGGGGCGATGATCCGCGACGACTCCGAAGGCCGCGTCAAGCCGAATAAAGACGGCGGGGCCAATATTCGGTACTTCGTCGAGGAGAGCGACCGCAAGAAGTTCGTCAACGGCATGCGGCTGACCGCCGAGATGTACTTCGCAGCCGGCGCCGAGGCGGTCATGCCGCTGGTGGCGGGGGCGAGCTTTTATCGCAGCCGCAACCAGGCCTTCGAGGCCATCAAAAATACGGTCAACGCCGCAGATCTGAGCCTCTACGCCAGCCACCCGATGGGCACCTGCCGCATGCATCCCGACCCCGACCGCGGCGTGGTGCGCCCCGAAGACGGCATGTGCCACGACGTGGAGAATTTGCATATCGTCGACGCCAGCGTCTTCCCCACCGCCATGGGCGCCAACCCGCAGGTGACCATCATGGGCAACGCCCTGGCCATGGGCCGCCACATCGCGGCGAGTTAGTCGTGTGACACCACCCGACACGCACGACACCCGGCGACGTCCGCTTGGGACGCCGCCGGGTGTGGTGTTCGCCGGCTCATTGGTGCTCGACCGGTTTACTTCTTGTCCAACTCGAGCGTCTTGCACTTCAACTCGATGCCGTAAACCGCATTATAGCCGCTGGTCGACCAGTCGGTGTTCATCCTGGCGCCGATGGCCACCTGGTTGGTTCCGCAACTGGCCGAGGCCTGCGACGTCGCGCTGCCGCCGAACGCTTGAACCGTCGTGGACTGGCTTCCACTGGCCAGCGTCTGCGACGTCCCCGATCCACTCAGCTCATAGCTCCTGCAGTGAAATTTGACCTGGTAGATGAGCTCATCGTACTCGACGCTCACTTTATAGATCGCCTCTCCTTGTCCGCAGCCGAACACATCGCGCCTGCTGGTGCTGTCTTCCTCGTCCGGGTCGTTATAATAACCGGCGCCGTCGACCTTCTCGTAGTTATCGTGGCCCACGCTGTAGGTATAGGGCGTCGAGCTGGTATCCTCATTGATGACGATATCACGGCAGACGACATCGATCTCTTGGACGGGCCAGGTGCCGGGATAGTAGGCTATATCAGCGCCGGTCCAGACACGATTTCTGCCACAGACCGACGTCTTCTCTTCGTGGTCGTTATAGTGGGTGCCCATTCGGGCCTTTGTGGAGACGCTTCCCGTGTGGACGGTATAATATTTCGGGCATCCCTCATCGACGCTCCCGTCACAATCATTGTCCATACCATCACAGATCTCGAGCTCACTGGGGTTGGCTGAACCTCCCCGGTTATTCGGGTCGTCGTTGCAATCGGTGTTGTCGGCGGTATATCCGGTGGGCACTGAGCAAGCCTGGGTGGTGTGGTTCGGGTCACCGTAGTTATCGTTGTCGAGGTCTCGGTAGTACGTGTTTGCATCGGCGGCCGTGTCTTCATTGGCTTGGCCGTCACAATCATTGTCGACGCCGTCGTTGCACATCTCGTCGGCGCCGGGGTTGATGTCAGCATCGTCATCGTCGCAATCGTCGCCATTAGCGACAAATTCGATCAAATTGCCGTCCGCGTCGTTATATGCGTCGGGCTTGGTGCAGGCCTTCTGTGAGTTATCGGGGTCGCCGTAGCCGTCGCCGTCGAAGTCCTCATACCATGTCGGAGCATCGGCGGCCGTGTCGTCATTGGTTTGGCCGTCACAATCGTCGTCGAAACGCGTCGAGCATAGCTCGTCTTGGCCGGGATTCTGACTCGCATTATCGTCGTTGCAGTCGGTGTTGTCGGTGGTGTGATCGTCAGGCACCTCACAAGCGACGGAGGTTTCGCTCGGGTCGCCGTAGCCATCGCCGTCGCCATCCAAATAGAACGTCTGGGCGTC
>CAYLTX010000090.1:24292-26477 GCA_964386725.1 uncultured Bradymonadales bacterium | reverse complement strand
GAGGTCTGCGACGGCCAGGACAACGACTGCGACGGCCAGGTCGACGAGGGCTGCGGGGACGACGACACCTGTGACCCCGCTCCCGAGACCTGCGACGGCCAAGACAACGACTGCGACGGCCAAGTCGACGAGGGCTGCCCGCCTCAGGAATGCGAGCCGGAGCCCGAGGAATGCGACGGCACGGACAACGACTGTGACGGCGAAATCGACGAGGGCTGCCCCGATCAGTGTACCGACGGCGACACCCAGGAGTGCGGCACCGACGACGGCCACTGCGAGAAGGGCACGCAGACGTGCTCCAACGGCACCTGGGGCGCCTGCGAAGGTGCCATCCTCCCCGACCCGGAGGTCTGCGACGGCACAGACAACGACTGTGACGGCGTGGTCGACAACGGCTGCGACGACCAGTGCACCGACGGCGAGACCCAGGATTGCAGCACCGACGAGGGTAGCTGCGAACTCGGCACTCAGACCTGCGTCCAGGGCGTCTGGGGCGCCTGCGAAGGTGGCGTCATGCCCGAGGAGGAAGTCTGCAACGGCACCGACGACGACTGCGACGGCGAGGTCGACGAAGGCTGCCCGGAGGGCTGATGCCACCGGAGCCGTCTAGACGACGCTGAACCGACAAAAACCCGCCGCGGCCGATTTGGCTGCGGCGGGTTTTTTGTTGGGTCGGTGGCGGTGGTGCACCGCTGCCGGCTCTGCCTGACCTGGAGCGCGGCATGCCAGGCCGCATTCGTGCGACGAGCGCGGGCGAGCTTTTCGCCCGCCGAGGAGCACGGAAGCACGCGCGGCGTCTATGACACCGCCGGCGAGTTTGTGCGCTTCGGGGCGCGTGACTACGATCCGTTCATCGGCCGGTGGACGGCGAGCGACCCGATTCGCTTCGCCGGGGGAGATACGAACCTGTATGGTTATGTGATGCAGGATCCGGTGAATTTCGTGGATCCGGAAGGATTGGCGGCGAGTCCTCCTGGTGGAGGCGGTGGCGCCAACACCCAAGATATGCCGGGTTGGAAGGAGTTTCAGATCGTCGTGTGCACAGGTTTTGCGATGGCTTGTCTGAGTTACGATAGCACGAGCCCGTGTGGCTTGTGCTGGGTTGGTTGCGTCAGTGGATCTGCTCCGACGTGGGATTCAAAAGCATGCCCAGTCGGTGACGGTGACGACAGTTGTATGGCGCCGAATGGCCCACAGGGCCCAAGCCCTCTTTCGCCCCAATTCACTGAAGAGTACTGAGCGCCATTCACCACTCTCATCAGACGCGTAGTAGCCATGCGCTGCGCTCGACTTTAACGACCAAATTCTGAGTCAGGACAAAAGGAAGATGACCAGCTTTATTTTCATTGGCCTTGTCAATATCACTCGTTCGATGAGTTTGCTGATCGCTGGCCTGCTCGATGCGTCTGGTCGTACCCATCTATCAATTCGATTCATGCAGAAGCTATTGGACTGGGTCGAGGGGCGGAAGCGCGACTCAATCACCCTATTCTCGTATATGATCATGTTGCAGCTGAAGCTCGATGACGTTGAGGCTGCACGTCAATCGATCGAGAAGTTTTTGGGTCGCACGCTTAATTGGAGGCTTGAGGTGGTGGCGGAGTCCGAACCCGGAACAATGTCAGAACTCCTCAAGGCAGTGGAGACTATCGGAAAGTCCGGTGAGCGTATCGATGATCTCACTTGGCCTCCGCCTGCCCAGCTAGCCCTCATCGGAATCACTGAGCTATTTCACCTAGAGCCGTCGCTGGTGCCCACATGTGCGGACGATGTTCAACATAAACACTTAGAAGAAGTCGGGAGGCGTGCTTTTGATGAGTGGCGCAAGTCTCGACGTTAATACTGCGAGAACTCTTCTCGAAGAGAAGTTGAGTCTAATCTCCTTCGGGCGAACAACTCATATGACGGAATCCCTTGCTTGTTGAGCCGTCCCCTCCGGCCGCTTCGCGGCCACCTCCCCACGGCTGAACGACGAGCCGCGGGGAGGAGGATTGCAGCAAATCGGAGTAGTACTTTCCTGCAATCCCCCTCTCCGGCGCGTTTTGCAGCGTCTGGGGAGATGGTCGAGCATCGCGAGACAGGAGGGGACGTGCGCGTGATGGCAAGGGATTGCGTCCCGCCATGCCGAACGGCTGGCGCCATTTGCCGACTCGGAGCCTTCTTGGGCTCAGTCACGGGGGCAAAC
>CAYLTX010000090.1:0-24192 GCA_964386725.1 uncultured Bradymonadales bacterium | reverse complement strand
GGCGCCCCCGATGACTTCGCCCATTGCGGGCTGGCATCCCGCGCTCCATTTGGGCAAACGGCGCCCCCGATGACTTCGCCCATTGCGGGCTGGCATCCCGCGCTCCATTTGGGCGCTAGAGCGACTCCAGGAGCCGGCGCGCAGACGCCTCCGGGTCGTCGCTGGCGACGACGGCGCGAATGACCGCAACGCCCGCAGCACCCGCTCGGGTGACCTGGGCGGCGTTATCCGCCGTAATGCCACCAATACCAACAATGGGGATCTCGAGCTCGCCGGTGATCTCGGCGAGGACCTGCGGGCCGCGGGGGGCCGAGGCGTCGGGCTTGCTGGGGTGGGCGTTGAAGATGGCGCCGACGCCGAGGTAGTCGGCGCCCTGCTCTGCCAGCGCCTGGGCGCGCTCGAGGGTGCCGGCGGAGCCGCCGATGAGCAGCTCCGGGGCGATTTGGCGGGCGCTTTCGATGGGGACGTCGTGGGGGCCGAGGTGAACGCCGTCAGCGCCGGCGGCGAGCGCGATGTCGAGGCGGTCGTTGACGATGAACAGCGCGTCGTGGCCGTCACAGATATCTTGGAGCGCCTGGGCGCGCTCGACGAGCGTGCGGGCGTTGCTTTCCTTGTCCCGCAACTGCAGCACGCCTGCGCCGCCTCTGAGCGCGCGCTGCGCCGTCTCGAGCAAGTCCGCGCCCTTGGGCAATTTAGCCGGGTCGAGGATCACATAGACCCGCCAATCGACGCGCTCCAATTTCTCTTGTTGGCTTGTCGCTTTCATTGGCTGCAGGCGCGCTTGTTGGCGATCTCTTCAGCCTGCAGATCGGCACGGTAGCTCGAGCGAACCAGGGGACCGGCCTCGACGTGCTCGAAGCCCATCTCCTCGCCGGCTTTTTTGAGTTCGTCGAATTCTTCGGGGGTGACCCAGCGCTTGACCGGCAGGTGGCGCGGGCTCGGGCGCAGGTATTGGCCGAGGTTGAGGATCTGGACGCCGTGGGCGACCAGGTCTTCCATGGTGGCCAGCACCTGCTCGTTGGTCTCTCCGAGGCCGAGCATCATGCCGCTCTTGGTCAGGATGTCGTCGCGCTGGGCGGAGCGCTCGAGCACGGCCAGGGAGCGCTCGTATTTGGCCTGCGGGCGCACCATGCGGTGCAGCTCCTCGACCGTCTCGATATTGTGGGCGAAGCAGTCGGGCCCGGCGTCGAGGACGACGTCGACGTCGTCGAGGTTGCCCTTGAAGTCGGGGGTGAGCACTTCGACGCCCAGCTCCGGGCATTGGTCCTTGGTCAGCCGAATGGTCTCGGCCCAGATGCCGGCGCCGCCGTCGTCGAGGTCGTCGCGGTCGACGCTGGTGATCACGACGTAGTTGAGGTCGAGGTTGCTCAGCGCGTCGGCGACCCGTCGGGGCTCGTCGGTGTCGACCTCGCCGGGGCGGCCGGTCATCACGTCGCAGAACCCGCAGCTTCGCGTGCAGGTATTGCCCAGAATCATGAACGTCAGCGCCTTGCGGCTCCAGCATTCGCCAATATTGGGACAAGCGGCCGACTCACAGACCGTGTTCAGGTCGTTGTCGTGCACGAGCCGACGAGTCTCGAAGAACTCCTCGTTCATGCTCACCCGCTTGCGGATCCAACGCGGCCGGGGGCCGGCGGTATCGGGCTGGTTCTGATACTGCGGTCTGGCCGGCCCGGAGTTGCGGTCCGCGCCGGTGGGCTCGCGCTTTTCGGTGACGACAGGAAGGGAGATTTTGTTGCCCATGGTATGACTCGCGTCGCTGGAAAATAGGCCTCGGTGACGATCGTAGCCGCCAAGAAGTCTCTAACAACCCGTCGCTGAAACGGCAAGACCTCCGTGTACATAACCAAAAACCCGGCCGAAACATTCGGCCGGGCTTTTGTGCTCAGATGCGGTGGATCGTCGAGATTACTCGTCGATCGTCAGGAAGTACGGGCCACTACCGGAGGTGCTCTCCAGATAGATTCGCATATTGCTACCAGCCGTGACGTCATCCGCCGGTACCGTGAGGATGACACGGTTGGTGGTGTTGGTGTCGTCGAAGAACGTCCTGTTATTCGACAACACTTCGCCGTAGAGACCGACTGCGGTCTCGTCGAAGTAGGCGGTGATCGTCACCGGACCATCCGACTGCGGCGAATACCAGAAATACTCCTGTTCGCCGGTCCCGCCACATGCGCCAAGGGCGTGCGGGCCTTCCGACGGGAGCGTCTTCGCGCTCGCGCGTGAGTCGTTCGGCTCGAAGCCGTCTTCCGTACAACTGGCCGACGTCTCGTCGAAGTACATGTAGTACTCGCCCTCCACGGTGGCATCGCCACCCATCTGCTTCACACCCAGGAAGTACGTCTCCGTACCCGAGGAGTGCGGCGCGGTGAAGGTGGTCAGCTCATCGTTGTCGCTGCTGTGTGCAGTAAATTCGATGGCGTCACCGTCGGCGTCGTCGATTGGGTTGCCGTTGCCGTCGCGCACCTCAATGGCGAGGTCGTAGTCGGCGGTATGGTCGAAGAAGACGTTGAAGTCATACGAGGTGCCCGAGGTGAGGTCGACCTGGTACCAGTCCTCTTCGGTGCTGCACATGATGGCGTCGGCGATCTGCGGATCGTTGCCAAAGTCGAGGCTGAAGGACGACTCGGTGTCGTCGTTTCGCTCGTAGGGATCCGTGCAGAAGGGCGCGCTGGGCGAGTTGCTGCCCAGCTCCAGCCACAAGTCGTAGCTGTTGCGCAGGAAGACGCCGTCTTTGGGGAAGACCGCCAGCTCGTAGGTCGCCGAAGCGCCGGACGAGTTGGTGTACTCGATGGTCTCGAGGTTGTCGGTGGTCTCGGAGGTTTCGAGCTCGTTGCCGTCGCTGTCGTACAGCGCCATGTCGATGTCGCCGAGTCGGTGTCGCAGCTCCATGTTGATGGTGGCCTGCTCTCCGTCGGCGAGGGTGAATTCGAACCAGTCCTCGGTGTCTTCACACAGCGTCAGGTCGTAGGCGCCTTCGGAGATGGTGGCGGGACTGCCCTGCTCGTTGGGAGCAAAGTTGTCCTCGCTGCAGGCACCGGCGAAGCTCAGCGCGAGGTCCATGGTGTAGTCGGTCTGGAAGCTGCCGACGCCGTGGACCTTGACGGTGAAGCTCTCACCGACGCTGCTCGCGTTGGTCAGCACGGCCTGCTCGTCGTCGGTCTGCGAGTCGCTGATCTCGGTGGTGCCGTTGCCCTCGATCTCCAGGTCGATATTGCCATCGTCGTGGGAGAAGAAGACATCGGCGGTCAGCGTCGCCCCAGCCGGGACGTACACGCTATAATAATCGTCGTCGTTGACCGGGGTGCCCGAGCACAGGAAGAGGTCATCGTAGCTGCCGGCGGTGAGCTCGGCGGCCTCGCCTGCGCTGTCATTATTCTCGAACTGGTCCGGACAGACCCGGTCGGCCGGGCCCTCGGAGCCGTCGAGCTCGATGGTGCCGCTATCGTCGAGGTCGCGGTAAAGGAGCAGGTCGTAGCCCACTCGCGCCCGGTTCGGCGAATGTACGCGCACATAGTAGGTGCCGTCGGCGGACGGGGTTACCTCGGCCGAGGTGCTGCCGCTGGCCGTCGGCGAGGACAGGTCGGCCAAGTCGTTGGCCGAATAAATATCCACTTCCAATCCGGCCAGCGCGTCGTCGTAGTTGATATACGCCTCGAAGAGTTCGCCGTCGTTGAGGTCGACCTGGAACCAGTCCTCGGTGTCCTCACACTTCATCAGGCGCCCGTAGAGTCCGGGTGCCTCGACCGCCTGGGCGTTGTCGCTGTCGACATTGCCCGCGAATTCGTCTTCGTCGCAGGCCGGACCTGCGGTCGTGGCGACCTCGAGCTCGTAGGTGGTGTCCGGGGTCCCCGACGAAGCCGTCGAGACCTGGTAGTAGATAAATTGGTCGCGCGCGCTGGTGTAGGTGAGTTCCTCGGTGTCCGAAGAGCTCGACGAGCGCATATGGTACCTGCTCAGGTCGGAGTCCTCGTAGAGGTGAAGATCGACGTTGCCGTCGGCATCGTCGGTGGTCGTGACGGTGATGGTCTCCCCGGCCTCCACGAAGGTCTTGTACCAATCGTCATCGCCGGAGCACGACAGCAGGCCGGACTCGGTGCCCGGCGTGATCTCGACGGCCTCGTCGCTGGCGTCGTTATCCTCGAAGATGTCCGGGCAGTCCGCGTCTGTGGTGCCGTTGCCGTCGATAGAGGTCAGTAAGCGGTAGCTATTTCGAACCGGGCGTCCGTCGGCGCCCTCTACGTTGAGCCAGTAGGTCTCGTCGCCACCGGTATCATTGGTGACCGAGACGATGCCCTGGTCATCGATGGTTCCGATCTCGTTGCTGCCGTTGTCATCATAGAGGGTGGCATCGAGCTCACCGTCGGCTGCGTCGTAGCGCAGCTCCCATTCGAGCGTTTCGTCGTCGGCGACGGTGATCTGATACCAGTCTTGGTTGTAGTCGCAGATCTTCATATCGATCAGCGCCGACTGGGGACCGTTGTCGACGACGTCGCCCGGCTGGAGGATCACGGCTTCATCGTAGGCATCGTTGCTGCCGTTTTCGTCGTAAACATCGTCCTCGCAGGCCGGCCCGGGTTCGATCTGGACGTCGAGGTCGTAGTGGATGAGCAGTCCCGAGAACGGAACGGCCAGGATATAGTAGGTGCCGCCCTCTTGGGCCACGAAGGGCTCGGCCGGGTCATTGATGTCGCCGATGGTCAGCTCGAAGACTTCCGGGCTGACCTCCTCTTCATGGGCCGGGATCGGATTGTCGTCGCAGTCATTGGGCCCAAAGAGCGTCAACTGCAAGACGCCGCCGCTGCCCTCGGTTCGATCGTAGGTAGAGGTGACCGTCAACTCGTCGAGGGGACGCAGGTTGACCGCGTAATAATCATTGTCCGGGCATGCGCGCAGATCATCGTGGGTCACGTTGAAGCTGCCGGAGGTATTTCCGTCGTTGAGGATGTCAACGTCGTCCGGGCAGGTGTTGTTGACCTCGAAGGCGTCCGAACACTCGTTGTCGGTCACCGACCACTCGAGATCATATTGGGCGCGTCCGACGCCGTCCTCGAGGACGACCTCCAACTTCAAATCCTCATCCGTGGTGGTGGCGAATTGGTATTCCTGCAAGTCGCGGGTGTCGTGGACGTTCTCGAGGGGCAACCTGAGGCCGTCGTCGTACATCAGCGCGACGCCGATATCGCCCAAGCGACGCTCGGATTCGAGCCGCACGGTGACGATCTGATTGCTCTGGACGTCGAGGCGATAGAAGTCGGGATCGTCGCCGCAGACCTCGAGATCTTGCTGCGGAGTGTCCGCGGCGAGGTCGGCCGGATTGTCGAGTTCGTTATTGGGCTCGAAGCCGTCGTCGCTGCAAGTCTCCGGGGCGCGCACGTCAGCGTAGAGTCGGTACGGAACTTTGGCGTCGAGGACGTTTCCGCGCACATGGATGTAGAGCTCTTGCTCGTTATCGAGCTCCGGGTTGACGCCGTATTGAATGACCTCGCGGCCGTCGTCGGCTTCGGGGCTGCGGTCGGAGGCTCGCAGGGTGTTGCCCGATTCGTCGACGAGCGCCACATCGATATTTCCGCGCCTGCCGTTGTCGTTGTCGTATTCGACCTCGACGTCGACGACTTCTCCGGGCTGGGCCCTGATCACGTACCACTCGCCGCCTTCATTCTGGCGGCAAAAGATGGAGTGCGTGTCGCTGTCCACCTCGAAGGGTAGGTCGCCGTCGGTCAGGAAGTCGTCGTAGTTGAAGTTTTCATCGCCGTATTCTTCGTCGGGACGGTCATCGACCAGGTCCCACGCGCCGCCTGTGGTGATGGGGTCGCCGTTCTCGTCGACCTCGGGCTCGCCTTCGTCGTCGAGCACGGGCACGGGGAGACGGGTCGTATTGTCGCCGAATACGTCATCCGGACATTCCGGCGGCAGCTCTTCGCACCAGCCGGTGTCCTCGGAGTCGGTCGCCTCGATATCACAGAATTCGGCGCCGTAGCAT
This sequence comes from uncultured Bradymonadales bacterium, assembly GCA_964386725.1. Classification (GTDB taxonomy): domain Bacteria; phylum Myxococcota_A; class Bradymonadia; order Bradymonadales; family Bradymonadaceae; genus CAYLTX01. The sequence goes on along the minus strand of CAYLTX010000090.1, from coordinate 18,206 downwards.
TGGTTGTCATCGTCACATGGCTGACAAAAAGCGGGGTCACCGGTGCAGATAAGGCCCGGCGAACAATCGTCGCGCCCGTTGGGGCAGCCGGCCTCACATTGGAGATCGACACAGACATCGCCCTCGTCCTCGCAATCGGCGTCGGTGTTGCAACCATCCGTACAACTCAGCGTATCGAGGTCGCAATACTCGCCGAGCAGGCAGTCGTCATCACTGCGGCAACCGCCGCGGCAATCCCCCTCGGTACAAATCTCGCCGACCTCGCAGTCGTCATCGGACTCACACGGAGGCACCGGCTCACAGAGATCTTCATCGTTGCAGAAATACTCTTCGCCGTCGTCTTGCTGGTTGCCATAGGAGGTGCAGTGTATCTGGCGCTCACAGGTGCCGTCGTAGTCACAGACATTGATGTCACCCTCGGTGTTGCAGAATTTGTGAGCCGAGCAGTCGGAGTCTTCCTGGCATTCGTTGGGATCCTCACACTGCAAAGTAATAGAATCGCAGACCCAGCCCCCGCTACAGTCGTCGTCGACGCGACAGCCGGTGCGGCAGGTATTGGAATCGGTGTCGCACACGGCGTGGCCGGGACAGTCGTCATCGTCGGCGCACCAGTTGCCGAGGCATTGGCCTTCGGCGCTGGTGCGGTCATCCACAGAGCAATACGCCACGCCGTTGGGGCAGTTGGCGTCTGCCTGGCAGCTTTCACCGACCTCGAAGCAGGTCCCTTCGGCACTACAGCGCTCCTCGCCGGAGCAATCATCGTGGCTCTCGCAGGTCGGACCACCGGTATTGTTGTCGCCATCGGTCTCACCACCACCACAGGCGGCGAGGGCGGCGCTCAATACGAGGCATGAAAAAAGAGATAAAAACCGTTTCATCGTGAACGACCCTTGTATGGACTGACTATTGCTGTTCATGTGTCTATTGGGCACCATAGCGCCTACTCCCGCATTTGCGACGGCGCTTTCAATCTCTATTCGACGCCAAAAAACTCGAAAAAATTGCGACTGTTCAACTTCCGAAGGTGGCAACGGGGGGCATCCTAGCAGAAGTGGCGGCAAGAATTCCAGCAGGTTGAGGATCTGCCTTCATTGACTACGACCCACAGACGTTCAACCACATGAAGAGCGTGGGGAAAAGCCCCACACCACTTAGTAGAATGCCCGGCGGTGAGCGGGTGACCATCTGCACCGGGCGCTCCCCACTCGCGGATACATTAGAATCGTATACGAGCGTGTTTCACTCGAGGCAGCGAAAGGCACTTGACGGTGTCAGAAAGCAAAAGAGGCCGAGCATCTTTCGACGCTCGGCCCCGTGACGTACTCAATCGAGTTGTCAGTGCGGTGCTGACGGCACTGCTCGGCAGTCTCACTCTTCGATGGGCTCGGACTCGGCGTAGAGCTTGAGAAGCTCTCCCTCACTGAGGATGCGCGAGTTGGTATCGCCCCAGATATCGCTGATCGCGACCAGCTCACCCTTGCCGAGTTTCTCAGTCAGGTAGATCGCGTAGTAGTGGCCGCCGTCGTCGGACTCCATGCCCGGGATCTGGTCGAGCTGAGCGCCGGACTCCGGACAGGTCAGCACGCATCGCTCTCCTTCCTCGAAATCGACATCGTTGACCTTGCTCGGGTCGCCAAAGAACGGGCTTAGAACCACGTCCTCTTGCTTGTCGCCCTGGGTGACCCGAAGTCGGACCCCCGGCTCACCGCTGAACTTCGGGCCGTCGTAGGCGATGAGATCTTCGCCGTTTGGACCGAAGGCGCGGGTCACCACCACGATAAACCCCTTCTCGTTGATGGCCTGAAGGCGACTGCCGGTATCAGGTCGGTGGGCAAATTCTTTCTTTTCGTCTTCGGACATGGTGTAGCTCCGCGGAATCACCTGATTTTGTCTTTAATTACCGCAATCCTTGGGCCGTGGCAAGCCGAAGGGATGGCGGCGCATGAAATGAACCGACGGGTGGGGTATGTTGTAGGAGTTGTAAAGACAAATAGGAAACGAGGATGGACGATGGCATATCCGACACGCAATGCGGCGGCAGACACGATGATTCGCGACGCCGCGGCTTTTTATGGGCACGGCTGGATGCTGGGGACGAGCGGGAATCTCTCGGTGCGCCTGGGCGAGGATCGCTTTTTAGTCACGGCCAGCGGGCGCGACAAGAGCCGGCTGAGCCCGGAGGATTTCCTGGAGCGCGCCATCGATGGCGAGCAGCCCGAGGCTGGTCGTGGCGTCGCGCCGTCGGCCGAGGCCGAGCTCCACGAGGTGGTCTACCGGCACCTGCCCCAGGCGGGCGCGGTCTATCACGTCCACGAATCGCACGCAGCCTTTTGCAGCGCGCGCGACGCCGAGATCGGCTCGACGATCATGGCCGGCGCCGAGATGATCAAAGGCTTGGACATCTGGCAGGAAAACCCACGCGTGCGCGTCCCCATCTTCGAGAACCACTTCGACGTCTCCGAGATCGCGGCCGACCTGGACGCCTACCTCGGCTCCTCCGACCCGCAGGTGCCGGGGATCAATATCCAGAGCCACGGCATCTACGCCTGGGGCCAGACGCCCTTCGAGGCGAAGCGGCACGTGGAGACGTTCGCCTACCTCTTCCGATACAGCTGGGAGCTCGGAAACGGCGCTTAGCAGCCTGACGCGCAGCCATTGCGTTTCGGTTAGTTTGCGACAGCACAGGCAGAGGCTGCTGATCGGCTGCGAGAAAGTAAGACAGTAAGGAAGTGAGAGAGTAAGATACAACAGTCCGCACGACGCAGGCTTGGTCGGTTGGAGGCTTTTCTTACTCTCTCACTTTCTCAGTCTCTCACTCTCTGGATCGTATACGCCCATCAAAGACTCTTGGGGCCGAAAAACTCCACGGACTTCATGACGCCCCCCACCTACTAAGCATGCTGTTTGAGCAGCAGCTTGGCGATGGTCTGCAGCTGCATGTTGGAGGTGCCCTCGTAGATCGAGCCGATTTTGGCGTCGCGGTAGTATTTTTCGGCGGGGTACTCGCGGGTGAAGCCGACGCCGCCGTGGAATTCGACGCATTTGGAGGCCACACGCTCGGCGACTTGGCTGGTGTACAGCTTGGCCATGGCCGCCTCCTTGAGGAAGGGCTTGCCGGCGTCTTTGAGGCGCGCGGCGTTGTAGACCATCAGCTTGGCGGCCTCGATCTCGGTGGCCAGCTGGGCGTATTGGAATTGCATGCCCTGGAATTCAGCGATGGGCTTGCCAAACTGCTCACGCTCGGTCATGTGGTTCATGGCCGCGTCGAAGGCGCCCTGCGCCAAGCCGATCATCTGCGCACCGATGCCGATGCGCCCCTCGTTGAGGGTCTCGATGGCCACCTTATAGCCCTTGCCGACCTCGCCGAGCACGTTCTCCTTGGGGACGACGCAGTCCTCGAGGATCAGCTCGACGGTCGAGGAGGCGCGAATACCGAGCTTGTCCTCTTTCTTGCCGACCGAGAAGCCCTCGAAGTCGCGCTCGACCAAAAATGCGGTGATGCCGCGGTAGCCCGCCTCGGGATCGACGGTGGCGAAGAGCACGTATAGGTCCGCCTCGGCGCCGTTGGTGATCCACAGCTTATTGCCGTTGAGCTTGAAGTGGTCGCCGTAATCCTCTGCGCGCGTCCTCAGGGCGAAGGCGTCCGAGCCGCTGGCCGGCTCGCTCAGGGCGTAAGCGCCCACCCACTCGGAGCACATCTTGGGGAAGTATTTCTGCTTTTGCTCTTCGCTGGCCCACGCAAAAATCGCGTTGTTGACCAGGGTATTTTGGACGTCGACGAAGACCGACATGCTCGGGTCGACCTTGGCCAGTTCTTCGATGGCGAGGATGGCCGTGAAAAATGAACTGCCGGAGCCGCCGTACTCGGCGGGCACCTCGATCCCCATCAGGCCCATCTGGAAACACTGCTCGATGAGCTCCGGGTCGAGCTTTTGGTCGTGGTCCATCTCCTCGACGCGCGGAGCGATGGCCTTGCCGGCGAAGTTGGCAACGGCATCTCGAAAGATCTGTTCGTCCTCGGTCAACTCGGTCAGTGCGGCTTTGTGGTCGGCCATGAGCTCCTCCATGCTGTGTTTTTTAGGGCTGTTGAATCGTGATTCATCACTTGCGCATTCATAGTTGATCGAGACCCTCCAAGGCAAGGTTCGAGGCCAAACGAAGGTGGTGGGTGCCGCTGCGTATTCGAACCGCACACTTACATCTCCACACACACTTGCTTCTTGTGGCGACCTCTTCTAGGCTGGTCCTTTATCCGAAAGCTCAACGATATCGGTGCTTCCACCCGATAGATTTGGTGTGTCTGGGTGCCAGCCAGGCCATCGTCCTGCCGTATACAAAAGGGCGTCGAGATCGCGGATAAACACCCTTATTTACCGGAAATGGGCTCACCCGCGAAGACGACCGCCAGGCCAGGACTGAGATAATGAAGCTCAAATGGGCGCGATGGATACTCCTACTCTTCGCCGCGATGACGATGGCGACGGCGGGCTGTGGCAGTTGTGACGAAGAATCAGCCGGGCGTAACGTAAGCAATAACGGGGGCGCCGACGCGGCACCGGGCGCGTGCGAGGACGCCGACGGTGACGGCTACTTCGCCGGTGACGGCTGCGACGGCGCACAGCTGGACTGCGACGATTCCGACGAGTCGGCCTTCCCCGGCGCCGAGGAGATTTGCGGAGACGACGTCGACAATAATTGCGACGGTCAGGTCGACGAGGGCTGCCAGGCATGCACAGACGGCGAGTCGCGCGATTGCGGCACCGACGAAGGCGAGTGTTCCAGTGGCGTGCAGACCTGCGTCGACGGCGTCTGGGGTGAATGCGAGGGCGAAGTGCGGCCCCAACCGGAGATCTGCGACGGCGTCGACAACGATTGCGACGGCGAGGTCGACGAGGACCCCGAGCAAAGCCTTTGCGACGACGGCATCAAGTGCAACGGGGTGGAAGTCTGCGACCAGGGCCAATGCATCCCCGGTGATCCGGTCGACTGCAGCGGACTCGACGGAGCCTGCTACACCGGCACCTGTCAGGAAAAAGACGGCTCCTGTGCGAGGCAGGTCATCGAAGACGGCACGAGCTGCGATGACGGAAACTTCTGCACGGTCGGCGGAACCTGCAACCAGGGCGTGTGCGAATCCGAGGCCCGCGATTGCTCCGGGGCCGGCGACCAGTGCAACGAGGGGGTATGCGACGCACAGGCCGAAGCATGTGTGCCGCGGCCGCTCTCCGACGGGACCGCCTGCGACGACGGGATATTCTGTACGGTCGGCGACTCCTGCCAGGCAGGCACCTGCGAAGGGAGCGCGCGGGATTGCTCGGCCGCCGGCGATCAATGCAATGAAGGCGTCTGCGACGAGCAGGCCGGCGCGTGTGTCCCCGAGCCGGTCGCCGACGACACGACCTGCGACGACGGGCTGTACTGCACCGTCGACGACTCCTGCCAGCAGGGCCAGTGCACCGGCGGCTCGCCGCGGGAATGCTCGGCGTCGGGCGGCTCGTGCCGCACGGGCACCTGCGACGAGCAGGCCGACTCCTGCACCGGCGATCCTGTGGCCGATGGTACCGCCTGCACCAACTCGGAATTCTGCACCGTCAACGACACATGTCTGGCCGGAGACTGTGTGGCCGGAGATCCGCGCGACTGCTCTGCGGCCGGCGATCAGTGCAACGACGGGGTCTGCGACGAAGCCAATCGCACCTGCGTGCCCCAGCCCGTCGCCGACGGCACGACCTGCGACGACGGCCAGTTTTGCACGGCCGACGATGTGTGCAACTCGGGCACCTGCGAAGGCTCGACCCGAGATTGTTCTGGTGCCGGCGATCAGTGCAACGACGGGACCTGCGACGAGAGCAACGACGCGTGTGTCCCCCAGCCGATAAGCGACGGCACCAGCTGCGATGACGGCCAATTCTGTACGGTCAGCGACACGTGCACCTCGGGCACCTGCGGGGGCTCGGCGCGATCATGTGACTCCGCAAGCGATCAGTGCAACGACGGGGTCTGCGATGAAGACGCCGACAGTTGTGTGGCCGATCCCGTCGACGACGGCACCAGCTGCGACGACAGCCAATTCTGCACGGTCAATGACGTATGTACGGCCGGCTCGTGTGGGGGCGCCTCCAGAGATTGCTCGGCGGCCGGCGACCAGTGCAACGACGGCGTCTGCGATGAGAATAATGATCTCTGCTATGCCGAACCGGTGGCTGACGGCACCAGCTGTGACGACAGCGCCTGGTGCACCGTCGGCGACGCCTGCTCGTCGGGCATCTGCGACGGGGAGAGCCGTGATTGCTCGGCCGAAGACGACCAGTGCAACGACGGCGCCTGCGACGAAAGTAACGACACCTGCTATCCCGAGCCGGTCGCCGATGGCACCGTCTGCGACGACGGTGCCTGGTGCACGGTCAACGACACGTGTACCTCGGGCACCTGCGAAGGCGGCTCGCGCGACTGTTCGAGCTACGACGCTCAATGCAGCGTGGGCACCTGCGACGACGGCGGCGACGAATGCTTCGCCGAGCCGGTCGCCGACGGCACCTCCTGCGACGACAGCGATTCCTGCACCGCCAACGACGAGTGTAACTCCGGGACATGCTCGGGGGTGTCGAATTATCCGGTCGCCGACGCCGGCTCCGATCAAACGGTCGTCCCCAACACCACCGTACAGCTGGACGGATCGGCCTCCTACGACCCCAACGGCCAGGCGCTGACCCATAATTGGTCGTTCAGCAGTCGGCCCAGCGGCAGCTCGGCGACGCTGAGCGATCCGACCATCGAAGATCCGACCTTCCTGGCCGATATCGCCGGCACCTACGAGGTATGCCTGGAGGTGACCAACGACGACGGCTGCGTCTCGTCGACCGATTGCCTGACCGTCACCGTCGAGCCGACAGACAGCCTTCACATCGAGTTGGTGTGGTTCTCCGACGACAGCGACGTCGACCTGCACTACCGGGCTCCCAACGGAAGTTGGTGGAACCGCAACCATAACAAGTGCCGCCAAGCAGATCAGGGCACCGACACCCATTTCTGCGTACTCAACCCCGACTGGGGTCTCAACGGCGAGGGCGACGCCGACGGCATCGCGATCAATGATCCGGTGCTCGATGTCGACAACCTCGAAGGATACGGCCCCGAGAACATCAATCAGGAAGAGCCGTTCGACAACTCTGTGGGCAACCCGTACCGCGTCGGAGTGCACTACTTCTCCGACAAGGGAGCAGGTGACGTCAACGCCCGCCTTCGCATCTATCTCAGCGGCGCGCTCGCCTTCGAGGAGACCAAGACGCTGCAGTGCAACGAGTTCTGGGAGGTCGCCGATATCGAGGTCTCCAACAACGGAGCCAATATGAGCATCACCAGCCTCAACGGCCAGAGTTTCCAGGACACGCTCGGCGTCTGCCCCTGATCTCGGCCCACAAATCCCACTGCCCGGACGCGAAGTGTTTCTGATACACTACGTTTTTGGACCCAATTGGCGTCGGCCAGGACGAATGAATGGATGGTAAAATGACACGCTGGATTGCGGTTTTGCTTCTCGGAGGACTCCTCGCCGCAGGTGGTTGCAGCGGCTGCGACGAAGAATCCGCCGGCACCACGACCAATAATGCGGTCCAGGGCTGTGAGGACGCCGACGAAGACGGCTTCGAGGCCGGCGCGGACTGCGAGGCCGACCAGCTCGACTGCGACGACGACGACGCCGCGGTCTCTCCCGGCGCCGAGGAGATATGCGGCGATGGAGTCGACAATAACTGCGACGGTCAGATCGACGAGGATTGTCAGCCCTGCGAGGATGGCGATGTGCGCGAGTGCGGCAGCGATGTCGGCGCCTGCGTAAGCGGTACGCAGACATGTAACGATGAGGTCTGGGGCGAATGTGAGGGTGAAGTTCGCCCCCAGCCGGAGATTTGCGACGGCGTCGACAATGACTGCGACGGCGAGGTCGACGAGGATCCCGCTCAGAGCCTCTGCGACGATGGCATTAAATGCAACGGCGTCGAGGTCTGTGATGCGGGTGAGTGCCGGGGCGGAGAGCCTGTCGACTGCACCCACCTCGACGGAGCCTGCTATACGGGCATCTGCCAGGAAAAAGACGGCTCCTGCGCCCAGCGCGTCGTCGAGGACGGCACGAGCTGTGAGGACGGAAACTTCTGCACCGTCGAGGGTATCTGCGCCCAAGGCGTCTGTGAGTCCTCGCCACGCGACTGCTCCGGGGCCGGCGACCAATGCAATGAAGGTATCTGCGACGCGCAGGCCGAAGAATGCGTGCCAAGGCCGCTCGCCGACGACACGGCCTGCGACGACGGCTTATTCTGCACGGTCTCCGACTCCTGCCAGGACGGTGTCTGTGAGGGCAACACACGAGATTGCTCGGCCGAAGATGACCAATGCAACGACGGCGTCTGTGACGAGCAGGCCGGCGCCTGCGTGCCCGAACCGGTCGCCGACGACAGCCCGTGCGACGACGGCCAATATTGCACCGTCGGGGAGAGCTGCCAGCAGGGCCAGTGCACCGGTGGATCGCCGCGAGAGTGCTCGGCGTTGGGCGGCTCGTGCCGAAGCGGGACCTGTGACGAGCAACTCGACTCTTGCACCGGCGACCCGCTGCCCGACGGCACCGCCTGCACAAATAGTCAATTCTGCACGGTCAATGACGAGTGCCAGGCGGGCAGTTGCGTGGCCGGCGACCCGCGAGATTGCTCTGCGGCCGGCGACCAATGCAACGACGGGGTCTGCGACGAATCGCAAAACCGCTGTGAGCCCAGCCCCAAACCCGACGGCACCACCTGCGACGACGACCGGTTCTGCACGGTCGGCGATGTCTGCACATCGGGCAGCTGCGGCGGCTCGAGCAGGGACTGCTCCGCGGCCGGCGATCAGTGTAATGACGGCACCTGCGACGAGAACGCCGACGCGTGTGTCCCCCAGCCCGTCAGTGACGGCACCGCCTGTGACGACAATCTCTTTTGCACCGTCGGCGACACGTGCTCGGCGGGCAGCTGCGACGGATCTGCCCGGACGTGCGACTTCGCGGGCGACCAATGCAACGACGGAATCTGCGACGAGGACGTCGACAGTTGCGTGGCCCAGCCGTTGAGCGACGGGACCAGCTGCAGCGACGGCCTCTTCTGCACCGTCAACGACGAGTGCGTCTCCGGATCATGTAACGGCCAGACTCGCGACTGCTCGGCCGCGGCCGGCAATGACCCGTGCGCAACGGGTGTGTGCAACGAGAGCAACTCGAGTTGCGAGGCCGAATACGACTCGTCGTGCTGCGACACCAGCGTCGACAATGACCTGGACGGCTCGAACCAATGCGACGACTGCGACGACACCAACGGGAGCGTCTACCCGGGCGCCACCGAGACCTGCAACGGCATCGACGACGATTGCGACGGGCTGATCGACGAGGACTTCGACATGGACGGCGACGGCTATGCGACCTGCTCGGACGATCCCGCGCTCAACGACTGCGACGACAATAACGCCAACGTCAACCCGGGCATGGCCGAGGACTGCGGCCAGGACGGCACGGGCAACGGCATCGACGACGATTGCGACGGCTATATCGACGAGGGCTGCGATCCCTGCACGGACTCCGACGCCGACGGCGACGGCTTCAGCGAATGCGACGGCGACTGCGACGACAACGATTCGACGGTCTACCCGGGCGCCACCGAGATCTGCGACGGCAAGGACAACGACTGCAATACCTTCACGGTCACCAACTGCGACGTCTCCGAGCCGTGTAACTTCGGCAGCGGCCACGACGAGTGCTACGAGGACATGCTCTGCGCGTGTATCGTCAACTCCGCGGGCGACTGCACCGGCGACTATCGATGCACCCCGTATTGCAACTGGAGCGAGACCGGTCCCATCGGAGACGGCTGCGGAAGCGACCAGACCTGCCTCTACGACCTGTTGCGCTCGGCCAATATCCACGGCTGCGGCATCACCACCGACACGCCGGGCACCGCCGGCGGCGGCGAGGCCTGCACCGACGACACCGATTGTCGAAGCCTCAACTGCGACAGGCTCTGTCGAGGACCGGGCTGCAATCAGGATTATTGCCAGGATTATTGCTCCAGCGATGCTTATTGCGGCACAGGTGCGGTGTGTCAGATTCGACGCCTCAGCGACAATATAGACGGGCGTTGTTGGCCGTCTGGAGGCCCCTTGCTGGGCTCGTCCTCCGTCGGTCAGAGCTGCACGGGCGACACCGATTGCGACCACGGTTTCTGTACCGGCGATCCCAATGGCGGCAGCGATTACTGCACCGAGCCGTGCTGCCAGGACTCCGACTGCCCGTCGGGCTACAATTGCTCGACGCGCGGCGACGCGATCGACACCACCTACGTCTACTCCGACCCGGACGGCATCTCGTGCAACACCGACGCCGACTGCACCGGCGACGGCGGCGTATGCCTCAACAACGAATGCGCCTGGCGACTGGTCGAGACCACCCCCATGTGTGTCAAAGACGTCAGCGGACAGGGCTCGCGTGTCGCCGGTCAGGCCTGCAGCCAGAACTCCGAGTGCGAGAGCAATTTCTGTGAGAGCTCGCTGGGCATTTGCCTGTCGACCTGCTGCAACGACTCGACCTGCCCGACCGGCCTGACCTGCGAGAGCCAGGTCGTGCAGACCGATGCCGAGCGCGTCAGTCGTGCTCGCGTTTGTATCAACGTCTCCACCGACGACATCCTGCGGTATGACTGAGGCGAATGGCGCGCATGTTGCCCGCCCCGCCCCATTGACGCTATAAAGGCGCTGTCAGCTAAACCCATTCATTCCAGTTGGAAGCAACCTTTATGAGCGATATTTACAGTCATCTAGGCGACGAGCGTGTGCCGGTGGGCGTCATCGGCGGCAGCGGCCTCTACGAGATGGAGGGCCTCGAGGTCATCGAGGAGCGCGAGGTCGACACGCCCTTCGGAAAACCGAGCGCGCCGCTCACGATTGCGAGCATCGAGGGCCGGCGGGTGGCGTTCTTGCCGCGCCACGGGTTGCACCACGAATATGTGGCCTCGACGGTGCCGTATCGCGCCAACATCTGGGCGCTCAAAAGCTTGGGCGTGTTCTGGCTGGTCACCGTCAGCGCGACCGGTTCGCTCAAAGAGGAGATCGTACCGGGTGAGCATTTCGTGATCCCGGACCAGATCATCGACAAGACCTACCGGCGCCCCAACACGCTCTACGAGGACGTCGCGGTCCACGTCGGCCTGAGCTATCCCTTTCACCCGATGCTGCGCGATTATCTTGTGCAGGCGTGCAACGACCAAGGGATCCACACCCACGACGGGGGCACCTACGTGTGCATGGAAGGGCCGGCGTTTAGCACCAAGGCCGAGAGCCAGCTGCACCGGCAGTGGGGCGCCAGCCTCATCGGCATGACGGCGATGCCCGAGGCCCGTCTCGCCCGCGAGGCGGAGATGTGCTACGCGACCATCGCTCTGCCGACCGACTACGACGTGTGGTACGAGGCCGATCATGTCGACATCGGCGAGGTGATGTCGAATATGAAACGAAACGTCTCCAGGGTGCGCGACGTCTTATATAGTGTAATCCCGAGTATCCCGCTCGAGCGTGAGGAAGAATGCGACGCGAGCCGGGCGCTCCAATACGCGATCATGACGCGGCCGGAGGCGATCTCGGAATCTAGCCTGCGCCAGTTCCGTTTAACCCTCGGCAAATATATGGAGTCGTGATCGGTCGTAAGGCTCCATCCGACGACCTACGCGAACGCTTGCTACGAGAAGGAATGGCCAGTTCATTGCACACGAGTGAAACGATGACATCTAAATGTGACGGGGCGCTCAAACATCTGGTGGATTATCTCGAGGGCGAGCTCGAGGACTCCGAACGCGAAGAGCTCGAAAAACATTTTTCGGACTGCCCGCCGTGCCTGCGCTTTTTGGAGACGTATCGGGACACCGGCACGATGTGCAAAAAGGCGCTCGAGCGCGAGATGCCCGCCAAGATGAAGCAATCACTGCTCGTTTACCTTCGCACCCAGACCCACGGTGGATCTTGATCTGTCGGGGCGGTCTCGTGTACCACGGACGCGGCTTTGAGGCTCGAGGCTTCGAGGCGTTTCGAAACCGACTTATCTATACGAGAGTGACGCCGTGGCTGACGATTCGAAATATACCGGTTATTTTCAGGCGCTGTTGTGGACCTGCACCTCGTGCGGCTTTGTCTACGAGGGCGGCCAGCCCAAGATGGAATGTCAGACCTGCGAGGCCTATAAGACGGCCTTTATCGACATCCCGCAGCACCTCGAAGCGAAGGTCCGCGAGCAGTTTCCCGACCTTCCTCCCAACCACATCAATTGTCGCGAGCGGCGCCTCGAGCTGATGAAGGAGAACGACTCCTTCCGTAACTTCCGCGTCGCCGGCCGCGTGCTTCCGAGCACCTCGGGCACCAATATCGACCCCACCGAGCTCGACTGAGTTTCTGCTCGGCCCGGAGCATGCCTATCCAATCGAATCAATCGGCCAATCGAGCCCCCCTCGCCGAGCGTATGCGACCGCGCGTGCTGGGCGAATTCGTCGGGCAGGAGCACCTGCTCGGCGAGCATCGTTTCTTGGCCAACGCGGTCAGCAGCGGCACGTTGCCCAGCCTGATCTTGTGGGGGCCTCCCGGCTCGGGCAAGACGACGCTGGCGAAGCTTTTGGCCGACCGGGTCGACGCCGAGATCGTGACGCTCTCGGCGGTCTTGAGCGGCGTCAAGGATATCCGCCGCGAGGTCGAGCGCGTCCAGACCGCCGGCCCGCTGTTCCAAAAAGAGACCATCCTCTTCATCGACGAGATCCACCGCTTCAACAAGGCGCAACAAGACGCCCTTCTGCCCCACGTCGAGCGCGGCACGATCACGCTGATCGGCGCAACCACCGAAAACCCGTCCTTCGAGGTCAACTCGGCGCTCTTGTCACGCTCGAAGACGCTGGTGCTCGAGGCGCTCGGCGACGACGCGATCGTCGCCATCGTCGAGCGTGCGCTCCAAGACAGCGACCGTGGCCTCGGAGATCTGGGCCTGGAGCTAGACGAGGACGCCCGAGCGGCGATCGTCCAGGCCGCCTCGGGCGACGCCCGCGTGGCGCTCAACACGCTGGAGACCGCCGCTCAGGCGGCCCAGGCCGACGGGCGTCAGACGCTCGAGAAGCCCGACATCGAAGAGGCCATCCAACGCCGCATGGTGCTATACGACAAAGGCGGCGAGCACCACTACAACACCGTCAGCGCGTTCATCAAAAGCATGCGCGGCAGCGATCCGGACGCCGCGCTCTACTATATGAACCGCATGCTCGAGGCCGGCGAGGACCCGCTATTCGTGCTCAGGCGCATGTTGATCTTCGCCAGCGAGGATATCGGCAACGCCGACCCACAGGCGCTTCAGGTCGCCACCAACGCGATGCAGGCTTTCCAATTCATGGGGCTGCCCGAGGGCGTGCTGCCGATGACCCAGGCGGTCACCTATATGGCGTGCGCCCCGAAGTCGAACGCGGTCATCACCAGCTACGGCAAGTCCAGAAAGGCCGCCGTCGAGTACCCCAACCTGCCCATCCCCAAGCACATCATCAACGCCCCCACCCAGCTCTCCAAAGATCTCGGCCACGGCCGCGGCTACAAATACCCGCACAATTTCGAAGGGAATTACGTCCGCGAAAACTACCTGCCCGAGGGGCTCGAAGGCCAGCGGTTTTATGAGCCGTCGGAGAATGGCTATGAGGCGGAGATCTCTCGGAGAATGAGAGAGTGGCGGGATCGAGGAAAAGACGAACCGCCCGAATGATCGCCCGGCCACGAAACCAAACGTACCGCCCAAATGGTCGCATGGCCCCGAAACCAAACCGTAGCTGGGGGTAAGTCCAGCCGAGTCGCCGCCCGGCGACTCGGCGAGACGCACCCCCAGAGAGGGTCGCCGCTCGTCATATGCTCGTCTCCCACCCATCCGCCTATTCGTCCACCCCAACACCCCGCTCCACACCAAACGTCGCGACATCCGGCTGCAACCACACGCTGTCGTTGCCAACGTCGCTGGTGCCGATATTCGGACGCGTATAGCTATCCGTGTCGGCGCCGGCGTCTAGGAAGATGCCCACGGTGAGCGCGTCGCCCAGTGTGGTGCCCGCGGAGGCGCCGTTATTGGCGTAGCCCCAGCTTGCCTCGGTCGATGAGGTGTGGCTGTCGATGCCGTCGGCGAAGAAGGCGAAGCCCAGGCCGCCGTCGAGGCCGACGCCGCCGCCCGGGGTCATGTAGGTGATCGTGTCATCGCCACCGGCGTCGAAGTGGACGCCCCAGCCCAACTCACGGCCGGTGCCCTGGCCATTCTGGGCGATGATGCTGCTCTGGTTGTACTCATCGGCCCCGCCCTCTTCGACCAAGACGCCTGCGGCCGCAAGGTCGCCGGCGCCCTGGACGATCCCGCGCCCGTTATAGATATCGTCGCCGCCGGCGTCGGCCAGCACGCCGACCGCTCGCACGGTGCCGAAACCCTGCGCGTAGGTCGCAGCGGTGTACGCGTCGGTGCCGGCGAGGTCGCGAAGAATGCCGATCCCGCCGCCAAGTCCGGTTTCCTGCGAGGTCGCAGGCAGTCCCACGCCGGCGCCCTGAGCGAGGTTGCGGTTGGAGCGGGCGCGGTCTGCGGTGGATAGATAGAGTACGCCCTCGCCGCCGGCTTCGCCGGTGACCGCTTCATAGTTGTCGGCGCCGTCGGCATCGTAGAGCACGCCCGTGCCCGCGGCGGTGCCGTAGCCCTGGCCGGCATGCCACACCGAGTAGGTGTCGTCGCCGGCGGGGTTCAGGAGCATCCCAAGCCCCTTCATCGCCGCGCCCTGGGCGAAAGCCTCGGCCTGGAATTCGTCGTTGCCCGCCTCGTCGTAGAGCATGCCGACGCCGAAGAGCGCCGCGCCCTGGCTCATCCGAAGGCTGCGGTAGGTATCTAGCTCGGTGCCCAGATCCATCAAGATGCCGATCCCCAACCGCCCGGCGCCCTGTCGGGCGAGGTCGGATAACGAGACGGGGCCGTTATATTGGTTGAGCGGCCCGGCCGGGGTCTGGCGGCCGTCTGCGTCCGACGGTAGCAGCTCCGCCGAGTCGTTGGGGTCGCTGACCTCGTTGTAGGTGTAGGTATCCGATCCGCCGAGGTCGACCGCCACGGCCACGCCGTTTTCGACGCTGCCGTTGGCCCCCAGGGGCACGCGGTAGGTGTCGTCACCGCCGGCGTCGATGAGCACGGCGAGCTCTCCGGCGTAGTCGCTATTGGTGGCCGGGTCGTAAACGGTGTCGGCGGCGTCGCCGAGCACGATCTTTCCGGCCGGCGTGTCGACCACATACGAGAAGCCGGTCCAGCCGCTCGCCCCGCTCGTCGAGGCGGTAGCCTGCTCGAGGGTCGCGCTCAAGTCCGCGGCGGCTTGCGCGACGGCTTCCAGCGGAAAGTCCTCGTAGCGTTCGGCGACGGCCGGATCGGAGAGGTCCGGCGCAGCGCCGGTCTGGGCGCTTCCCGGCAGCACCAGGTACGGCGCCCAGGCGAAGGCCTCGGCGCGCTCGGTCGCCCCCCAGCCCGCCGATTGCAGCGCAGCTTCGCGAGCGGCGAGCGCGTCGGCGGCCGCCGAGATGATCGGCGCGGCCACATCCTGGAAGTCGGCCGGCACGTCCTGGGCCTGCGTCTCGAGTTGAGTCATATCCGGGGTGCCGCCGGCATCGGTGATGAAGTTGGCGACCGCCTGGGTGAGCTTCGATTCGCTGCCCGGATAGGTATAGGTGCCGGCCGAGCCGGATACCGACAGCCCGAGGGTCCTCGCCGCAGCCTCCAGACCGGCCGTCGGGCTGCTCGAGGCGGAGTCGAGGCTGTTCAGATGCTCCTCGATGGCGACGACGCCGGCCATCGGAAATTCGACCAACGCCTCGATAGTCGCATCAGCCAACGGCGTATCGGACAACTCGGTCAGCGCCGAGGCGAGCGACGGGTCGATCCACAGGTCGCATTGGTCGATCTCGAGGGTCGGAAGCGCCTGGTTCCAGGCCGCGAAGAGGTCGGCGCCCAAGGCCGGCGTGGCGGCGCAGCCACATTGTGCGGGAACGCATATCGCCTGGCCGCCCGGGCCGGTCTGGCACGCCTGGCCTGCGTCGCAATCCGTGGCGTCGGTGCATGCTCTGGAGCAGAAACCGTCGAGATTTCCGGCCTGCACGCAGATATTGGCGTCATTGGGACACGAACTCAGCCCGGAGCCGCAGGGGGTGCCCACCGAGGTATCCGCCTCGACGAACGTGCCGCAGGTCAGCGGGCTGCCCAGGTCGTCAGGCAGGCAGAAGCGGCGTAGATCCGTGTCCACGCAACTCTCGCCGGTCGGGCATTGGGCGTCACTGGTGCAGATCTCCTCGCAGGTGCCTTCGGTATCGGCGCGGCGGGTGGTGCAGGCGGTGACGACGTTGTCACAGTCGGCGGCCCAGGAGTCACCAGCGCAGGCACGGCCCGGCTCGACGCAATCGGTGGAGACCGGGTCGCACAGCAGGCCTTCGGCGCATCCGGTCTCGGTGCAATCGGTGTCCAGCTCGACGCACTCGCCGCTGATCGGGTCGCAGACGCCGTCCGGATAGCACGAGGTCTCGTCGCAATCCCCACAGGTCTGCCCAAGCGGCAGGCAAATGGAGACGGTGGTGCCCGTCAGCCGCCTGCACTCGTAATTCTCTGTGCAGATGTCTTCGTTGTCGGCGCAGTCTTGCCAGCATTGGGCGCCGTCATCGAACCCCAGGTTCAAGCAGCGATCGTTGGGCCCGCCGCACTCGGCGTCGCTGGTGCAGCCGCTCTCGCAATAGCCAAATTCGACCTGCTCGCATTGGCCGGTGAGGACGTCGCAATTCTCGCCGGCCCCACACTCGACGCCGGCGCACCGGTCTACGCAGGTGCCCTCGAGGGGCACGCAGATGCCCTCTTCGGTGTCCTCGTCGTCGGTGAGCCGGTTGCAGAAGTAATTAAGCGGGCACTCTCTATTCTCGGACTGCGGATTGCAGCCGGTCAGGCAGACGCGCTCGCCATCGGTGCCGGGCATGGTGATGCATTGGTCTTCGGGGCCGTCTCCGCACACCGCAGAGGTGGTGCATTCCTGGTCACAGATGCCCAGCGGCTCGCCGCACTCACCGGTCCACGGGTCGCAAACTTGGCCGTCCCCGCAGGCGACGTCGACACAACGGTCCTCGCAGGTCAGCTGCTCGGGCACGCATTGATAATCCTGGGTCTCCTCATCGAGCAACGCGCAGAAGAAGTCGTCCGGGCACGTCCCTTCCGTATCCGGCTGGCAGCTGCGCGTGCAGCCGGCGACCCCGTCGGGCATCTGCAGGCAGCGATCCTCACTGGAGCCACATTCGGAGTCCTCGACGCAGGGCTCGCATAAGAATCCGAGCCCCGCACCGGCGTCGGTATCCGAGGTGTCTGCGCTGTCAGCAGCGTCGGAGGCATCCGAGGCATCACCGGCGTCCTCTCCGTCCGGCCCCACGTCGGCGACATCCGTCATATCACCGCCGGCGGCGTCGCCGTCGTCGGTGGCCGGGTCGTCGCCACAGCCGGAAAACACCATGAAAGCGGCAAAAAGAAGACTCCATACGAAACGTCGACGTGCTGACTTCATGGGACTCATCCAAGGTTGCAATTGCACAATATTCCAATGCTCTCACCATCCCTCAGTTCAGCCCCATAAATCAAGCGTTGCCCTCCACTTCTTGCAATGTGCGGCCGACACGAGTAGGTTAACGTGGTCAAATCGTCGTAAATTTTATCGAAGAATAGATGCAGGAGAAGTTGCCAATGAAGATCCCTCTGAAAAGAACCTCCGTGGTTGTCTGCGCGCTCGCGTTTGCCGCTTTGCTTGCCGCCTGCGGCGGGAATGATTTCGAGAGCGCCGACGTACCGGCCTTGTCACTCTCCGAGCCGGCCACAGCCACCCTCACGCTGCAGCCGCCCAACCCGCCGGATCGCACCCAGGCTCAAACGCCGATCAAGCTCCGGAATGAGGGCGAGGCGGAGCTCGAGATCAACAAGATCGAGTGGGTCAACCGGCCCGAACGGCTGGTCATTCGCGGTGAACGCCTCGACAATACCAGTTGCGACTACGACCCCAACTCGCCGAACCTGGACTCCAGCGGCGAGTGCCAATCGGACACCTATTGCTCGTATCAAACGTCGAACTGCATCGAGATCGGTGGCGAAG
>CAYLTX010000089.1:0-26696 GCA_964386725.1 uncultured Bradymonadales bacterium | reverse complement strand
TGGCATGGGCCGGCTGGGAAGCCGGTGGTCCTGCTGGCATGGGCCGGCTGGGAAGCCGGCGGTCCTGCTGGCATGGGCCGGCTGGGAAGCCGGCGGTCCTGCCTGGCATGGGCCGGCTGGGAAGCTGGCCGGCGTTCCATAGTTATTGGGTACGCTCGAGGGTCTCCCGCTCACCCCAATCATCCGAGATCTCGACCAAGCTCGGCACATCCGCCCCATCGACCGTCCACCGCGACTCGTGAAATTGGCGGCCGCGCACGTATTTGCCTTCGAGTTCGTGGTGCTCGAAGGCTTCTTTGTACATGCGGTATTTGTGGCCGACGATCTCGACGGTGAAGCTCTCTTCGGAGGCGGGCACCTCGAGGACGATATCGTGGTGGTCGCCGGCGGCGATGCGATTGTCGGTGAGCTTTTTGATCTCCGGCCACCACTCGTACCGAGAGGCGATGCGGTCTTTGGCGCGTGCGATGACCTCGCCGCCGTTCGAGCGGGCGACGACTTCGATATCGGCGTGGCGCTCCGGGTCGCCGGTGGGAAAGTTGTGGCCGGCGTTTTTGTTGGTCAGGCGCACCCACAGCCGGCGGCATGGCTCGTCGGTGTCGCAGCGCGTCGAGCCTTCGTTGTACTCCGGGTCGGGTTCGCCGGCCGGTTCGGCATCGGCGGGCGGCTCGATGAGCTCGATCTCGATGCCCGTGCCGTAGACTTTACGAAGCGGCTCGAGCTCCTCTTTGAACTTGGGGTGCTTGGCGATGAGCGAGCCGCCAAACCAGTGGCGGCGTGTCTTTCGCTCGGGCCGATCGAAGGCCTCGGCGAGTTTGCGGGTCACCTCGGGCATATGGCAGCTCTGGCAGGTTTGGTCGGTCTGGGCGTGAGTGCTTCCCTCCCATTCATCACCGGTCGTAAAATAGCAGCCCAGGTTTCGCTTGGGCCACTCGGCCTGGGCCTGGTGGCATTGCGTGCAGGTCTGCTCGCTGAGCAGATTGGGGTCCTTGGCGGTCGGATGCGGCGCGTCGGTGTCGCCAAACGGGCCGTAGACCGTGCCGTCGCGCACATGACACGTGGCGCAGGTGATCGCCTCTTGTTGCATCGTCTCGTCGAACTCGGGATTGTCGACGTACACCGGTTGCCCAATATCGGCGTCCTCGATGCCGACGACGAGCTGGTCGAGTTGATTCATCATGGGCGTGTGACAGTTGACGCACATCCAGCCGACGTCATCGTCAGAGTCGGGGTTGTGGGCACTTCTGGACTTGGCGAGTTCGGCCTGAAACTGCGCATCATCGAGCCAGGCGCGCCGGTGGGTGGACAGCTTCCACTCCTCGTAGATCTCGCCGTGGCAGGCGCCGCAGGTCTCGGCGCGCATATCCGGCAGGCCGGCGGGCACCTCGGTCGGCGGCTTGGGCCGCTGAAAATAGGGTCGGCTGTCGTAGAACGCCCACGCACGCTCGACGGCGTCCTCGGGGGCGATGTCATCGCCAAGCGTATTCTCGCCGGCAAGCGTATTTTTGCCCGAACGCGCGTCGTCGTTGGACGAAAACACCACGACGCCCACCGCTATCGCCACGAGCATCACGAGGCCGACCAAGACCCGCCGAGATTTGAGAGGTTCGAGCATGTACTGCAAGACGAGCGCGTCGCCTGAGTGTCAGTCGTAGGGGTTGGAGAAGACTTCGCCGCTAAAGCTGATGCCGACGTCGGCAGTCCAGCCGCGGGCGACGAACGCCCCGCTTGGAATGTAGCTCGCGCCGGCTTCGAGCGCAAAGCCCGCGTAGATATTGAGCAACAGCCCGCCGCTGACGCTCAGAAAGCTCTTGGTGGGGCGCTCGTTGTCGGCGGAGAGCCGCTGGACGCCGCCGACGCGGCCGGTCAGGGCGAGGCGCTCGGGCCACACGAAGTAGCCGGCGTCGACCGCATAGTCGAGGCTCTCGCCAAATCCGTTCATTCGCAGACGCGGGCCCGCCTGAACACCGATCCAGGCGGGCAGCGGGTGCAGCGAGCAGCCAAAGGCGCCAGTGGCGACAAGGTCGACGCTGCCGTCTCCCAGGGCCGGTACGTAGCGCCGGCTGGCGGACGTGCCCGAGGCGACGTTGACGCCGCCTTCTCCGACCATCTCGTCGTAAAGGGGGATGCGTGCACCCGGTGCGATCGAGGCGGCGCAAGGTCCCTCGAGCAGGCGTACCTGCACGGCGAGGTCGAGGTCGCCGGGTCCCCACCGGTTGTAGCGCACCCGCTCATTGAGCGTATTGGTGCTGGCGATAAACGGCACGCTGAAGTTCAGCGCGACCGATGGAAAAACGCCGACCTCTCCGTAGGCGCGCACCGATCGGTGCGAATAGGTGTAGGCGGTGTCGTTGAGCTCTCCGTTGACGTCGAAGACGCGGTCGCTATTGAACAGGCCCCCGGACAGCTTCATATACGACTCGCCGGGCTCTTTGACCCACGGCCCGGCGATCGCCGCTGCCGGGGCGGCCACGAGCACCAGCACAACTAGGGCCAGACCCAGGCGCCGGGTTTGTCGTTGTCGGTTCTTTGAAATCATCGTGTCGCCCAAGTCTCTCAGCAGAAGAAGGCGGGAGGGAGGCGTGCTGAGGGGCGCCTCCCTCCCTGCCACGGCCCTGGCGAACCAGGGCGTCCGGTAAAGCTACTCGTGGTGGGGCTGCTCGATGCTCAGGTCCTCGTCTCGAGACCACTCGACCCAGGAGCCGTCGTAGTTTTTGGCGTCGTCCTTTCCGAACCAGCGAAGCACCGCATAGATCGTCGCCGACCGCGTGCCCGTCTGGCAGTACGGGATGATGAGCGCCTCGTCTCGCAGCAGCCCGACCTCTTCGAATTCGGCCTCGAGCTCGGCTTGCTCACGCAGGTGGTCGTCTTCATCAAAGACGTTCTCCCAATAATACCACGTAGCCTCCGGGATATAGCCCTGGCGGGGGTCTCCACGGTCTTCGGTACCCTCGTACTCCGCCTCGCGGCGCGTGTCGATGAGGATGGCATCGCCGCTGTCGATGGCAGTGTTCACGTCCTCGGAGGTGGCCAAGACGCTATTGCGGAAGGAGACGACGAAGTCGCCGGTGTCGACCGCAGGCACCTCGGTTTGCTCGTCAAAGTCGAGCTCCTCTTTGAGGTTTTCATAGCCCGAGCTGTAAAAATGGACCTGGCCGTGACCGTAGTATTCGAGCGTCCAGAACAGTCGACCCGCGCCTGATGAGCGGGCGTCCCCGTAGATGACCACCGGTCGATCGGCGTCGATCCCAAGGTCACGAATCTTGTTCTGGGCGTCGACCACGTCGCCGATAAGCTCGCCGTCATGGGTCTTCCAGGCGATGAGAAAGCCGCTTTCATCCTTCCACGGCTTGCCGGCGTTGACCTGGACGGCGCCGGGAAAGTGTCCGGCTTCGTAGTCTTCCAATTTGCGCGCATCGAGGATAGTCGCTCCGTCGTCGGCCAAATCCTGCAGCTCATCGGCGGACACGAAGACCTTGGAGTTGAGCTCGGCCGGCTGAGTGTTGCGCTCACTTTCAGGGCGAGGATCGTCGCTCTCCACAGAGCTGCCGCAGCCAATGGCCAGCGTCGTCAGGGCGACGAGTAATGTGATGAGCCATAATCGGTTCGTTCGAGTCTGTCGCATGGTCGGTTCTCCTTCGGTCTCGGATCGAGACGGCATCATGAATCCAGCAGTTTTGGTGACACCATCGAGCTCCGACACAATTCTCTGCGTCCCTCAGCAGGAGAATCAATGGCCTGTTTCTCAATTAAAGCAGGTAATTCCTACCTGTCAAGTAGGGTTTATGTGGATTGTGCGGCAAAAATGGTCAAAAGAGGCACAGAGCAGTGCGGCGGCGAGTCGTTATCGGCGCTCGACGGGGCGGTCAACCCTCACAGGAGCAAGCCTTGGCGGGCCGGACGTGTGGCGGAGGAGGGCGCAGGTGCCAGGTCGATGGGGGCGCCGGGCTGGGGGCCGGCGGCGATGATCGTGGCGGACGCCGGGGCGGCGGCGCCGACCTTCTCGACGGCCGTCTCGGGCCGGTTATTCTTGGCGCTCAGGTGGGTGAGGATAACCCACTCGAGCTCCGGAGTGGCCACGCGTGACAGAAGCGCACCCGCCTGCTCGTTGGATAAGTGACCGTCGCTCGAGGCGATGCGCCGCTTCAAAAAGGCCGGGTAGGGCCCGTTTCGGAGCATCTGCAGGTCGTGGTTCGCCTCGAGCAGCAACACGCGACAGCCGCGGACCGCCTCGACGGTCTGCTCGGACCACACGCCCAGGTCGGTGACCACGCCCATCGAGAAGCCCTCGGTCTGCAGGCGAAACCCGCACGGCTCGTTGGCGTCGTGGGCCAATTCGAAAGGCTCGACGACGACTGAGCCGACGCGAAAAGGATGGGCGGCCCGAATTCCGGTCCAATGGGTGGGCTGGTCGAAGCGGTCCTCGCAGCCGCGAAGCGTGCCTTGGCTGCAAAAAACCGGCGTGTTCGGCCAGCGCTTGAGCACCTGGGCCAAGCCGCTGGTGTGGTCGCTGTGCTCGTGGGTCAGCAACACCGCGCTCAACGCCTCGGGCGACTCGTCCATCTCGGCCAGAGCGCGGGTGATCCGCCGACAGGAGATGCCGGCGTCGATGAGCATCCGCGTCTGGCCGATGCGCACAAAGAGCGCGTTTCCCGACGAGCCGCTGGCCAGCACGCGAATCTTGATACCTTCTTCCATGATCGCTCTAACTGATTGAAATTTCAGGGGACGACGCAGCCGCCCCGGGGGCCGGTCGACCATAGCAGACGCAAGACCGACCTGCAGCCGTCGGCTTGACGACGGGCGACTCGATGCGACGATTGGTGCAAGGGCAGGAGTTAAGGTCGTCTGGGGAGATGTCGCCGGCTACATACGGGCAAAGGAGCTCCATGGAGGTTCGAAAACCGCACGTTGGCCGCCCCGAATGGCTGCCCGAGGCGCTGTATCCCTTCGAAGATCACTATCTCGAGGTCGAGGGAAGCACGGTTCATTACGTCGACGAGGGCGACGGCTCGCCGCTGCTGATGCTCCACGGTAATCCGACGTGGTCGTTTTTATATCGCAACCTCATTGTCTCACTCAGGCAGCGATTTCGGTGTATTGCGCTGGATTATCCGGGCTTTGGGTTGTCGTCAGCCGCGCAGGGTTACTCGTTTCGGCCGCGCGAGCATGCTCGGGTCGTCGAGCATGTCGTCGATGCGCTCGGTCTGTCCGAGATCGTGCTCATGGTCCACGACTGGGGCGGGCCGATCGGGCTGTGGGCAGCCCAAAGGCAACCCGAGCGCTACAGCGCGTTCGTGTTGGGCAATACATTTGCCTGGCCTGTCCAAGGCAGTCGGCGCTTGGAGGCGTTCTCGCGGGTGATGGGCAGTTCGCTCGGCGGCATCTTGGAGCGGCGGGCCCATCTCTTCGTGAATGTGGGGATGCGCCTCGGCACACGCGACCGACTCTCTCACGAGGTCATGCGGTGCTACCGACGCCCGTTTGCCGGGCCGGGCGCATCCGACGGGCCGCATATCTTCGCACGCGAACTCACGGATAGCCGCGATTTTCTCGTGGAGGTCGAGGCCGGCTTGAAGCGCCTGGTCGATCATCCTGCCTTGTTGGTCTGGGGGGAATTTGACCTCGCCTTCGGGACCGGTGAGCGCATGCGCTTCGAGGAGTGCTTTCCCGGCCACGAGGTCGTGCTGCTCGAAGGCGCCCGCCATTTCATCCAAGAGGACGAGCCGGAGGCCATCGCCGCAGGTATCGACGAGTGGGCCGATCTGGCGCTGACGCATTTTGGCTAGTGGTATGGGAGCATTGAGGATCAGTCGCGCTCGGCCTCGAGCGCCTTTCGGGCGTCTCGCAGGTCGGAGCGGATGCAATCGTAGCAATCCTGCATCTTCAGAAAGCCGCAGCCGGTCTTCCCCTTCTCCGCATAATACTCGATGATATCGAGCGCGCGCGGGTCGCCTTCGTCGACAATCTTCTCGATGACCCCGGCGCGCTCATCACAGCCGCTGGTGTGGCGAAGCTCGATGCCCAGTCGCTGCCAATCCTCCAGATCATTGATGCGTCCGGTGGACTCGAGCACGTCGTAAGCGCGCTGTCGGAGGTCCTTTCGGTTGGCAAATTTGGCGGTTTCGGCGAGCTTGTCGAGCGCATATTGCGAGTCGAGATGAGCTTCGATGAGGGCTCTGGCGGCGGCTGCGCGTTCGTCGCTGCGGTCGCTGAAGCGCTCGAAGACGTGGTCGATGAGCCGGGCATCGTTGGCGTACAGCGGCTCGGCTTGCAGGGCGGTTCCGTAATGCTCCACGGCGGCTTGCCAGCGGCCGCGCGCACCGTTGACCCATCCACGCAGATAAGCCACGTGAGGATGGCTCGCCTGGGGCTCGTCGAGTTGGGCGAGGGCTTCGAGGACGTCGGTGGTTCGGCCGCCCTCGAGGTCGTCGACGAGGTGGCTCAGATCGGCCTCCTCGAGATAGGCCTGACGCTCGGCGGCCAGGTCACGCTCTGCCTCCTGGCGCACCTCGTCGCTGGGCGGGCCGCTGAACACCGCGTAGAGCACAATCGGGGGCATGGCGAGCACGCCGAAGACGAGCGCCGCGGCGATACCCGCCACCACCCCCTGGATGCCCAGTGATTGAGCCTCGAACCAGGTGCGCGCCCGTTCGAGTGCCGGGGCCGCCGACGACCACGCCTCGCGTAATTGCTCGAGTCCCTGGCCGGTGACCTCGCGGCTGAGATCGGTGAGCTTCTCGCCGGTGAGATTCTCGCCCATGAGCTTGTTGCCCATGAATTTGTTGCCGACAGGTGCCGCGGTGCAGTCAGCCAGCAGCCCGGCGAGCTCCTCGGCCGACGCGGGGCGGTCCTCGGGATCCTTCTCGAGCAGTCGCATGACCAACTCGTCCAGGCCCGGCGGGATATTGGCCTCGGGAGTGATCTGGCTGGGCGGGCGGGGGACCTCGGTCAGATGCATCGCCATGACGCGCGCCGGATTGGCGTCGGCAAAGGGCGGCTGGCCGGTGAGCATCTCATAGAGGATGACCCCGAGGCTATAGAGGTCCGATCGGCCGTCGATGTCGGTGCCGGTCGCCTGCTCGGGAGACATATAGGCGGGGGTGCCCCAGACGGTGCCGGCCTTGGTCAGCTGCTCCTGTTGGTGCTCGTCGGTCAACCGTACGTGGGCGACGCCGAAGTCGAGGATCTTGACGAAGTCCTCGTGGTCGTCGTGCTCGACGAGCATGACGTTTTCGGGCTTGAGGTCGCGGTGGACGACGCCCAAGTCATGGGCGCGAGAAAGCGCTGCGCATGCCTGCAGGGCGATGCGCACGGCGGTTTCGACGTCGAACCGCCCCTCCTCTTCGATCGCCTCCTCGAGGGTGCGCCCCTGCAGGTACTCCATGACCAAAAACAACATGCCATCGTCGGTCTCCCCGAAGTCGCTGGCCGAGCAGACGTTGGGGTGCTCGATATTGGCCGCAGCTTGAGCTTCGCGCCGGAAGCGCTCGACGAGTTCGTCGCGCTCGCCGATCTGCGGGCGCATGACCTTGAGGGCCACGGTCTTCTTCATCAGGGTGTGCTCGGCGCGGTACACCGCGCCCATAGCACCCTCTCCGAGGCACTCTTGGACCTGATAACGCCCCGAGAGGAGCTGGCCGCTGAGGCGCTTGGTGGCTTCGGCGTCCCCGGCAGTATCGGCTGTTATGGTCGGTTGGTCTTCACCCATGGTGTCGAGTTTGCTTGATTCGGTCTCATTGAGCAACCGCCGCGTGAGACTCCAAAAAAATGCCGCGGCCTCAATCGATGCGATCGACGGAGGCCGCGGCGGGGCAGGTGTTGATGAGTTGCGCTGAGGCAGTCGCGTTAGGTGCGTTAGTTGGGCTTTTTGGCCGCCTCGGCATCGAATACCCAGGTGCCCGGGTTGGGCTTTTGATCGTGAGAGACCGATACCATGCGAGTGCGCGGACTGCCGCAGTATCGGCATTGCGCCTTGGGCGGGAAATTATACTGGCCGCAATCCCGGCAGGCCGCAGCGAGCAGATTGTTGTTGGAGGATGCCTCGCCGGCCGACTTGTGCGGATTTGCAGTGCGTGCGAGTGAAGGTAACTTCCATAGGTTGGTGATGAGGTATTGCATGTTGGCTTTGTCCCCGGTGTGAGTTCTCAATTGCGAGCCCCGACTCGCCTCCTTGAGATTGACTGGCCGACATCTTCCCGAAACTGCCACGACTTCGGCCTCGACGAACGGCGTACTCGTCCTTGAGCCCGCCGATAGATAATGGCACCGATTGATCACCCCGGCACCTGGGCTGGTCCTGGTTAAGTGTCAATCATCTGAGCATCATCCGTGTTCGGGTTCTTCGACCGGCTGTACATTGGTCGCGTGCAACCCCTTGGGTCCCCGATTGAGCTCGAACTCGACCTGCTCATCAGCTTGAAGCGTCTTAAAACCATCCTGCAATATCTGGCTATAATGGACGAAGATGTCCTCGTCTTCGCCGTCGATGTTAATAAATCCGTAACCTTTGGCGTTGTTGAACCATTTGACGGATCCCTTCGGCATGCATTCCCCTGTGGCCTCGAGAATCAAAAATTAATGACGAATTTCCATGTGTGGCCGTGAACTGACAACGGTCGGCTTGACGACGGCGGGCGTCATGGGCAGGTTGTTGATTCGTTTGCTGCTGTCGGCCCTCCCGACAACGGGCCTGGCGACGACGAATCCGGCGACCTCGCGTCTTTTCGGACACACTCCAACGCCGGACATACTCCAACCTGACACGTTTAAGACTAGAGCACCCTGCGAATAGGTGTGAAGTGAGCCTGTCAAATTATTTTTTGGCTCAAAAGTTCTACCCAACCCCCAATCTGTTTCGGTGTATATCGATCAACTAATGCGGCCGGGGGGCGAAAATCGGCGTTTAAAGGGGTGACTGGCCGGTCACTGCCCGTTTGTCGGCTTCGCTGGTGGCAACGATCAGGGGCGATCGCTTGTCTGCGCTCGCTCACGCCTCAGAAGAGGGCGCTTTTTCCTCGTTGTCACCGTCGCCGCCGGCCTCGGGCTGGTCTTCACCGGTCTCGATCACGCTGGTCAGATGCGAGCGCGCGTCGCGGATGGCCTCGGACTCACCGATGAGCACCAGCTCGTCCCAGCCCTGGATCTTCCAGTTCGGGTCGGGGTTGACGTGTAGATCCCCCTCTCGAACGATCCCCACGATCGAGACGCCATAATCGGCGCGCAGGTTCAGCTCGCGCAGCGTCTCTCCCTCGACGTGGCCACCGCGGGGCACGCGGATGATGTCGGCGCCGGTGCGGCCGACGAGCTGCTTGAGGGTCAGCCGCGTGCGTGACTGGTCGGGCTTGGCCGGCAGGCGCAAAAAGCCGTATTGCTCCTGGCGGATCAGATCTTTTTCCTGGAGCACATCGGCCGGCGAGGCGCCGTAATTCTCGAGCACCGCGCCCATCAGCGCCAAGGAGGTCTCGAACTCCTCGGGGATGACCTCGGAGGCCCCGAGATCGTAGAGCGCTTCGACCTCGTGCGAATAACGGGTGCGTACGACCACATATAGGTCCTTGTTGAGCTCCTGGGCGAGCGCCACGATACGCCGGGTGGTGGGCGCGTCGCCGATCGCTACGACCAGCGAGCGGGCGCGCTCGATGCCCAGGTGCTCCAGAATCGGCTGGCGGGCGGCGTCGCCAAAATAGATCGGCTCCTCGTCGCGCAGATCGCGCACCGTCCGCGAGTTCATCTCGACGATGACATAGGGAACCTCGATGCGCCGAAGCACGCGGGCCACGTTGCGTCCGTTGAGCCCGTAGCCCACGATGATCACGTGGTCGTCCATTTGGTCGACACGCTCGCCTTCGGGCTCGTCGGGTTGCCTGGAAGGGGCCAGTAGCCGCTCGAGCCGCGAACTGCCCGCTTCCCCGACCTTGTCGGAGAGGCTATCCGCCAGACGAAATAAGAGAGGAGTGGCGGCCATGGTGGTCACCGACACCGCTAGGAACAGTGAATACTCACTGGCGGTCAGCAGGTCGAGTTGGAGCCCCTCGCGGGCGAGCACGAAGGAAAATTCACCGATCTGGGCCAAGCCGAAGCCAACCAACACACCCACGCGCAGCCCGTAGCCGAGTACGATGACGACCGCGCCGGCGATCAGCGCCTTGAGCACAAAGGCGGCGGCGATAAGTCCGAAGACCACGACCGGCATCTCCATGAAAACCGAGGGCCGAAACAGCATACCCACAGACACGAAGAAGACCGCGTTGAACAGGTCCCGAAACGGCAGTACCTCCGAGAGCATATGGTGCGAATAGGGCGATTCGGAGATGACCAAGCCGGCCAAAAATGCGCCGAGTGCCAGCGATAGCCCCGCCAGGCCGGACAGGTAGGCGGTGCCGACGGCCGCTAAGATGGTCAGCAGCGTAAACATCTCGCGCTGGCGGGTACGCACGACCCGCTCGATGACCCACGGAAAGACATACGAGGCCACCAGCCAAAGGCCGACGACCACGCCGAGCGCCTTGAGAAGGACCAGCGTGATGTCCAGGGCCCCCGGGGCCTCCCCGGCCAAGATGGGCGCCAGCAGCATGAGCGCGACGACCGCCAGGTCCTGAAAGATCAAGATCCCCAGCATCCCCTGGCCGTGCACCGCGCTGATCTCACCCGACTTTTGCAACAGGTTGAGCACGATCGCCGTCGAACTCAGGCCTACCAGCGCGCCCCAGAAGATGGCGACGTTCAGTGAATAGCCCAACGTGTAGGCAATCGCGGCGGCGATGGCGCCTGTGACGAGCAATTGAAGGCCTCCACCGCCCAATACCAGCCTGCGAATGCGCATCAGATCGCGCAGCGAGAACTCCAGGCCGATCGCGAACAGCAGCAGCACCACACCGATCTCGGCGAGCAATTCGATCTCTTCGTTGCTGGCGATGAAACCGAATCCGCCCGGCCCGATGAGCACGCCGGCGGCCAAGAAGCCGACCAGCGCGGGCAGCTTCATCTTGTGGAAGAGCCAAACAACCACCACTGACAGGCCAATGATGACCAGAAAGTCGGCGAGGATATGAAAGTCGTGCATCTGACGACCTCGGGAATGCTCGGGGGAGCGTGATTGCCGTGGCAATTTTTGACAGTACGCGTGATCGGCACCTAGACTTTTTGGCGCGCGCGAATTGTCGGGTGCCCGATAACATAGGTTGGTGGCACGTGCACAACAAGCTGCGGGGCCACCGACAACTCGCGCGCTCGAGTTGGGCTCGTGCATCGAGCCGATACGGTGTAACTATCGGCCGCATCCGAGTTATTTGATCGAGCGGCGTTGTATGAGCGAGAACGCAGACAATCAGGGCGGCGAGCATCCTCGAGGTGGCACCACGCGCCGAGAATCGTATTCGTACAAGGGGCTCGAGGAGCGAAAGCTGTCGGCGGAGCGTCGGTTTCGACGCCACTCGATCAAAAAGGTAAGCCCCACTCGTGAATTTCTGTGGGGCATGCTCAACGATCCCACCAGGCGAAGCTACCGTTGGTTTCTGAGCTTCATCACAGCTCTCATCCTGCTCAGCGTCGGCACGCTCGTCTATGAGGTGCTCGTATTGCACGGCGACACACCTCCGACCTGGATGTGGACGGTCGATCGAGCGATCTTGCTCATCTTTTTGGTCGAGTTTATCGCCAGGCTCTGGGTGATTCGCGACTGGCAGCCTCGCAGCGTGAGGTTGAGCTTTTGGGGTAAGACCAAGTATTGGGTGCTCTCGCGTCTGAAGTTTATTTTGAGCCCGTGGGGGATGATCGACCTGATTGCGTTGCTGCCGATCTTTCCGTTTCTGCGCTCGCTTCGTATCCTGCGCTTGTTCCGGCTGTTACGCTCGATCAAGCTCTTTCGCCATTCGAGCCCACTGCGGACGCTTTCGCTGGCCTTTCGCAGCAATTCTCTCATCTTTGCGGTGTCGATCAGCTTCGTATTCACAGCGATCGTGCTCAGCGCCGTGATGCTGTTTTTCGCCGAGTACGGCATCAATGAGGGCATCGATTCGCTCGGTGACACACTTTGGTGGTCGATCGTGACCATCTCGACGGTCGGGTTCGGAGACATCACTCCGGCGACCACCGGCGGCCGGATGATCGGCGCCGCTTTAATGCTCACCGGTATGTTCGTCATCGCGCTTTTTGCCGGCGTGATCAGCTCGACATTGGTCGGCCATCTTCTTCCCCTCAGAACCGAGCAGGTGCGTATGTCATCGATCTCCGACCATATCATTATCGCCGGCTGGAATGACGACGTCCCGATGCTCGTCGAGCGTATGAAAGAGGAGTACGGCGCGCGGCTCCCTGCCATCATGGTGCTGGCGCCGCGCAGCCGGCCCGAACAGCTGCAACAAGAGTGTATCTTCGTAGAAGGGGACTTCACCAAAGAGGATGAATACACCAACGTGCGCCTGCCGTGGGTGCGAACGGTGATCGCGGTCGCCGACCAGTCCGCCGGCGCGGTCAAACCACAGGCGCGCGACGCTTCCACGGTGCTGACGATCTTTACGGTGCGACGGATCGAGCAACAGCTCGACGTCGAGCGCGACGTGCCCATCCACATCTGCGCCGAGATTCTCGACCCGGAGAATATCGACCATGCGGTGACCGCCGGCGCCGACGAGATCATCGCCAGCGCGCTGCTCAGCTATAGTTTGATGGCCCACACCGCAGCCAATCCCGGGGTGGGCAGCGCGCTGAGTGACCTTATGTTGGCCACGCGCCAGAATGTGTACACCTCGCATCTGCCCATCGGCGTGATCGAAGGTGAACTCATTGAATTTCGTGAGCTTCGCCACCGGATGCACGAGGACTACGACGTGCTGGTGGTTGGACTGCTCCATCAGGGGGAGATGCAGATGAACCCGCCGCCCGAGACCGACGTATATGCCAACGACGAGATCGTCTATATCGGCCACCGGGAGATATCCCGCGAGCGGGGGGCTTCTGCTCCCGAGTAATGATCGCCGGCGCGGTGGCGGCTGCGGCGTCGCCGAGCTCGTCTGTGGTAGGCTGCCTACACGTAACTGAACTGCCAAGGCATGATGACTTCATGAAGACGATCAGTACCCAGCTGTCGTATTTTCTCGAAAACAAAGAGATCCGACGCAACCTGCCCTTGCTGATGAAGTTCGTCGGCCTGCTGGTGATCGTGGTCATTTTGTTCTCGGTGCTCTTCCACTTCATCATGCTCTACGAGGGGGAACAGCACTCCTGGATTACCGGCCTGTACTGGACGCTGACGGTGATGAGCACCCTGGGCTTTGGCGATATCACCTTCCACACCGACCTGGGGCGCTTCTTTAGCGTCGTCGTGCTGCTCACCGGCATCATGATGCTGCTGGTGGTTTTGCCGTTTGCGTTCATTCGGTTCTTCTACGCGCCCTGGCTCGAGGCGCAGATCCGAACGCGCGCCCCTCGAGCGCTGCCGCCGGATACCCACGGCCATGTAATCATTTGCACGCGCGATGCCATCGTCCCCGGACTGATAGAGCGCCTCGAGAACGAAGATGTGCCCTATATCATCGTCGAATCAGATCCCTCGACGGCCTCGGATTGGTATGCTGAAGGGCTGTCCACCGCGATCGGCGAGATCGACGTCAAGGAGACCTACACCAATCTAAGAGCCAGTCAGGCCCGGCTGGTGGTGGCCAACCGTGACGATATCGTCAATACGAATATCATTTTGACGGTCCGAGAGGTCGCCCCCGACGTGCCGATCGCGGCGGTCTCCAACGACGAAAACGCCGTCGATATTCTGGAGCTCAGCGGTGCGTCGCGGGTGCTCCCGCTAAAGCGCTGGCTCGGAGAGCAACTCGCCAACCGCGTCACAGCGCACCAAGCAGGCATGCAATCCGTTGGCGAGTACGGCGACCTCAAGATCGCCGAGCTGCCGGTGCATAATACGGAGTTGCACGGCAAGACGATTCGGGAGTCGGAGCTTCGAAAGGAGACCGGCATCAATATCATCGGCGTGTGGGAGAGAGGGCCGCTGCAGCCTCCGGATGCAAACCGGGTGCTGACCGACGCCAGTGTGCTGGTGGTGATGGGCACCGCCGGGCAATTGGAGAAGCTCGACACGTTCATCGTCCGACGCGACACCGATGCTCATCCGATATTGCTGATCGGCGGTGGAACTGTCGGAGAGGCTGCAGCCAAAGCGCTGGTGAAAAAGAAGGTCTCCGTCAACCTCATCGAGCGCGACGCGGAGAAATGCGAACATCTGCGCGATTTATGTGATGGTGTCTTCACCGGCGACGCGGCCAATTACGACTTGCTCCAAGAGGCGGGCATCACGAAAGCGCCGGCGGTCCTGCTGACCACCAACGACGATTCGATCAATGTCTATTTGACCTCCTATTGCCGCCGGCTCAATGCGGAGCTGCGAATCGTCAGCCGGATCACCCACGGCCACAACCTCGAGGCGATCTACCGCGCCGGGGCCGACTTCGTGCTCAGCTACGCCACCCTCGGGGTCGACGCGATCATGTCGGTGCTCGAAGGAGAGACATTGATGGAGCTCGGCGAGGGGGTCGATCTGTATCGCCGCGCCGTCCCCGAGTCGCTCTACGGCAAAAGCCTTGCCGAAAGTGGTATGGGGGCGCTGACCGGTGTCAACGTGGTCGCGATCAGTGAGAATGGCCTGAGCATCACCAACGTCATGCCAAATACCCAACTCGAGCCCGGCATGGACTTGCTGCTGGTCGGTTCGAACGACCAGATGCAGCGCTTCGCCGAGCTCTTCGAGAAAGGAGCTTAGCAGACGCCGGCCGTCTCACTGCCCCTGAGCGTTGAGCACGGTCAGCACCGTCAGGTTGACGATGGAGGCGACGCTCGCGCCGCGCTGGAGCACGTTGACCGGCTTTTTCATCCCCAACAAAACGGGTCCGATGACGTCGGCGTCGCAGAGCTTGTCGACCAGCTTATAGGCGATATTGCCGGCGTCGAGGTTGGGGAAGACCAGCACGTTGGCTTCGCCGGTGAGCTCGGCGAAGTCGAAGCTCTCCTCGCGAAGCCCGGGGTCGAGGGCGGCGTCGACCTGCATCTCGCCGTCGACGTGCAGCCCGGGGCGCCGCTTTTTGAGCAGCCGGGTGGCCTCGGCGACCTTGGTGGCCTCCGGGTGGCGGCTGGTGCCGAACGCCGAGTAGCTGAGCATGGCGATCTTCGGGTCGACGTCGAGCGCGTGGGCCAACTCGGAGGTCTTTTCGGCGATCTCGGCCAGGGTCTGGGCGTCCGGGTCGATATTGACGGTGCAATCGGCGAAGAATTTGACCCCGTGCTCGCGCGAGACCACCACGTAGGCGCCGGCGGCGCGCTCGACGCCCTCGGCCACACCGACGACTCGAAGGGCGGGGCGCATCGACTCGCGATAAGCTTTGGTCAGCCCGCTGACCACGCCGTCGACGCGCCCGGATTCCAGCATCATCATCGCGTAGACCTCCGGCTGCTTCATCCGGCTCTTGGCCTCGGCGAGGGTGACGCCCTTGCGGCGGCGAAGGTCGTAGAGCGCGCAGATCATCTCGTCTCTGCGCTCGTCCTCGGTCGGGTCGAAGACCTCGACGTCGTCCAGGTCGATGTCGTGGTGGCGAGCGTGGCGGCGGATGCGCCCAGCGTCGCCCATGAGGACCGGGCGGGCGATGCCCTCGTCGACCAGGATGCTGGCCGCGCGCATGATCTGGTGGTGGTCACCCTCCGGGAAGATGATCCGTTTGGGATCGCGCTTGGCCTTGTTGATGAGCCGGCGGATGAGCGCCTTCGACGCACTCTGCAGCCGTTCGAGGCGCGCGCGGTAGGCAGCGAAGTCCTCGATGGGCCTGGAGGCCACGCCGGACTCGGCGGCCGCCCTGGCCACCGCCGGCGCCACACGCAAAAGCGCGCGGGGGTCGAAGGGTTTGGGGATGATATATTCGGGGCCGAAGCTAAACGTCTGGCTCTCGTAGGCGTCGCTGACCGCCTCGGGGACGTCCTCGCGGGTGAGGTCGGCCAGCGCATGCACCGCGGCGAGCTTCATCTCCTCGTTGATGGCGCGCGCGGCCGCGTCGAGCGCCCCGCGGAAGATATACGGAAAGCCGAGCACGTTGTTGACCTGGTTGGGATAGTCGCTGCGCCCGGTGGCCATGACCAGGTCGTCGCGCACCGCCATGGCGTCCGGATACGAGATCTCGGGGTCGGGATTGGCCAGCGCGAAGATGATCGGGCGGTCGGCCATCGAGGCGACCATCTCTTGGCTGACGATGCCCCCCACCGACAGGCCCATAAAGACATCGGCGCCCTCCATGGCGTCGGCGAGTGTGCGCCGGTCGGTGGTCCGGGCGAAGCGCTCTTTTTCCTCGTTGAGCCCCTCGCGATCGGTGTGGATGACGCCCTTGGAGTCGCAAAACAGGATATTGTCGTGGGGCACGCCCAGCGATTCGTAGAGCTCGGCGCAGGCCACGCCGGCGGCTCCGGCGCCCGAGAAGACCACGTGAAGCGCGGCGATGTCCTTTTTCTGCAATTCGATCGCGTTTAATAGCGCCGCGCCGGTGATGATCGCCGTACCGTGCTGATCGTCGTGGAAGACCGGGATGTCGAGCTCCTCTCGGAGTCGCTCTTCGATCTCGAAGCAATCCGGGGCGGCGATATCCTCGAGGTTGATGCCCCCGAAGGTCGGCTCGAGGGCGCGCACGCAGTTGATGAAATCCTCGACATTGTCGACGTCGAGCTCGATGTCGAAGGCGTCGACGCCGGCCAGGTGCTTGAACAGCACGGCCTTGCCCTCCATGACCGGCTTGCTGGCCAGCGCGCCGATATCGCCCAGGCCGAGCGTGGCGCTGCCGTTGGTGACCACGCCGACCAGATTGCCTCGGTTGGTGTAGCGGTAGCTGGCCAGCGGGTCCTCGGCGATCTCGCGGCACGGCTCGGCGACTCCGGGCGTGTAGGCCAGCGACAGGTCGCGCTGGCTCGACAGCGGCTTGGTGGGCTGGATCTCGAGTTTTCCGGGCCGCGGAGACTCGTGGTAGCGAAGCGCCTCGTCGCGCCGGCTCTTGGGGTCTTTGTGGTCGGCCATCTTCTTACTCCGTTGTCGTCGTTAAGATTTTGACGATGCATATCGTCTAAAATCCTGCACGTAAACAGAATAAGCGCGTGTGGAGGCGTGTCGGTTGGTCGAGCGCAAAAAATCGGTGCCAGCCTATTAGGCCCTGAATACCCCGCGAGTCTCCGGCAGGGGTCTTGGGGAAGGTGTGACCAGCGGCGACCGTAGCTCACCGCCGTTGTAGTATTAACAGCTTAGTCTGCTGCCTGAGGGTGATAACGCAGGGCTACAATGCATCCATCGAGCCCTGCAACGAGGCTCGCTCGACGCACATAATTTCGCCACCTGCGGTTCTCTGAAACCTGCCGTTTGCGTCGAGATCCCCCTCGACGAGTTCGGCGTCGACGATGTGACCCGTCAAATAATTGGATGTGGAGGGGTCAGTTTGCGAGATAATGTCGAACGCGCCAGACGTCGCATTGAAAAACGTGTCACACCATTGATCGCTCGGGCACATCTTAGAGATTACCAGCAAATGGTCTGAAGGCTCGCCGT
Organism: uncultured Bradymonadales bacterium; assembly: GCA_964386725.1. GTDB lineage: Bacteria > Myxococcota_A > Bradymonadia > Bradymonadales > Bradymonadaceae > CAYLTX01. The sequence goes on along the minus strand of CAYLTX010000089.1, from coordinate 9,118 downwards.
CGACGGTGCCGAATTCGAAGCGATCATCAGAAGCGATGTAGGGGCTATAGATAAAGATATCCACGTAGTAATTCCCGTATTCGCTCATCGCTTCGACGTGCCAGAAGTCCTCGTGTTCGGTGATCGAGGTTGGTCCTCTTAACTTGAAGCCCTCCGGTTCACACTCGCCGAAGTCGTTTAAGGATGTCTACAATCGTCGCCCGGTTCGAGGCTCGCCGGATCACGGCGCTTCTCGCGTCAACGATTTTCGTCGCATGTGTGGTATGCACCATCGGATGCTCCTCGGACGGCACGTCTGAAGGCTGGGAGGTCGGTGAAAATAATGAATCTGGTCGGGATGATGGAGCCGAAGAGGGCTCTCCGTGCGTTCTCACGGTGGATTGTCAGTCGGGCCTCGAATGTCGAAACACCGCAAGCGAGGGCGACGAACGCGAGTGCTATCCGGATTATTGCCAGTGCGAGGATGACGAGTGGTGTTCTAACGACGGGTCGTGTGTCACCGGTGATACTTGTGACAGCGACGATGACTGTCCCGACGGAGAGAATTGCGTCGACGATACCGGATCCTGCGGCGTCGAATGCGACGACACTCGGGACTGCGATGGTCGCTTGGAATGCATGGACGAGCCGAACGAGCAGGGGGATTACTCCGGCGTATGCGGCGCCTCGGGGTGCCTCTGCAAGGACGAACGGGATATTTGCTCCGGCGCAGATTGTGTGCGCGCCGGCATCAATTGCACCCTCGAAAACTGCCCGGATGGCTATGGCTGCGTGAACGGTGAGTGCATTTGTTTGGGGCTCGAGGAATGTCACCGGCAATGCGAGGAGGCTTCTGAATGCCTTGTTTCATACCGGACTCGTACATGCAGCCAGAACGGGTATTGTGAGACTCAATATTGCTTCGACGATTCTGATTGTCGCGGCAATCGCATCTGCGGCATGAGCAGGGTGGAGCGAACATGTGTGACAGTCGGAACCGGCAGTATCGGCGAGGAGTGCAGGTCGGAGTCGGACTGTGTGACCGGAGCGTGCGTCGAACGCACTTGCGTTCAATCGTGTTCGGCCAATGCGGACTGTCCGAATAGCCAGGAGTGTGTCGTCACCAGTGACGGCACCTTTTGCCGCGAAGAGGTGTGTGGGGGGTGTTCCGAAGACGAGGCGTGTGTGGGCGGCGAGTGCGGACACCTATGCTCTGCGACGGGTGATTGCGCCGAAGGCGAAGTATGCGCCCCCCACGGCATGAACAGTCGTGATGTATTTGTCTGTGAGGCTGGGCCGTGCCTTGCTGGCCCAGGTTCCGAAGCCGAGCAATGCGGGGCCGAAGAGATCTGCTTTGACGACTATGGAAATGGCTGTGAACTGCCGTGCAGCAGCAATACCGAGTGCATTGAACGCGATGGCTGCGACAACTGTGGCCTCAGCTTCGGCCCGAGTCGTTGTGAAAACCGCCGCTGTAAGTCGGAGTGATTCGATTGAGCAGTGTTGGCGTGGCGGAGTCAAAAGACGCGCCGGGTCAGCAGCAGAATCGCCACCAAGATCACCACGCCGAGCACGCGGCGCACGGTTTTTTTATCAAACCTCGCCGCGCCGAGGTGCGAGCCGATGAAGCCGCCGAGGACCACGGCGGCGACCAGCGGCCAGATCTCGGCCGGGTCGACGGCGCCGCGCTGTAGGTGGGCGGCGAGGCCGCCCAGAGAGTTGACGAAGATGAAGATGGCGCCGGTGGCCGCGGCTTCCTTGGCGTCGCCCAGGCCCAAAATGATGACGATCGGCACCAGGTAGATGCCGCCGCCGATGCCCACGATGCCGGCGATGAAGCCGAGCAGCGCGCCGATGAGGAGTGCGGCGATGATCTTGGTGCGTGGTCCGAGGTCCAGGTCGATCTTCGGGTCGGGCACCAGGTAGATGCGCAGGGCGACCAGCACCAAGGTGGCCAACAGGATCGCGTAGAATACCCGCGGCGCGAGCTCGAGCGACCCGCCCAAATAGGCCATGGGCACCGAGGTCACCACGAAGGCGGCGATCAGGCGAAAGCGTGCATGGCCCTGGCGAATATAGTTGATGCTGCCCAGCAGCGTGACCACCGCGTTGAGCGTCAGCGATACGCCCGGAATGACGGCGTGGCTCGCACCCAGGACGGCCAAGAGCGCCGTATACGACGAGCCGCCGCCCAGGCCGACCGAGGAGTAGAGGCTCGAGACGACCAAAAAGAGCACGCCGAGCAAATATGGCGAGATGATGAGTTCGTCCACAACTTACCGAAATCATGCTTATCGAAGACCTACACGCTCCATTAAATCGACGGCATCATAAGGAGCGGCTCCCTCAGAGTCATTGTCGAAGTAGAGCAGCAAGTCGCGAATGCGTGTCACTTCGATCATAACCACTGGTCGGGTCGAGCACGCAAAAAGCCCCGGCGCATCGAGATGATGCGCCGGGGCTTTTTGTATTAGGCGAATTTAGGATTGAACGAGAGCGGATTACTCGTCGTCCATCTCTTCTTCGTCCATCTCTTCTTCGTCCATCTCTTCTTCGTCCATTTCTTCTTCGTCCGACTCGTCAGCTTCGTCGGCCGGCTTCTGGAACTTCAGCGTCATGCGATCGCTCTCGCCGATTTCCTCATACTTTTCGCGGTCTTGGTCGCCAAGGCGCAGGCTCGGCGGCAGGGTCCAGACGCCCTCGGGGTGGTCCTTGGTGTCGGCCGGGTTGGCGTTGACGTCGGACTTTTCTACGAGCTCGAAGCCGGCTTCCTCGGCCTTTTCGATGACGTAGGCTTCGGGGACGTATCCGTCCTCGACGGTCTCTTCGACGTCAGCGCCTTCTTCGGCGCGGTGCTGGACGACACCGAAGATGCCGCCGGGCTTGAGGATTTCATAGGCGGATTCCATGACCTGGTCCTCGACGCCCGCGTTAATGAAGCTATGGGTGTTGCGGAACGTCAGCACCATGTCGGCGCTGCCGGGCTCGCCGAGTTCGTTCTGCTCGGGCGGCTGGAAGGTGATCGGCTCGACGTTCGAGAAGATCTCTTCGTCGGCCATGCGCTGTTTGTAGGCGTTATGAAGCTTGGTTCGGTAATGGTCCGGGTCGTCCTCTTTGGGCGCGAAGTTCGCGCCGATCAGCGTGCCTTCGGTGAGCGCCGGCGCGAGGACCTCGGTATACCAACCTCCGCCGGGCCACAGCTCGACGACCGTCATGTCGCGCTCGATGCCGAAGAAGAGCAGCGTGTCGACCGGATTTCGGTACTCGTTGCGCGCGATATTGTCTGCGGAGCGATGATCGCCCTCGGCGGCCTGCTCGAGCAGCTCACGCATCGAGGCAGCTTCAGCTTCCTCGGCCGGTGCTTGTTCTTCTTCTTCTTCTTCTTGTTCTGCTTGTTCAGTTGTCTCTGCCGGCTCTTCGGTCGGCTGAGTGTCTTCCTTGGGCTGCGGCTCGGTGCTGCACGCTGCCAGGGCGAGGGCGAGTGCTACGATAACAAACTTCTTCATAAGAACTCCTTGGATAACGTTGACAATGCACGAGCGATATAACACCGCGTCGCTCGTCTGTCAGTACTCGGCGGTATTTGTGCGCCGCTGGCGCAAATTGGAGTGCCACCCATCGGCGCCATAGCCCCAGAGCGACGACGCCCGGCCGGAAAACTCCGGCCGGGCGTCGTCGTTTTGGTGCGGTGTCAATCGGGGGATTATTCGGCGGCCTCTTCGGCCTCGATGGTCACGTCCCAGGAAAACTCGTCGATGCACCAACCGACGCCATCGTTGACGAGGTCGGTGTCGTAGGACTGGGCGATGGTGACCTCGGCGAGCTCCGCGTCGGTGAGCGTGGCCACGAATTGGTCGCCTTCGCCGCCGGTGCTGGTGACCTCGAGGGTGCCTGCGCCGGCGCTATAGATGGTCTCGCAACCTTCCTCGTCGGTGCAGTTCTCGTAGATCAGCAGGCAATTAGCGCAGGTCTCGTAATTGTAGTCGTCGATCTGGAAGGTGCCTTCGGTGCTGGCCACTTCGCCTTCTTCGCCGAAGTCCTCGTAGACCTGCAGCGACAGAATGGTCTCGGAGTCGTCATCGGCGACCGTCGTAGCCTCGACGGTGTAGTAGCCGTCTGCGGCGGTAGCCGTGACGCCATCTTGATCAGCGGTGAAGCCTTCGATCTCGCAGGACGACTCGAACTCGGCCATCGGATCGACCGTGGCCACGATGGTCGAATCGTCGATGGTCCAAGTGTTGCCGTCTTCGATCACGTTGGTTCCGCCCTGGGTGAGCTCGACTTCGACCAACTCGACGTCGGTGAGCGTGGCTTCGAAGCTGCCGCCTTCGGTCTTCTCGAAGGTGGTGATCTCCATGGTGCCGGAGACAGCCTGGAAGAAGCTCTCACAGCTATCCTCGGTGCAGCCGGCGGCGCCGATGAGGACGTTGGCGGGTTCGGTGGTGGTGAAATCTTCGAATTCGAAGGTGCCGGTGTCGGAGGCTCCACCGTCGGCGGCCAATTCGAGCGACAGGAGTCGGTCGCCGTCGGTGTTGTTCGTCAGCACCGACCAGCCGGTTGCGCTTTCATCGAGCGTGCCGTCGTCGGCGGAGTCGAAGCCGCTCAGGGGCTCGGCGGGCTGTTCGGCGTCCGGGCCGGCGTCTTCTTCGGGCTCAGCGTCCGGGCCTGCGTCCTCTTCAGGCGCAGCGTCCGGGCCGGCATCTGCGCCGTTGTTGTCGTTGTTGACGTTGTTGACGTTGTTGGCGTTGTTGGCGTTATTGCTGCTGCCGCCACCGTTGTCGTCGTCTCCACATGCCACCGCCAGGCTCATCATCGCGGCTAGGCAAACCACCGTCGTCCATCGTCTACTCTTCATCCATGCGTACATCAATACTTCCGTGTCTAAGGTCATTGAATCGCAAAAGGAGCGCCGCGAACCTCAGTATAGTTGCCCGAAGCCATGCGGCGCGATTACTCCCTGAGTATTAGTTTGGTGATCATAAATCAAGCCGCTGGTAGCTCTTGGGCAGTGTAGCGTGTCTGGGTAGCTAGCCTATGTGGGTCCAGATCGTGTAGAATTGAGGTGTTTCCACATCTTCGTCCAGCCCGTCTAACGCCCGAGTCGATATGAACCGCCACACCTGTAGTTTTCTGGCCATCATCGTCCTCTTCGTGTCGATATCGGGCTGTTCGCCTGTCGAGAAGCAGGTGAATGACGGCCTGCAGGATGCAGATGCCTCGGGCGCGGACGGCGGGATGGACGCGGCCGATGCCACCGACCTGATCGACGCGGACACCGGCGATCAACTCGTGCAGGCCGAGCGGGCCTTCGAGTTGGTCGACCCGTTCATCGGCACCGGGGGACTGGGTTTTGGCTATGCGGCGCTGACGCCCGCCGCCCAGATCCCCAACGGGTTGGTCAAGCTCGGCCCGGATACCACCAGGGGTGGGTCGCACCCGGATCTGGCACATTTTAGCGGCTATAATTTCGCCGACGGGGATGTCCGCGGCTTCAGTCATATACACCTGGTCGGAACGGGCGCAGCCGGACTCGGAAACCTCGGAGTGCTTCCCGTCGCCGAGGTCGACGCCGAAGCACCGTGGCAACAATTTACGGCGATGGACAAAGACACCGAGGAGGCCGAGCCCGGTTATTATCGAGTCAAGTTGCCCGACCTGGACGTCAGCGCAGAGCTGACGGCGACGCGATCGGGAGGGTTTCACAGGTATCGCTCCGATTCCGACCAACTGACGCTTCTCTTCGACCCCGCCTCGAGCGTCAAGGAGTCGCCGTCGACGGACGTCGACATTACGGTCGACGCCGACACCATCGAGGGAAGCGTGGTCTACGGGGGCGACTTCGCCACCCGGAGCAGGCCGTTTACTCTGCACTTTTCGGCGACCCTCGACACGACGCCTTCCGTGGTGTCGACGTGGACCGATGAGGGCGTCGAGGACGGCGCCGCCGCCGCGCAGGGTACACAGGCCGGTGCTGTGCTGGTCTTCGACGACGTCCAGCAGGTCGACCTGCGGGTGGGACTGTCGCTGGTCGACCTCGCCCAGGCCCGGCTTCACCGCGAGGATCTCGACGACCGCTCATTCGAGCAGGTGCGCCAGGCCGCCGCCGATAGCTGGAAGCAAAAGCTCGGGCGGGTGCGACTGCGAGGCGGCTCGCTCGACGACCAGACCGTCTTCTACACCGCGCTCTATAATATCTGGCGCATGCCCTCGCGTCTCGACGGTCTCGACGGTCGCTATCGGGGGATGGACGGCGAGGTGCATACGGTCGATGGATTCGCCTACTATAGCGACCTGTCGCTGTGGGATACCTTCCGGACGCTGCATCCGTGGCTGACGCTGGTCGATCCCGAGATGCAGGCCGACTGCCTCAATTCACTGTTGGCGATGAAGGACGCCACCGGCTATATCCCGCGCTGGCCGGCGATGCTCAGCTATACGGGCAGCATGCTCGGGACGCCCGGTGACCAATTATTCGCCGAAGGGGCGCTCAAGCAGATCCCCGGGGTCGACTACGACGCGGCCTTCGACGCGCTCTACGAGACAGCCACACAAAAGCCGGCCGAGGGCGCGATGTTCAGCGGGCGCACCGGCATCGAGCGCTACCTCGACCTGGGCTACGTTCCCGCTGACGAATTCGACGAGTCGGTCTCTCGCACCCTCGAATTTGGCTGGGGTGATTGGTCGCTGGCCAATCTGGCCGACGAGCTTGGCCGCGACGAGGCCGACGCGCTTCGCCGGCGCGCCGGCAATTGGCAGCACCTTTACGACGACGAACTCGGCATCCTGCGCCCACGCAACGCCGACGGCAGCTTTGTCGAAGATATAAGCTGGGGCTATGGAGACCGAAGCGGCCACTATACCGAAGGCGGCCCCTGGCATTGGAGCTTCTATCCGATGTGGCAGCCCGAACAACTCGCGACGACCTTCGGCGGCGCCGAGGAGTTCCACGCCTCGTTGCTGAGATTCTTCGAGAAGTCGGGCATCAACTCGGAGGACTTCAAGACTATCCTACCCGACTCCTTCTACTGGCATGGAAACGAGCACGACATCGGCTCGGCCTACCTCTTTCACTTCACCGAGCACCCCGAGGAGGTCGGCCGATGGATTCGCCTCATCCAGAAGACCGCCTACACGACCGGCCCCGATGGCATCCCGGGCAATGACGATGGCGGCACATTGTCGGCGTGGTATCTATTCAGCGCGCTCGGCTTTCATCCGGTCGCCGGCAGCGACCAATACCTGCTGGGCGCGCCGCTCTTCCCCTATGCCGAGATCGACGTCGCCGACGGGCAGACCCTCGTCATCGAGGCCGACGGCGCGGGCCCCGACTCGGCCAATGTGCTCGGCGTCCAGGTCGATGGCGAGCCGGTCGAGGGGCCTTATCTGAGCCACGACCAACTCATAGGCACGACGCTAGACTTTGAGATGGTCGGCGACTAGATAGCCGGAGCATGGAGAGTTGTCTTTCTGAGGAGTGAATTGTGAGAGGTTTGCGAAATATAGGCGTATTTCAATTTCTCGGGTTCGTCGTTACGGCGGCCATCGCAGCCCACCTGCTTGTCAAATGGAGCGCGCAGCCCGGCTCGGTGGAGCTGCGCCAGGGCCAGCGCATCGTCTACCAGATCATGGGTGAGGAGACGCTACGTGAGGTTGGATTCTACAAAGCCTACCCGCAGGGGCGCCCCTCGGATTTCGTCCGGTTCGCGGACTCGCATCAGGCGCGGCGGCTGTGGCCTCAAAGTGTCAGTGAATTCAACGACTCCGACCAAAAGCTAGCCAAGCCCGACCCGGGTCGAGTGCTGCGGCCCGATGATTTGTCGTTTTCGGCTCACGAGCCCGATTCCACACGGGGCAAGCAGATCGTCTATATCCCGCACGACGAAGAAGGCCAGATCGAGGTTCGCGGCTACGAGACGCCCGACGCCGAGCCGGTATTTACCTATGAGTGGGACTTCCCCACAGACGCCGGAAAGATTCCCCTATGAGCTGCGCTCGACCAGGTCTCGAGCTGCGTCGGCCCATTCGGCGAAGTTGAACGAGAAGCCTTCGTCGCGCAGTCGCCCCGGCACCACGCGTCGGCTCTTGAGGATGAGCTCGACATCCGTGCGCAAGAAGAAGGCGCCGACCTCGGCCATCCACCTTGTCGCGGGTAGACCAATCGAGACGCCGGCCTGTTGGCGCAGGATGCGCATATGTTCGCGCTGCGGTATCGGCTGTGGCGCGGCCAGGTTGACCGGGCCTTCGACCGGATTCTCGACCAAGAATTGGACGGCCCGGCAGAAGTCGCGCTCGTGAATCCAAGAGACGTATTGCTCGCCGCCGCCGATGGGGCCGCCGAGCCCCAGCCGGGTCATCCGCAGGAGCATGCCGAAGACGCTGGATTTCGACGGGCTCATGACCATCGCGGTCCTCATGGCCACCTTGCGCGTCTCGGGCGTCGACGCCTCGTGTTGCGTCCTCTCCCACTGTTTGGCGATCTCGACGCTAAACCCCCAATAATCGGGCACGTCCGGTTCATCACCGCCGATGATCCCGGTCGCCTCGTCGTTGGCGGCGTCGAATCGGTGCGCGTAGATCGTGGCCGTACTCATCTGCAGCCACACCTCGGGCGGGTCATCTACGGCCGCAATGGCCTCGCCGATGACGCGCGTCGAATTGACGCGGGAGTCCATCATCTCGCGCAGGTTCTCGGCGGTGTACCGGCAGTCGACGCTGCGCCCGGCGAGGTTGATGCATACGTCTGCGCCATCGAGCTCTTTGGCCCAGGCGCCGAGGTGCTCACCATCCCACTCGACAACACGACAAGCCGAGTGGGCTGCCTGAGCCGAGGGCGCGCTTCGGCTCAAGACGACGACCTCGTCGCCACGCTCGACAAACCAGCGCCGCAGGACGGCTCCGACCTCTCCACTTCCACCGGGAATGACGACTTTCATATATTGCTCCTATGGTTGTCGGGGCTCGTGAGTGCTCACCGACTATTAGAGCAAGCGTCGTTCCAGGTGGTGGAGGGTGTTGAAAAGTCTGGTGTTGTCAGTGTTTTACGGGCTTCTTATTTGTCGGGCCGGCAGTTGTAGGTGGATAAATTGTCAACCTCCTTGACGGCTACTGCCCACCAAGTAGAGACCCTCAACCCCCAACC
>CAYLTX010000088.1:0-26714 GCA_964386725.1 uncultured Bradymonadales bacterium | reverse complement strand
AGGAAATTTGCAACGGAACGGTGCTTACGCTGCCATTGGGACTGCTACGTAACACTCGGGTTGCTCGCCGGTACGGTCACCGACAAACTACCCTACCCCGACTTCAGGCGTGCGCTTGCTGAAGCAGCAGCTCTTGTTGGTGTTGAGCTTCCTGCGATCAATGAGCAGGAATTGCAGCGTCTCGAGCAGGCGCACAACCGGCAATCCGCGCTCAGCTATGCTCAACGTCTCGCTCAGCGTGAGCTTCTTCGCAAAAACGATAAGGCAAACATTTCCCGGCAGTACCTCACCGGCCGTGGCCTGCTGACTGCGCACATCAAAGACCTCGGGCTCGGGCTGGTCACGTCTCGGACGTGCAAAGCTGTCGCCGAAAAGTACGGCAGCAAGCTCTTCAACGACCTCGGCCTCAATAACCTCACTGGCTACGTCACATCTGTGGGGCTCGACCTTCACGGGAACCCCTTGGCGCTGCACGGCAGATTGCCCACACACGCCGACAACAGGCGGGACAAGATGAGCACGCGTGGGAGCGGCAGTAAGTCCGTACCGTTTCGCCTCTTCGAAGCCGTCCAAAAAGGTAAAAAGCAGGTGGTCTTGGTTGAGGGGCTCTTCGACGCACTCCTCTGCCATGCTTACGGCGAATCGCGCGCGGTTGCGGTGATGCGCAACTCATTGAGCAAGGCTCAGGCCCTGGCGCTCAAACAGGCAGGAGTATCGGCTGCGGCCATCTGCTTCGATCAAGACGACGCTGGCAAAGAGCATGTCCTGACGACGATCTCACAGTTGAGCGCCCGGGGTATTCGCGCATTCGTCGTCCCGAGCCTGGCAGGGAGCGAGTAGTGATGACGAATGGCACAAAACATAAAGATCCCGCTGAGTTCATTCTGCACAAAGGCATCAATCCACTTCAGCAACTCTTCGAGCAGTCTGTCCCAGCAGAACGATATGTAGCGGATCAACTCATCCATGAGTTCAAGGAGAGAGAGACCCTGCCGGACCTCATTATTGATGAGCTGATCAGTACGGCATGCGACAAGCTCGCCGAAGCGAACTTGTCGAATAGCGATCCTTTCTGGGAGTACATCGCAGCGTTCATCGGGGGCCGCAGTGACAAGACCGAAGCAGATATCCGCTCGATCCGCCTCAAACACGATCAGAAGCTGGCTGGTCAAGAGGGCGAGGCCACAGCGGAGCAGTTCATCAAGGAAGTGCTCGCTCTTGGCGAGAAGAAAGATCAGCAGGCACATATCCGTGAGGCGATGTATGACAGCGCTCTCATTCGACAACTCGCCGAGGTGGAGATCGCCAAGTCCGGCCGCCTTGAAGCCCTCTTCCGGCCAGTACGAGCTGTGTATGGGCTTGGCACCTATATCGACCAACTCCGCAAGTCCTGCGAACAACTTGCGACCGACCTGCGCCTCGAGCGCATGCAACAGCAAAATCAGGTCCTAGAATCCGACTCTCACGTAGTTCTCGCTCGCCGTGTTGTCGAAAGCATGACGGGTATGGGGACGCGCCCAGTGGTATTCGCCGAGGGCAGTTTCTATTACTACGACGAGAACATTGGCTGTTGGGCTGGGTATCCCCAAGAAAAAATCCCGCCTCTCGCACATGATCTCGACGGCCTTCCGTTTGTGAAAGAGACGGCAAAGGGGCCTCGGATACAAACCTTGGCCCTGAAAAACGACACGATCAAAGGGACGCTCAAGGTCGCAACTACGTTGCGGGAAGTGGCCAAACCCAGTTTCTTTGGCGACGCCCGCCGAGGTGTGCAGTTCCAGAACGGTTTGCTCGTAATCGGCGACGACGGAGAACTCGAACTCCTCGACCCCGATCCGGACCACCGTCAACGCTTCGCACTGCCGTTCGCCTGGGATCCCGACGCGCCGGCCCCGATGTTTGACCAATCATTCCGCGACTGGTTTCAGGGGGACGAGGACGCCGAGCAAAAGGCCCAGCTGCTCCTCGAATTCGGTGGCGCAGCGCTTTTTGGCATGGCTACCGAATATCAGCGCTGCGTAATGCTGTACGGGCCTGGAGGGACCGGGAAGAGCGTGTTCCTGAAGATCCTCATGTCGATCTTTCCTCCCGAGAGTGTGGCAGCGATCGACCCTCAGGATATGAGCAACGACTACAAACTTGCGCTCATGGCGGGCAAGCTGCTCAACGTCGGCTTCGATATTCAAAGCAAAGCCATTGAGGATACCGCTGGCTTTAAGAAGCTCGTTACCGGCGACACGATTACGGCACGTCATATCTACGACGCGCCCTTTTCCTATATGCCTATCGCTGGCCACGCCTTTGCGGCAAACGAGCGACCACGCTCGAGAGACCACACCAATGCCTTCTTTGACCGGATCATCTTGATCGGATTCCATCGGGACTTCCGAAACGATCCGCTAAAGCGCATCCCCAATCTCGCTGAAAAAATCGTCGCGCAAGAGCGCCCGGGCGTGATTGCGAGGCTCGTCCGGGCGGTGTTGACCCTCGTTAAGCGAGGTCGATATGACATTCCGCCCAGCTCGCGCTCGCTGAACGAACAATGGCGACACGACAACGACGCTATCCAGACGTGGCTTCAGACCAACCTGAGTAAGGTCGAGTACGAGCGTGGCATCATCAGCAACATCAGCAAGCTGTATCAGGTGTTCCGCTTTTGGGCGCAAGATCATGGATTTTACGCGCCCAACGTCAACACCTTCCGCGACCGCCTGGAAGCTGAGGCTCATCCCGTCGACGTCTGGTACTCGGAGCATATGGAGGCGGTCGAAGTCGGGGCAGAACAGGATCCCCGCTCTGTCGCAAGAGCCCAAGGAATCGACGCATCAGAATGCCGAGAACGGTATCTCTCGTGGGCGCGTGCAGCTGGCCTGCCGGCGCTGAACTCCACTCGCTTCGGACGCCAGATGAACCAGCTGGCCGACAAGGTCAAGAGCGGGAGGATGTACTACTTGGCCCGGCCGACGACGAAGAAACTGCCAACCGTAGTGGGTACCGACGCGGATACGCCTCCCGCGTCCCAGTCGCCTCGCATCTGCGCCATTGACTGCGAGACGACTCTGGCGACCGCAGATGAGCCGGTGCCCCACCTCATATGCCTAGCTTTCTACGATGAAGAAGGTGACGCCGATGTAATCGCGCCGGACGAGGGTGTCCAACATGTGCGCGAGTTGCTCGAGGCGGGGTCGTTCATCGTCGGTCACAACGTCGCCTTCGACTTCGAAGTATTGGTGCGACATGCGGACGACCCAGCCTTCAAGGAGCTTGTGTGGCAGGCGTACGAGGATGGTCAGATCTGCGACACGATGATCACTGAGGCACTCATCCGCAACGCCGAGGGCCGACTGCAGACCTCGAAGATCGGCTTGGCAGAGCTCAGCGAAGCGTATCTGGGGCAGAACATCCGCAGCGACAAAAAGTCAGCCGACTCGTGGCGGCTGCGTTATGAGGAGCTCGCAGACACGCCAATCGCGGACTGGCCGGCTGACGCCCTCCGGTACGCCGTTAACGATGCACGCATTGCCATAGACGTGCATCGATCACAGACGCGTAAACATCCTGAGCTTGCGGACGCGGCGGCCCAAACAAAGCACTCTTGGGCCTTCCAACTGCTCGGCCACGCCGGGCTCCATATCGACCACGAACGCGCTCAGGCCTTGATCGATAAGCTCGATAAAGAACTGCGGACTGGAAAGGCAGCGCTCTCCTTTTACCGGGACGACGGTACCCTCGACACGACAAGCGTACGCGACACCGTCGAACGCGCGCACCCTGACCCGCCCACGACTTCAACAGGTCTCGTCAAAATGGGCAACGCCGTGCTCCGCGAGACGGGCAACGCTGAGTTGGAACGATTGGCAGACCTGCGGGAGACGGAGAAACAGCGCGGCACCTTCGGCAAAATCTTCGAAGGGCTGGGCGGTCGTCCGGTGCGATGCACCTACGACGTCCTAAAGCGTACCGGGCGGACGAGTTGCAGTAAGCCCAACATCCAGCAATTGCCGCGCGATGGCGGGATTCGGGAGTGTTTCGTGCCGCGCCCAGGCCACGTATTCGTGGCAGCCGACTACGCCACGCTGGAACTGCGCGCGCTGGCCCAAGCCTGCCTCGACATCTTCGGAGAAAGTCGAATGGCCGAAATCCTGCGAGAGGGCGCCGATCTCCACCTCGATATGGCCGCCAAAATTCGGGGGATCAATTATGAGGAAGCCGTCCAGCGATATGCGGACCAAGATCCCGAGATCAAAGGAACACGTCAGCTCGCCAAGGCCGCCAACTTTGGTTTTCCCGGCGGGCTCAGCGCCAAGACATTCCTTCAGTACGCCGAGGGTCAATGGGGGCTGACGCTGACTCCGGAAGAAGCCCGTGGGCTCAAGATGACTTGGCGGCGACAGTTCCCGGAAATGCGACGCTACTTCGACCGCATCGACAAACAACTCGACGCCAATCGGCGCATGAACCTCACTCAACTGCGCTCCGGCCGCGTACGCGGCGAAGTCAGCTACACTGCCGCCTGCAACTCCTATTTCCAAGGCCTGGCAGCAGACGGCGCCAAGGAGGCTATGTGGCGGGTCAGCCACGGCTGCTACGTCGACACCACCTCCGACCTATACGGCTGCGTCCCCGTCGTGTTTCTCCACGATGAGATCATCCTCGATGTTCCCGAAGAGCAGCTCGCCCGGTCGGCCGCGGCGCTGGAGCAGATGATGATCGAGGGCATGCAGGTGTTCGTGCCTGATATCCCTATCGAGGTGGAAGCGGTGGCGATGCGTTTCTGGAGCAAGGATGCTCGGCGCATCATCGGCCAAGACGGCAATCTCATCGCCTGGCCGGATGATGGAGAGGAACTATGACACCCACATCAACCCCGACAGGAGGGCGAACGATGAAACCTCCATGAGGTCTTCCGTGCATCCCACGAAGCCGCAAAGAACGGTGCACTACGCGCGACGCAATAAGACGAACAGTCAACAACAGCCGCCAATAGCGGCAGCAAACAAAACGGAGAAAACTGTGAACATCAATCACACCGATACCGACGTCAACGCAGCTCTCGCCCCGATCACCCCAGACAACACGCCTGCCCCTTTCATGGACTACGACATGCGCGAGCGTCTGAAGTCGGAGGGCGGAGAACTCTTCTGGAACTTCGGCAACTGCGAAAAGGACCGCATCCGCGGTGCCGAGATGGTCTGCCTCGGCGAGTACGCGCGCTCCCTCGCGCGTCACCCCAAAGGCCACCCGAGCTTCGCTCAGTACGTGCGGGAGCGGAACAGCCGTCAGGCCGAACTCCTGCGCGACAAGTACGGGCCGTTCGAGCCCGGCCGCGTCGACAACGAGTCGAGCCAATGGTCGCCTGACGACTGACCAATCTGCCCGGATACAGAGCGCACCAGTCGTTGGCCTACCTTGCCGTCTGTCGCCGTCGAAGTCCGCGGCTGGTGCTCCTGCTGCCCAAACCAAGCGTATGCACCTCCCAATCACCCCAAATTGCTCATGCCTACCCTCCGACACGAAAACACAATCGCCCAGGCCCTGCAGCTGTATCGCCGATATCAGCACAATCGCGCCGCATATGAAGGTGCTAGTGGCGCCAACGCCCGTCTCGAATGGGGGCAAGAATTTGGCGAATTCTGCACGCGGCTTAACAGCTACAAGACACGCATCGGCCTGCTGCGGGAGGCACGCACCTGTGGGAGTGCCGTAGACCTGACAGCGTGGCTATCACAGTGCCCTGGGCCGCTCCCCGCAGTCGGCACAGCCGACTCCCTCGAGGACGCCGTGCGGCAACTCGAGGGCTTCCTCGAACACGTCGGAGTATTTACCGAGAGCGTGACCAGTCAGACCACGCCCAGCGTTAGCCACACTACCGAAGAACCGGCCCCGCCCACGATGACGGTCGACGAAGCGGCGGAGATGCTCGACGTCAATAGGAACACGCTCTACGACGCCATCGACCGGGGCGAGATCGGCGGTGTGCGGCGTATCGGCCGGCTGATCCGCATCCATCGCGAGTCATTCATAGAGTGGCTGCGGCAGGGTGAACATGGCCATTGAGAAATAATTTGGGGCGCGTCATCCTTTGAGCTCTTACACACGCGACAAGAGAGGGCCTGATGAAAGTCAGAAAAGTAGATAACGGCCGCTACGAGGTCGACTTTACATATATCCACCCACTGACGGGGAAGGAAAAACGCTTCCGCCGGTACTCTCCCTTTACGGCGAAGCGCAAAGCTCAGCGGTGGGGCGCCGAGCGGCTCACCGACCACACCGACCGTAACTGGTGGCTAGAGAAGCAGCAGCGTGAGCGGGAAGAGAAGATCCCAACCATCGCTGAGTTCAAAGAGGACTTCATCCGCCTAATCGATGGCGGCAAATCACACGGCACGGTGACCAACTACGAGTCCAAGCTGCGCAATCACGTCGTGCCCCATATCGGCGAAATGCGGCTCGATCAGGTCACGACAGCCGACGTCGACGATCTTCTCAGTGGCCTCGACTTGGCTGATAATACTATTCGGGGAGTGGCAACCGCGCTTGGAGCGCTCTACACCATGGCCGTTCGGCGAGAGTTGATCGGGAAAGGAGACCGTCCCGCCATCGAGCCGCCCGCATCGTGGGGCTCCATCTCCGAGCACCGCGAGACGCCGAAGTATCTCGATGACGATGAGGTTGCGAGGCTCGTCGAGGCCGCGCCAGAGCGCATCGAGGTCATGCTCAAATTCGGCCTTCGAACCGGCCTAAGAATCGGCGAATTGCTCGGCTTGGCTTGGGATGTGATCGACTTTCAGGGGAAACAGATCGAGATTAAGCGTCAATGGCGGCGGGATTGTGCCGACGCGTCGACCCCAGATGACCTCCCGCTGCCTAAATATGGCCTCGTCCGCACGATCCCCGTAACTGAAGACACCCTCGACCTCCTCCGGGCTCATCGCAAGACCATCTGGTCGTCCGACACCTATGTCTTCAGCTTCCGGGCGCTGCCGGATGTCGAGCCCCTCGCACCGGATGGCGTGGAGGGCTCGTGTTTGGAGCCGATTCACATCCAGCGCATGAGGTCGGTTACAAAATGGTCGTTCTCGCGAGCTGAAATCAGCTCTGACAAGGTGGGGTGGCATTGCATACGCCACACATTCGCAGCAAGATTGGCGACTTCTGGGATGAGCCTTCGGGTGCTCCAGAAGCTCCTCGGCCACTGCAGTGTCACGACCACGGAGATATACGGCAAGCTGCTCCCACAGAGCGGCGACATCGCCCGGGCGATCCTGCGCGAAAATGCGATGTGATTCGATGGCCACAATACATCGACCAAACGTCGTCCTCAGATAAAAAGCCCCCTCCGATATCCAACTCGGAGGGGGCTTCTTTCGTTCAGCAGCTGCAGAATTTTGGAGAGATATTGGAGAGACCGATTTTCGCTCAGCCCGAGACGTCCTTATATACCTCTCTAGAGATGATCAGACGCTGGATCTGACTGGTGCCCTCGTAGATCTGGTAGATCTTCGAGTCGCGATAGAGCTTCTCGACCGGGTACTCCTTGCTGAAGCCGTAGCCGCCGTAGACCTGGACGGCGTCGGTGGCGACTTTTTGGGCCATGTCGGCGGCGAAGGCCTTGGCCATGGCGGCTTCTTTGGTGTTGCGGCGGCCCTGGTCGTGGATCCAGGCGGATTTGCGGACCAGGTGGCGCGCGGCTTCGATATTCATGGCCATCTCGGCGACCATGAAGCTGACCGCCTGGTTCTTGGCGATGGGCTTGCCGAATGCTTTGCGCTCGAGGGAGTAGTCGCGCGCGTACTCGTAGGCGGCGCGGGCGAGTCCGACGGCGCCGGAGGCGACCAGGGGGCGGGATTTGTCGAAGGCGTGCATGGCCTGCATCCAGCCGACGCCTTCTTTGCCGCCGAGCAGGTTTTCGGCGGGGACTTCGACCTCGTCGAAGGTCACCGCGCGGGTGTCCGAGGCGCGCTGGCCCATATTGTCTTCCTTCTTGCCGACCTCGATGCCGGGGCTGTCGGCGTCGACGATAAACCCGCTCATGCCCTTGTAGCCGGCGTCTTTATTCGTGTAGGCGACCACAAAATACCAGGACGCCTTGGCGCCGTTGGTGATCCACATCTTATTGCCGGTGAGGACGTATTTGTCGCCCTTTTTGACCGCCTTGGTGCCCATGCCGGCCACGTCGCTGCCCGCCTGCGGCTCGGTCACACAATAAGCAGCCATATGCGGGTTGCCGTCCTCGTCGGGCGGGCCGGTGAGCATGCCGAGGTATTTCTCCTTTTGCTCCTCGGTGCCGTACATCATCACCGGGCCGGTGGCGAGTTGGTTGGCCTCCATGGCCGTGGACAGGCCGGTGCAGCCCCAGGCGAGCTCCTCGGCGACGATCGAGGCGTCCAGCGAGCCCATCCCCAGGCCGCCGTATTCGACCGGCACCATGGTATTCATCAAGCCCACCTCGAAGGCCTTCTTGATGACCTCCCAGGGGTACTCGCCGGTGCGGTCGTGGTGCTCGGCGACCGGGCGCATGACGTCGCGGGCGAAGTCCCGCGCCGTCTTTTGATACATCGATTGTTCTTCAGTGAGTTCGAAATCAAGCATAGGTCAGGGGTCCGGGGGTCCAGGGGTCGGTTAACGGTAGGGGTTCAGGGGTCGAGATCAGGGGTCCAGGGGTCCAGGGGTCCAGGGGTCCAGGGAAGGCAACAACCGTGGTCGTGGTCGTGGTCGTGATCGTGATCGTGAACGTGATCGTAGTCGTAAACGTAAACGGCCGCCGCTCACTTCCCTACGGCTATCTCATGGGCGCCATTTTGGATGAAGCGACATTCAATGTCGACCACTAATTCGGCGATTGGAGGCTGAAGATGCGCGTCAGGTCTGCTATATATCTTTTGAACTAAAAATACAGACTTGGACGCATGAAATATCCCCAGCCAGTAAAGCGACTTTTCGAGGCATTCGAGCGCGCCGGGCACGACCTGTATCTGGTCGGCGGCGCCGTGCGCGACTACGAGCTCGGCGCGCCCGTCGAGAATCTCGATGACCTCGACTTTTGTACCGACGCGCGCCCACCTGAGACCGCAAAGATCCTCAAGAAAGCCAACTTCACCGTCTACGAGCTCGGCGCCGAATTCGGCACCGTCGGGGCGGTGGTGCGCGGCCCCGAAGATCAGGGTTATCCCAAGGATTGCCAGATCACGACCTACCGCTCTGACGAGTATTATCGGCGCGGCAGCCGCCACCCGACGGTGGTCTTCGGCGACACCATCGAACAAGACCTGGGCCGACGAGACTTCTCGATCAACTCGATGGCGCTCGACGGCAACGGCGACTTATTCGATCCCTACGACGGAAAGAGCGACCTGCAGGCCGGCATCCTCCGGGTCATCGGCGATCCGCTCGAGACCCTGGCCGAGGACCCGCTGCGCATTCTTCGCGTCGGTCGGTTCATGAGCAAGCTGGGCTTCGAGCCCACCGACGAGCTTCGCAAAGCCGCCAGCGAGCGGGCGCACGGCATCCTGGATATCAGCGCCGAGCGCTGGCTGCAGGAGATGACCAAGCTGCTCAAGGGCGCGTTCGTATCCGACGCGCTGCGTTTTTTGCATGAGATTCGACTTCTTGGCATCATCTTACCTGAAGTCGACGCATTGATTGGATTTCACAGGACCAGCCCGGCGCCGCATCGAGACCTGTGGACCGAGACGCTGCAGATCCTCGAGCAGGCCGAGCGCAATAAGCAGCAGCGCTGGGCTGCGCTGCTGGTCAACGTGGGCAAACGCTGGACCCGGCTGATTCGCGACGGGGACGATACCGTCGCGTTTCCGGGCCACCAGAAGCTCGCCGCACGCTCGGCGGCCGAGATCGCCAAGCGATTTCGCTTCGACAACGACACCGCCGACGAGGTAAGGTTCTTGGTACGCAATCACGGCCAGGAATTGGATTACGCTCCAGATTGGAGCGAACCGCGGGTGCGCCGCTACGTGCGCCACGCCGATCCCTATGTCGACAGCATGCTCGCCTTTGCGAAAGCCACGGTCACCGAGACCGACGATGCGCGCGAAGAGGCCCTGCTCGCCGGCATCGACGAGCTCGCCGAGCGCATCGAGCAACTCGAAGACCAGGGCACGCTGCGGCCCGAGCTGCCCTCGGGAGTCGGCCACGCGCTGATCACCGACTTTGGGCTCGAGCCCTCGCCGCTGATCGGCGAGCTCAAGGACTGGCTCGAAGAAGAGATTATCGATGGGCGCCTCGAGTCGGGGCGCCAGGCTGAATATTACGTCAATTATTTGCGAACCTCGCCTCCCGATTTTCTCGCGGAGGCCATTGCTGAGAACGAGGAATAGCTCATGGCCGATATCGACCTGACCCCAAGGCTTCCGTCGTGGTTAACTCGCCGTCTATTGCTAATTTCGGCGGCGCTATTTCTGGCCGCCTGCTCTGATAGCGGCTGTGATTGCGAGGGATTCGAAGAAGCGAAATTCCCCGAGCAACACTACGACAAGACCCTCGAGCGCGGCGGCCAAATTCGGGTCAGCCAATCCGGCCTGGAGTTTATGGAGGGTCAGGTCCCCAATCTCATCGACGAGTTCCAGCCCGGCGGCCTGAGCTTTTGTGTACCCAAAGATACCGGCTCCAACCCGGAGATGTGCCTCGACCATACCTGCACCGACGGCACTCCGGGCTGCCAAATTGACCTGGCCATCGACGACGCCGAAATCACCCCCCAACCCTCGGACACCCTCGAGGTCAACATCACCGTCGGGGATATTGGCGGGCGCAACCAAGACGGCAGCTGGAACGACGAGCTGGACATCGAATACGACGTCACCCTCGGCACCGCTGATTGCGATATCCACCTGTGGCAAAAGGGCGGCAGCAAGTCGGACCCGGCCACCCTCGACGCGATGCTGCCGGTCACCTTTTCGATCGACGAAAACTCGCCGACCAAAGATCTGCGCATCGATCTGGACGATATCGTCATGGAAGACATCACCAATCAGGTCGACTACGAGCTCGACGGCAACGGGTGGTGCACGGTGGGCAACTGGCTCAGCGGCCTGCTCGAGGGAACCATCGAAGACCAGGTCAGCGACATGCTCGAGGATACGATCGCCGATATCGAAGCCGAGCAACTCTGCCGGGCCTGTGGCGACGGCGAGCCGGCCTGCTCGTCGAATACGACCTGCCAGGACAACCGCGACACCCAGAGCTGCATGTACGACGACGGCACCTGCGCACCGGCCAACTTCGGCATGGAGGGCAACCTGATGCTCGGCCAGCTCATCGGCGACTACTCCCAGAACCCGGAATCGAAGGTCCACATCATGGCCAAGGCCGCCGACCACGCCGAGGTCGACACCGGCCTGAGCCTGGCGCTTCGCATGGGCGCCCAACCCGACGACTTCGGCCGTTGCGTCCCGGTCGACCCGACCGCGCGCCCCAGTCTGGATCCCATCGCCCCCTCGCCGTCGATCTACGCGGACACTCGCCCCGACGGCGAGCCGTTTATGATGGGCATCGGCCTGCACAAACGCTCCGTCGAGCAGATCTTGTGGTCGACCTGGGGCGGCGGCGCGCTGTGCCTGAAGGTCGACAGCGAAGACGTCGACCAGCTGTCCACCGACACCCTGGGCACCCTGCTGCCGAGCATGAAGACACTGGCCGGCGGCGGCGCGCAGGTCTACCTGCAGATCGCCCCGCAAGAAACCCCCACGGTCAAATTGGGCGACAACCAGGTCACCGAGGACGGCGATAGCTACGTCATCGACGATCCGCTGATGACCCTCGAATGGCGAGATATGGACATGCACTTTTATGTCTACGCCCACGAGCGCTTCCTGCGCATGTTCTCGCTTCGCGCCGATTTGGTCCTGCCGGTCGCACTGGCCGCCGACGGCCAGGGAAGCATCATCCCGGCGCTGGGCGATCTCGAGGAGGCGGTCACCAATATCCGGCCGGTCAAAACCGAGCTGCTCGAGGAAGACCCGCAGACGGTCATCGACCTGATCCCGACCCTGATGAGCTTTGCGCTGCCCAGCCTGGCCGGCTCGATCAGCGAGCCGATCGAGCTGCCCGAATTCTTCGGCTATCGCATCGCGCTCGAGCAAGACGACATCACCAGCGTCGATGAGCGCCAGATGATCGCGCTATACGCCGACCTGGTCGAGGCGAACGCCCAGGCCTACGCCATGTCGCTGGACACGACCATCTATCGCACCGGGGTGGACATCCCCGAGTGGACCGAGGCGGGCGTGCCGCGGCCGAGGGCGACCCTGGACGTGGCTGCCGAGCTGCCCGCCTGGGCAGGCTCGGCGCAGTCGAACGATCTCGAGTATAGCTACCGGGTCGACGGCGGCATCTGGAGCATGTACCACCGCACCGAGCGCCTGGAGATCCAGGACCCGATGCTCGTACTCGAGGGGCGCCACCGAATCGAGGTGCGCGCACGCTTCCGCGGCCAGCCCGAGACCACCGAGCGCGAGCCGGCTACCACGTTTGTGACGGTCGACTACGCCGCGCCCGACTTTAGCGTCGAGCGTGACGGCCATACCGTGCGCCTGCTCGCCGACGACACCGTCGACGAGGCCGGCGACCTGATGTACCGTTATCGTGTCGTCGACGGCATCGAGGAGAGCCGATGGACGCCGTGGCAATCCCGAGACACCATCGACCTGCGCGAGATTGACGCACCGGAGCACTTCCGGCTGGTCGCCCAGGTCAAGGACCGCTCGGGCCACGTGGCCGAAGACGACCAAAACGTCGTATGGGAGCCGATGGCTTATCAGAGTGATATGGACGAACCGACACAAGGTCAGCAGACCGACGACAAGGGCCAGCCGAGCGCCGGCTGCCAGTCGGGCGGAC
Organism: uncultured Bradymonadales bacterium; assembly: GCA_964386725.1. Classification (GTDB taxonomy): domain Bacteria; phylum Myxococcota_A; class Bradymonadia; order Bradymonadales; family Bradymonadaceae; genus CAYLTX01. The sequence continues at coordinate 13,859 of CAYLTX010000088.1, read as the reverse complement.
AAGCTCCGCCGATGGGCGCGGGCGGTCTGCTCGCGCTGTTGGGCGCCGCGCTGCTCGTGTGGCGTCGGCCCAGCCGCCGACTCGCCCGCCGCATGGGCATGCTCCTGGCCGTGGTCTCGTTGCTGGGGCTCAGCGCCTGCAGTGACGACACCGCCGGTGAGGAAACCGGCAACGGCGCCTGCGAGGAGGGCTGCGCCGAAGGTGAAGAATGCATCGACGGCGCCTGTGAGCCCGTCGACACGGCCGAATGCGAGGCCGACGACGAGTGTGGCGACTGCTCCGAGGGCGAGGTCGCCTTTTGCAGCGACGGCGCCTGCGAGTGTCGCCCCGCCTGCGAAGAGGGCTGCGGCGAGGACGAGTTCTGCTGCTACGAATCGGATAGCTGCCAGAGCATCCCGGATCCCTGCGCCGACCAATTATGCGACCCCGGCTTCGAGCCCGAGGTCGCCGACCAAGGTACGCCCGACTCGGCCACCTGTGAGGTCACCGGCGCGCAATGCGAGTGTGTCTCGCTGCCGCCGCTGCCCCTGGGCGTCCACGGCCTATATGCCTCGGTCGCCGAGAAAGACGGTGTGCGCGCAGCCAGCGTCTACAACCAGACCTACACCGACCTGATGGTCGCCACCGTCGACGACAGCGGCGAGCCGACCTGGCACTTCGTCGACGGCGTGCCCGAATCGGGTGATATCGAGGGCGACCTCGAAGGACCTCGCGGCGGCATCGCCGATAGCGGGGACGACGTGGGCACGCATACCGCCATCGGGGTCGACAGCGACGGAAACCTCCACGTCCTCTACCGCGACGAGGACGAGGGCACGCTCAAATACGCCCGCGGCACCTCCGGCGCAGACGGCTTGGACTTCGAGATCGAGACCCTCGACGACGCCGGCGACACCGGCTTTTATTCGAGCCTGGTCGTCGACGCCGATGACACCGTCCACGCGGTCTATACGGCCTTCCAGGTCGAGGACCCCGACGAGGGCTGGCAGACCCAGCTGCGTTACCTGAACTTCCCGGCCGACGCCGCCACCGACGAGCTCGCCCCGGAGCCCAGCACCGTCTATGCGACGGCCACGGACAACCCCTGCGGCGGCGCTTGCGACCGCTTCGAGTTGTGCTTCGACGGGACCTGCAGCGAGCCGACCGACGATTGCAGCGACGACTGTGGCGACGGCCTGGAATGCTACGCAGGCGCCTGCGAGCCGTATTATAGCCGCGGCAAACGCGCCTACCCGATGATGACCGGCGTCTTCTCGCACCTGAGTGTCACCGAGCAGGGCTTGGCGGTGACCTTCTACGACCACCTGCAACGGCAGGTCGGTTGGAGCGAGCGCACCGCTGACCAGTGGAGCGAGGCGCAGTTCTTGGGGACCCCCAGTGGACCGTACGTCTCCGGCACCGTCGACGCCGACGGCGAGGTCCACCTGGCTTATATGGAGCCCGAGAAAGAAGCGCTCGTCTACGAGGTCGTAGGCAGCGGCAACCGCGAGACCATCACCAGCGGCATCCGCGACACCGCCGACGGCTACTTGCTCTCGCAGATCGGCGAGGACATCGACCTGAAGCTTCACGACGACGGCAGCGTTCAGGTGCTGTATCAGGACGCCACCTGGCATAAACTGAACGTGGCGACCCGCGACGACGCCGGCAACTGGACGGTCGACACCCTCTCCCAGCCCAGCGATCCGTATGAAGGCGCGCACGGCTTCTTCGCCACGATGGTCCGAAACCCGTCGAGCTCCGACCTCGCCGTCGAGTTCGTCCTCGACCGTCAGGCCGACCCGGAGGACAGCCGACCGGAATTCCACGAGTTGGACTAAGTGGCACATGACCCATCGCTATACCCCTGTCATCGTCTTCATGGCCCTCGCGGCGGGTCTGGTCGGCTGCGACCCCAGCGGCCAGACGCCGTGCGAGCCGGCCTGCGAGCAGGGGCTTTCGTGCGACACCAATAGCGGCCAATGCCGAGCGCCCCGGCTATCGCTCTACGAGCGCACGCTGCCGGGGCGCTCGGTCCGGCTGGTCACGGTGGGCGAGCGCGTTATCGCAGCGGCCATCGCTCCCGACACCGACGAACTTCTCGTCGGTGAGATCGATGCCAACGAGGGCGACGCCGGTGAGTCGCCTCTCTTCGTCCTGGCCCAGCTCGGTCACTCCCAGCACCGAAAGCTGGCCATGGCGGCCTCCGATTCGACCGTCGCCCTGGCCTGGCTGGCCGACGACGCATCCTACCGCATCGCCTTATACCGCACAGACGAGCCGGCCGAGCGCTGGCGCATCCTGCCCCCGATCACCGCCGAGCGTGCCGACTATCGCGGCTCGGAACACTTCGATGTGAGCATCAGCAATGGCGGCCAGATCCTGTTGGTCTTCCACGACCGGCGCCGCCGCGTCTTGCGCCGCCTGAGTGGACGCGCCGAAGACGACACCTGGCAAGCCGACACCATCGACGACCCTTCTGAAGAAGACGACGCCTCGGTGTGCTCGAGTCAACAACGCCGGCTCACCGGCCGAGGCGTGGGTTATTTTCCCGACGTGGCCGTCCACAGTGGCGCGACCTTCGTGGCCTATCAAGACGGTGACTGCGGCGATCTTCGACTCGCCCGGCGCATCGACGGTGAGTGGGTGGCGTCGGTCATCGACACCGGGGACTTCGACAAAAAGGGCGGCGGAGCGCTGACCCGCGGCCAGACCGGTCAATTCGGCTCGATCGACTTTGACAGCCATGGCAACCTCGCCATCGCCTATCAGGACGCCGGCCGCGGCAGGCTGCTGGTCGCCTTCGAGCGCGACGGCCAATTCTCCATCGAGGAGGTCGACGCCGGCTACGAACTCGACACGGCATCGCGCAATCGCAAGCACCTGGTCGGCGGTTTTGCCAGTCTGATCTTCGACGACGACGATATCGCGTGGGTCGCCTACCTCGACCAGACCACCTCCCGACTGCGGCTGGCCCGGCGCACGCGCGGACTCGACCTGGACGGCGACTGGGTCCACCACACCGTCGACGCGCCCGGCCCGTCCGGCTACTCCGCCTCGTTGGTCGCGGCGGGTAACCGGGGACTCTTTGTCGCTACCGAGCGCCTCCTGCCACGGCCCGACGGGCTCGGCTCGTCGCTGCAGATCTTCGGCGAGGAGGCGTTTTGAACCATCCGAGCCCACAGCGCTCGTCAGGCCGGCTCGCGGCGCGTCTCGTCGCGATCGGCATGCTGGCCATCGGCCTTAGTGGCGGCCTCGGCGGCTGCGACGAGGCCCGCTACCGTGCCGAGGTCGGCGCCACGCCGCCCTCGAATATGAACGAGCGCTCGCTTCGCAGCGTCATCAGCGACCGCGGCTTGCAGTCCCTATACCGGGTCGAGCACCCGCAAGGTGTGCCGCTGGAGGCGGCCGAGGCGTCGGTCGACTCGTTCGGCCTCGACGTGACCCTCGGTCCGCTCTCCGAACTATTGAGCATCGAACGATGGAGCGTCGCTCCGGGTGGAGCGTGGCTCGAGGTGGGCTTCGAGGCGCGCGACGTCTCGGTCGTGATCGCCGCGCGTATCGGACAGGGGGCGCAGGCGCGCATCTGCCGCTATGGGGTCGATGTCGACGAGGCCGAGGCAACCGGTCCGGTGAGCATCTTCGCGGAAGACGGCGAGCCGACGGTGGTCTCGACCGACGAGCCCGATATCGTGCTCCGTAATCCGCTCGTCACCCGCATTGGCTCGTGCCCGCCGCTCGAGGAGATCGGCGACGACGCCGCCATCGAGCAACTCTTTGTCGATTATCTCAATGCGGCCATGACTCGGTCGGCCCGCCAGGCGATGGAGCTGTCGCCCATCGATGCGCTCGGGCTTATCTACGGCAGCGCCGCGCTCGAGCGGGTGAGCAGCTACGAGAACCGCCGCGGAGAACTGCAGATAGCCACCCAGGTCAACGGAGACGACGGCGCCCGCATGAGCGCACGCGCCCTGTACATCGACTTGGATATGGCGTTGACCGGCCAGCGCGCCTCCTGCGCGCCGCCGCTGGGCGCCGCACCGCCTAATCCCTCGCCCGCCCAGCCCATCGCCGCGTCCGTGCTGGAGTCGGCCGAGGCTGATCTGGGCCTTTCGATCGCCTCGTCGGTCCTGGTTCGCCTGGCTCAGGCCGGCGCGCTCAGCGGCTTTGCCTGCCGCGGCCTGGAGAGCGGCGCGCTCGATGGCGGCAGCTCGAACCTCGCCACCGACGACGTCTTATTGGACCAGGTCGGCCTCGACCACTTGCCGGTCGGCCCCTGGGTCGAGCCGGTGATCAGCCCCGGAGGACTCCCGCGATTGCAGACCAGCGCGGACAATATACTGAGGATGCAGTGGCCGGCGCTGAGCATCGACTTTTACGCCGAGATGCAGGGTGTCCCGGTGCGGATCGCCCAATTGACGACGAGCGTGGATCTGTGGCTTCGCCCGATCGCCACGGTCAACCGCATCGATCTGGCCATCGACGCCGTTTCGGTCTCCGACGCCTCTCTGCACTCGCAATGGCTGGCCGAGCCTCCGTCGGACGCCGACCTCGTTCGCTGGTCGGAGCGCGTCATCCTGATGGTGCTCGAAGACGCGATGAGGCTGCCCCTGCCGCTCGAGCCGGGCGCGCCGCTTCACCTGAGCGATGCACAGGTACGAAACGACGATGTCTTGCTCCTCTTCGAACTCGACGACCGCCCGTGACGACTCTCTTCTCGCCAACCCGGGCCGGCGCGCTCGTCGGCCTGCTCGCCTTATTCGTGATGTGGGGCGCCGGATGCTCCGAGGAGCAGGCCCCCCAGCCCAACGATCCCTGCGACGGCCTCGAGGACTGCGTCGAGGGGGGCGATCTGGTCTGCAACGACGGCGTCTGCGCCCGCATTCGCTGCGCGCAAAACGTCGACTGCCCGGTCGACTCCGTCTGCCTCGATCCGTTCTGTGGGCCGCCGCAGTGCAACGCGGACGAGGAGTGTGATGCTGATGCGATCTGCTGGAGGGGCTTGTGCGTCGCCGACGGCTGTACCGGCCGCGAGCAATGCCCGAGCGGCCAAGTCTGCCTGGGCGCGCCACCGTTGTGCACCTCGCCCCCCGAGCGCTGCTCCGAGGATCGCGAGTGCCCCTCGGGCACAGGATGCGCGCTGCCCGAGGGCCAATGCCTCGACGCATGCGACACGGACACAGATTGCAGCGCGCAGACCCAATGCCTGCGCGGGTTATGCCGGCCGCCCTGCAACGGGGACCGAGACTGCCCGGCCGGCCAAACCTGCCACGAGAGCCGCTGCCAAGATCTGCCCGACTGCTCCGACGAGCCCGAGTGCTCCGGGCTGCGGCCTTACCGGGACCCGCAGACGTGCAGCTGCGCGATGTGCCTGGCCACTGACGACTGCGACCGCTCGCAGCTCGAGGTGTGCACCCCTGCCGGCGAATGCCTCCACTGCGCCGAGCCGGCCACCTCCGAGGAGCAATGCACCTCGCTCGGGCTGGTCTACGCCGACGGCTGCTGCACACAATGCCGCTCCGACGAAGACTGCGACTCGTCACAGGGCTCTTATTGTGACCGCGGTCGCTGCGTCGAACGAGCCCCCGCCGAATGCATCGCGCAGAGCGACTGCGCCGACGGCCTCGCCTGCGATTTCGGGCGCTGCGTGGAACCTCCCAGCCTGTCGAGTTGTCGGACTCAGAGCGACTGCCCCGCGGGCGAAGCCTGCTACGCCGACGAGCGGTGCCACGCGGAAGCCGATATCTGCAACGGCTGCGCGGCCGAAAGCCGCTGTGTGGCCGAGCCCGGCGACGCCGCGGGCACCTGCGCAGGCTGCACGCAGGCCTGTGCGGCAGCCCCCTGCCCCGACGGGCAAGTCTGCTTTATCGCCGAGGACGCCGCCGAGGGCTATTGCGTCGAGCGCCACACGGCGCCGTCGTGCGAGTCGTGATCCACGTCGACCACGCACTCCAGCTTGAACCTGATGATGATCCCGCATTATAGTTCCAGCGTCGCCACGAAACTATGCACTACGAGAGCAACCGTCATGAAACGCACAAAGTCGTTTGTCTGGTTCACCGTCTGCCTGATGCTGCTGGCCACCGCCTTCGGCTGTGAGCGAAAGCCCGAAGACCTCGAGGAGTGGCGTAACGCCAAAGGTGGCATGGACAAGATGGAGGAGTGGGCGAGCAGCTCCGAGGAGCCCAAGGACGTGCGCATTCGCGCCGTGCAAATCCTGGTCGAAGAGGGCCAGGCCAACGCGCTCCAGCCGATCTTCGATAATATCGAGGACGGCGAGGTCCGCACCGACATGATCGCCGGCGCGCTGCCCATCGTAGTCGAGAAGTGGGAAGCGCAGGATATCCCCGAGCTCGACGACGAACTCAAAGAAAAGGGCGGCACCATGCAAGCTGGCGCGTCCGAGTCGGTGTTGGCCAAGGACGCAGCCTACTTTTTGCAGCCTCACGCCAAGGGTGAGACCAAGGAGAAGCTCGAGTCGATTCTGGCCGAGTGGATGTCCAAGGATTGGCAGCTTCGCAATCAACTCGGCCGAACCACCCTCGCGCAGATCGCCCCGCGGGCGGGCAAAGCAGGCATGAAGAGCCTGGTCCTCTGGACTGAGGAAGCCGTCCAGCCCCACCAGCCCGTCGAGGTCGTCAAAGAACACGGCGACGACGAGACCAAGGCGAAGGTCGCCAAGGCGCTGGTCAAACGCGCCGAAGAAGACCACCCCGAGCTCGACGACTCGATGCAGACGGCCATCTTCACCTTCGACAATAAGGCCGTGGTGCCTTATCTGGAGAAGGCCGCCTCGGATCCGAAATCCTCGCCGACGCTCATCGACCGCTCCATGAACGCGTTGGTGCGCGTCCAGGGCGAGCGCGCCACGCCGTTCTTCGCCGACCTGGTTAAGAACCGTCAGGGCACGCTGCGCTGGGTCGCGGCCACACGCATCGTCGAGGTCATGCAGAAGCCCGCCTTCCTCAACGTCGCCACCGGCCTGCCCGTCGAGATGGACTCCTATCCGCCCGTCGACGAGGACGGCCTGAAGTCGGACACCGCCTACTTCTGCAATATGTACCACGGCGAGATGGAGGATAATGAGATCGACTCGGTCTCCGACCAGCTGACCCGCGGCCTGGACAGCAGCCGCTGGCCGGCTCGCGTGCTCGCACTGCGCTGCGCACACGTCTTCAAGGCCAAAGACCTGACCGACAAGATCGAATCGCTCACAGACGACAGCCAGAAGATTCCCGGCTGGGGTGAAACCAAGACCATCGGCGAGCTGGCCGAAGAGGTCCTCGAAGCACTCAACAAGGCCTGATCAGGACGGCTCATGCTGTTGGCGATCGCCAAGAATTTGGTGGGCAAAGCAAAGAGCAAAGGGTCCGAGTCCGACCAGCCCTCCCTCGAGGAGATGTCCGACTCGGACCTGATGCTGAGCTACGCCGACGGCCAGGTGAAGGCCTTCGAAGAGCTGGTCTCCCGCCACGAAAAGCCGCTCTTCAACTTCATCTTGCGCAGTTGCGGCAACGCCAGCCGCGCCGAGGAGATCTTGCAGGAGGTCTTCTTGCGGGTCATCAAATATTCGGACAGCTACAAGCCGACGGCCAAATTCACCACCTGGGTCTATACGATCGCGCGCAACCTGTGCATCGACAAGGCGCGCAAGCGAAGCCGGGCTACCGAACTCTCGCTCGACGAGCCACGCGGCTCCGATGCCGACGGGCCCACGCTCGGCCACAAACTTGCAGACGGCGGCGCCGAAGCCGCCAGCGTCGAATACGACCGGCAGGCCTTTCGCCAGAAGCTCGAAGAGGCGCTCGACCAATTGCCCGACGAGCAGCGCGAGGTCTTTGTGTTGCGCGAATTCTCCGGGCTCAAGTACCGCGAGATCGCCGACGCCGTGGACTGCAAAGTCCCCACCGTCAAAAGCCGCATGCGCTACGCGCTGAAGGCCCTTCGCGGCCACCTGGCTGATTATCTAGACCACAGCTTCGACCGCGAGGAACGCGAGCAGATCACCGTCGCCGATGAGTGAGGAGCAGAGCACGGATCAGAAAAAAGAGATCGAAACGTCCCCGACGACGTTCATACTCACTAACACGCCGCCGGCCCGTCGCGCCGAAGGCAGCAGCTGGAAGAAATGACTACTCTCGCCGCTTATTTAGACACAGGCGTTTTTAGGCGAAGGCCGTAAGGAACCAGAAGATGGCTTCACAAGAGCCAAAATCAGATATCGTCGACCTGCTCTACGACGACGAACTCGATGAGGAGAGCCGCGAGGCCCTCCACGGCGAGCTCGAAACGGATGAGGAGGCTCGCCGAGAGCTCGAGGACTTCCAGGAGGTCCTCGGCGCCGTGCGACAGGCCGACCTGCAGGAGGAGCCCTCCGAAGCGGTCCACGAGTCGATCATAGCAGCGGCGCGCGAGCACGCAGCCAAGTCGACCTCGCGCCAAGCCCGGGTGACCAAGCGCGCTCCCGCCCCGTCCCGCGACGAGAAAGGCCTGTGGAGCCGGCTCAACTCCAGCGGCCTGGGCCAATTGGTGCTCGCCGCCAGCGTGGTGCTGGTCGCCGGGTTTGTGTTCGTCCAATTGGCCGGCGAGCGGTCGGCCAGCCACAAGTTCCAAGCCGCCGAGGACGCCGTCGACAGCCAGATCCGGTTCGGCGGCCCGGAGCCGACTGCCGAGGAAATCGCCCGCAGCGAAGCGGCCACCGGTGCGGCCCAAGACGAACAAGAGCGCGCCGAAGAAGAGCCGGCCGGTGATCGAAGCGGCGCCGAAGCGGGAGCCGCCATCGCCGACCGCCTCGATGGAGACGAAGACGAACAGGGGCAGCTCGCCCGCGCCGAGGCTCCCCAAGAGGAGCCCAAAGCGCCGGCACAGAAGGAAGCCAAGACGAAGGCGAAGACCCAGGAGAGCAAAGAATCCGCCCTGGGCAAGATCGCCAAGCTCGACGAGCCGCCACAGGCCAAGACGCGGGCGCGCAGGGCGCGCAAGGCGCGGCCTCGTAAGAAGTCCGCCAAGAAAGACGACAATATCGAGCTCTTTGGCACTGAGAAATCCTCCAAGAGCAGCGGCAAGCGCGACGGAGTCGCCCTCGATCTCGACCAACAGCGCGAGGCCGGCAACCAACGCCCCACCGAAGAAGCCGCCGAGAGCGATGACTCGGCGATCTCGGACGTCGCCGACCTCGGCTCATTGGCTGGCAACAGCGTCGACGAGCAGCCCTCGAGTGCCTCCGGACGCGCTTCCAGCGCAAGCGCCGGCGCGCCTGCCAATGAACCCGAAAGCAAAGCCGACAGCGACGACGACGCGGCGTCTCAGAGCAGCGTCAGCACGATCGAATCGCGCTACCAGAGCGGCAATTACGCGGGTGTGGTCACCCAGGCCGACCGCTACCTGTCGCGCTCGTCCGGCGACGACGGCGCCAAGACCGACGAGGCCCGCGTGCTCGAGCTCAAGGCCCGCGCGCTGGCCCGCCAGGGTAAGAGCGCCGAGGCGGATCGCACCTACGCCGAGTTGCAGAAGCAATACCCCTCGTATAAATCCGACCATGTCGAACGCGAGCGCAAGGCCCTGGCCGACCAGCAGCAAGAGAAGCGCCGCCGACGCTCCATGGACACAGATATGGAGATGGAGCGGCAAGCCGATGAGCAAGAAGCCGGCCCGGTCGAAGAGCCCGACCAAACAGCCCCATCGAGCCTGGAGACCTATTAAGCGACTTGGCGATTGAGCGAGTACAAGAAAGTGAGCATAAAAAAAGAGCGGCCGGATAACTCCGGCCGCTCTTTTTAATGTCGCCTATCGAAGCGCGAGCTTATTCGAGCTACTTACTTGAGCTCGACAGTGGCGCCAGCGCCTTCGAGAGCTTCTTTGACCTTCTCGGCATCTTCCTTGGAGACGCCTTCTTTGACGGCCGCCGGAGCGCTCTCGACGAGGTCCTTGGCGTCCTTGAGTCCCAGGCCGGTGTGCTCACGCACGGCCTTGATGACCTGGATCTTCTTGTCGCCGAAGTTCTCGAGCATGACGTCAAATTCGGTCTGCTCTTCTTCTTCGGCTCCACCACCACCGGCGGCCGGGCCAGCTGCCACGGCGACGGCGGCCGAGGCCTCGACGCCCCATTTGTCTTCGAGCTCGCCGACGAGGTCGGAGAGCTCCATGACGCTCAGGTTGCTCAAAAAGTCTACGACTTGTTCTTTGGTCACGTCTGCCATTGTAATGCTCCTTGATATATCGCCCCGCTCCATATTGAGCTCGGGGCCGAGTATGAGTTTTGTCTCTTCGAACGTTCGAGAGGGGACTTAAGCCGCCGCCTCGAGGTCGTCTCCACGGGCTTTGAGCACGTTGAGAAAGTTCTTGGGTGCTGCATTGAGAAGGCGAACGAAATTGGTCGGTGCGGCGTTGAAAGTACGCAGCAGCTTGGCGCGAAGCTCGTCCTTGGTGGGCATCTTCGCGAGCGCTTCCACGCTGGCCACATCGATCATCTTTCCGTCGAGATATCCGCCCTTGAGCTCGAATGCGTCGTGATCGTCGGCGAAGTCACTGATGACTTTCGCAGGCGCCACGGCGTCTTCGAAGCTGTAGGCGACAGCCGTCGGACCGCGGAATGCATCCGCCATGATCTCGAGGTCGGTATCCTTGACGGCGAGCTTGGCGAGCGTGTTCTTGACCACGTGGTAGTGGACGCCGTTGGCGCGAAACTCGCTGCGTAGCTCGTTGACGGTATTCACGCCGATACCGGCGTGATTGGTCATGATGATCGACTTGGCCTGACCGAATTCGTCGCGCATCTTTTGAACGAGTGCTTCTTTTTCTGCGCGAAACACGGGAAACTCCTTGGTTATGAGGCCAACAAAAAACCCTCCTGCCGACGAAGCGGCGCGGAGGGTTGGCGTACAAAATCCCGAGGGTGCACCGAGGTGCACGGTCTCATCGAATCTATGTCCGTCCAAGTCTCCGCTGGGTGGTGGATTAAGCGCCCTCTATCGGGGCGCCCCGGCTTCTTCGACAGGGTGGTGTCTTCTATGTTCTCGAGTCGTCTCCAACTCGGAGTCCGACTCTATAGGGGAACTATCGTCCCCGGTCAAGCACGTTCCAGTCAACCAAACGACTCACCACAGAGTGCACAGAGGACACAGAGGAAAACTTTCTCAGGCCTTTCTCCGTGAACTCAGTGACCTCTGTGGTGAATGCGTCGTTAGATCATCTCGCGGGCGAAGCCGGTGTCCAGCTTCAGGCCGGGGCTCATGGTCGTGCTGATGCTGATCTTGCGGAAGTAAGGCGCCTTGGCGCTGGCCGGGCGGAGTCGAGCGAGCGTGCCGACGACTTCCTCCAGGTTCTCCCGAATCTGCTCTTCGCTGAAGCTAGCGCGGGCAAACGCCATGTGGATGATGCCCGCCTTGTCGACGCGGAATTCTGCGCGGCCGGCCTTGAGCTCCTTGACGATCTTTTCGATGTCGAAGGTCACCGTGCCGCTCTTGGGGTTGGGCATCAGACCACGCGGTCCGAGGACTCGACCGATGCGGCCGACCTGGCCCATCATATCCGGCGTGGCGACTGCCACGTCGAAGTCGGTCCAGCCTTCCTCGGTGATGCGCTCGATGATGTTGTCGGCGCCGACGAAGTCGGCTCCGGCTGCCTCGGCAGCGCTGGCGTGCTCGCCTTTGGCGAAGACCAGCACGCGGGTCTCTTTGCCGCGACCGTGGGGCAGCACCAGCGAGCCACGGACCATCTGGTCGGCGTGGCGCGGGTTGACGTTGAGGTTGATCGAAGCGTCGACCGACTCGTCGAAGTTGGCGAAGCTCATCTGCTTGACGAGCGCCACGCCCTCTTCGAGGCTGTAGAGCTTGGCCGGATCGACCTTTTCGTTGGCGTCTCGGTACTTTTTGCCGTGTAGTGGCATCGTATTGTCTCCATCTCGGGCAGGCTCGCGGCCGGCCCATCATTACAAACCAGTTGATTGTTCCAGTGGTCGAATCAACTACCACCCTCGACGTTCACACCCATGGATCGACAGGTGCCGGCGACGGTGCGCGCGGCCGCTTCGATGTCATCGGTCTGGAGGTCGGGAAGCTTGATCTCGGCGATCTTTTTGCATTGATCCCAAGTCAACGTCCCCACCTTGATGCGGTTGGGTACGCCACTTCCCTTCTCGATACCGAGCTCTTTGAGCACCAGAATCGGGGTCGGGGGAGTTTTGGTGATGAAGTCGAAGGACCGATCAGCGTACACCGAGATTTCGACCGGAATAATCATCCCGGGCTGGTCCTGCGTCTTGGCGTTAAACGCCTTGCAGAACTCCATGATGTTGACGCCGTGCTGGCCCAGCGCGGGTCCGACGGGCGGCGAGGGGTTCGCCTTACCAGCAGGAACCTGCAGCTTGATCATTGCGATTTGCTTTTTTGCCATCTGTTCACCTCTTGAGGCTCGTGTGCGATGCGCGCCCCATGGCGCGCATCTGCGAGCAGCGCAGTATGCGTCGGAGGATGTCGACTCCTGCGCGTTTCGCGTATGTCATTGGCCGCTTCCAATCGAAGCAGCCGGGGCGTGGTACCCTAAAAAGAACGCCGGATCAACCGATCCGGCGTATCTCGGGCTCATTCTGTAAACGGGGTCGTCTTATTCGGCTTCTTCGACCTGGTCGAAGTCGAACTCCACCGAAGTGGGGCGGCCGAAAATCTCGACGAAGACTTTGAGCTTTTCCTTCTCCTCGTTGACTTCCTCGACGGTGCCGGTGAAGTCAGCGAAGTTGCCCTCGGTGATGCGGACCTTGTCGCCCTGTTGGAAGGCGTAGGTCGGCTCGGCGCGAAGGGTGCCTTCCTCGATCTTCTCCTCGATGCCCTTGACCTCGCTTTCGGGCACGGGCATGGGCTTGCGGCCGCTTCCGCCGACAAAGCCGACGACCTTGGGCGTATCTTTGATGATATGCCAGGTCTCGTCATCGAGCAGCATCTTCACGAAGATGTAGCCCTTATAAAACTTCTTGGTCCGCTCACGACGCTTGCCGTTCTTGACCTCGACGACCGTCTCGGTCGGGATATAGATCTCCTCGAAGGCATCCTCGCGGCCCGAGGCGGCGATGCGCTGCTCGAGGGCGAGTTTGGCCTTATTCTCGTAATTCGAGAAGGTCTGGACGATGTACCAGTTCTTTGTATCTTCGTTCGGCATGCTTACGTGCCTGGTGTGAGAAGCATGTCGGTCAGAAAGCGCCAGATCTGGTCACTACCTGCCAAATAAAGGCTCAACAGAAGCGTAAAGACGATCACGATCACGGTCGAACGCTTCGTCTCGTCCCAGCTCGGCCAGGTGACCTTCTTGAGCTCGATGACCACCTCGCTGAGCAGGCTAAAGAAGTCCTTGCGGCGGTATAGATACCCCACAAGGCCCACGGTCAGCGCGGCGGCGATGGCGGTCGACAGCGTAATGGCGTTGCCGACAAGTGCGTACTGAGGCAACGCATCGAGGGTCCACAACCAGGCCAGAGCCTTATCGATGATGATAAAGCTCAACAGGCCGATGGAGACATAGATGAGATGTACGAACCTAGATACGTCCATGATGCTCGCTTCTGTGTGTGCAACGGAGCCTATAAACTCCTGAACGACACATAAAGAAAACCGCCTCGAATCGAGTGGCGGCTCCCCGGTAACAGGCCACGAGGGACTCGAACCCCCAACCACCGGATTTGGAATCCGGAGCTCTCCCAATTGAGCTAGTGGCCTAAGCGCCGCGATTGATCCAGCTCAACTGTCGAACCGGATGGCGCAGCGGTTTATTTCGCCCGAAGCCTCTAAGTGAAGCTGTCGGGCTGAACGTGAGAAGCCGGGGCCCGATAAATATGGGCCCCGGTGCCCATCACCTGGACCCCTGGACCCCCGGACCCCTGACCCCTACTC
>CAYLTX010000087.1:0-27028 GCA_964386725.1 uncultured Bradymonadales bacterium | reverse complement strand
GGCACGGCGAGGCCTACCGGGGGCACATCTTCTGGGACGAGCTGTTCATCTTCCCGATGCTCAACCTGCGCATGCCCGAGATCACCCGCGCGCTGCTCAAATACCGCTACCGGCGCCTGGACACCGCGCGCGCCGCGGCGCTCGAGGCGGATTGCAGTGGCGCGATGTTTCCCTGGCAGAGCGGAACCAGCGGGCGCGAGGAGAGCCAGGTCGTCCACCTCAACCCGGAGTCGGGGCGCTGGATTCCGGATAATACCCACCTGCAGCATCACGTCAGCGCCGACATCGCCTATAATGTCTGGCAGTATTTTCAGGTCACCGGCGACCGGGAGTTTTTGCTCTTCTACGGCGCCGAGATCATCCTGGAGGTCGCCCGCTTCTTTGCCTGCCTGGCCACCTATAACGAGGAGCTCGACCGCTTCGAGATCAAGGGCGTAGTCGGCCCCGACGAGTACCACACCAGCTATCCGGACTCCGAGGAGCCCGGCTTGGATAATAACGCCTATACCAACGTGATGGCCGTGTGGGTCATCCAAAAGGCGCTCGACGTGCTCGACCGGCTCCCCGAGCTTCGCTTCGACGAACTCCACGACCTGCTCGAGCTGTCCAGCGACGAGATCGACCGCTGGCGAGCGATCTCCGAAAAGATGCGTATCTGCTTTCACGGCGACGGCATCATCAGCCAATTCGAGGGCTACGAGCACCTCGAGGAGTTCGACTGGGAGGGCTATCGTGAAGAATACGGCAATATTCAGCGCCTCGATCGCATCCTGGAGGCCGAAGACGACACGCCCAACCGCTTCAAGGCCTCCAAGCAGGCCGACGTGCTGATGCTCTTTTATCTCTTCAGCGACGAAGAACTCTTCGAGCTCTTCGATAGCCTCGGCTACGAGCTCGACGAGACGATCAAGGGCAGCAACATCAGCTATTATCTGTCGCGCACCTCCCACGGCTCGACGCTAAGCCGAGTGGTCCACTCCTGGATCACGGCCGACTGCGACCGGACCCAGTCTTGGCAGTTGTTCTTGGAGGCCTTGCTCAGTGATATCTCGGATATCCAGGGCGGCACCACCGCCGAGGGCATCCACCTGGGGGCGATGGCCGGCACCGTCGACCTGGTCCAGCGAAGCTACGCGGGCATCGAGATCCGCGGCGACGACGTGCTGCGCTTCCACCCCGAGCTGCCCGACGAGCTGTCCCGCCTGCACCTGGATATCCGCTGGCGCGCCCACTCCCTGGCGGTGACCATCACCAGCGAGAAACTGCGGCTGACCACCCGAAAGAGCAGCGCCCCGCCCATCCAAATCGGCGTATACGGCGATCTCTATGAAATGAAGGCCGACGAGACGCGCGAGTTTGCGCTGCCGGTGCTCTGATGCGCTGATGCACGGGAGCACTGGAGGCGCTGAAGGCGCTGGAGCTCGGGAACTCGGGAGAGACTGGGCCGCGGGCGGCGCGGGAGAGCTCACTGGATGCTACTGGAGCACTGTTCTTGCTCCTCTGCGCCGGTCGTGGTTGACGTTGACTCAGCTGCTCCCGAATGCCGTTTCGGGCAGACCGCTGTGGGCGCCGCGGGGGAGCGCAAACATGCAGTTGCCGTGCTCCAGAGTGACTCCAGTGAGCTCTGCCGCGCTCCCGCGGATCCAGCGCTCCAGCGCTCCAGCGCTCCAGCGCTCCAGCGCTCCAGCGCTCCAGCGATCCAGTCTTCCAGCGTTCCCGCGCTCCCGCGCTCCCGCGTTCCCGCGCTCCACCAACCCTTGAAATGCCCCGCCGCGGATACAGCTTTGATGCAGTGAGTACACGTCCATTCGTCCAAGAGGATTCGCCATGGAACTTCGAAGCGGAGCGTTCGACAGCAACAGCTCGATCCCGAAGAAATATACCTGCGACGGCGAGGATATCTCGCCGCCGCTGTTTTGGTCGCAGGGGCCCGAGGGAACCCACAGTTATGTGGTCATCTGCAAAGATCCGGACGCGCCTGGCGGCACGTTCGGCCATTGGGGCGTCTATAATATCCCCGCCGACGAGACGAGTTTGGTCGAGGATATGCCCCCCCGCACAGAAGACAACGGCATCATGCAGGCCGAAAACGACTTTCAGAACGTCGGCTACGGCGGCCCCTGTCCTCCCAAAGACCACGGCGCGCATCATTATCACTTCCGGGTCTTGGCCCTCAAAGTCGGCGAGCTCGAATTCGACCACACTCCTAGCATCGATGAACTCGAGAAGTTGGCCCGCCCGCATGTCGCCGCCGAGAGTGAATTAATCGGCCTATATGAGCGTGAGTGAGGCTCTAAACCAGCGCTTGTTTATGCGGCTGGGCCCTGCCGTCAACCGCCGCTCCCGGCCCCCCGGACCCCTGGCCCCCTGCGCCTGCAGTTAAACGCCTTTCCTGGGCCCCTGGACCCCTGCCCCCTGCAGTTAAACGCCTTTCCTGGACCCCTGGACCCCTGGACCCCTGCCCCCTGCAGTCCAACTGTAATTTTCCGTTCGGAACAAAATTGGCCGTGCGCTTGTATCAGACACGAGCGACGAAAGATCGCACCCAACACCACGAAACCCTTTGTTCTTCAGAGACTTATAGACAGGCCACACAAACTCTATTAGTCTAGACGGACACAACTCTAAGCAGCGAATATTCCGAGCCGGCAGGCATTATCTCCGATCTGAGCAGTAGTCGTACATGCTTAATCTTCGCAGTATCCTCCACGTCTTCGACCAGCTCTTCACCACGCTCGCCTCGCAGGGATTTGCGGGCGTCAGACCGGTGGCGTCGGGCCTAAACGATATCTTCTATGGCGTCTTCATGTCGGCCGTGGTGGTGGGGCTGGTCGCGCCGACCGCCCAGACGGCGGGGTTCGAGCCGCCTCCATCGGAGCGGCCGTCCATCGAGGAGACGATCGAGCGATTCGCCCCCGAGGTGCGCTTTCACCCAAGGGAGCGCTACTTTCCGTCGTCGGTGTCCTGGTTTATCGAGCGCAGCGAGATACGTGTCGACGGTGATCAGCCGCCCGGCGCGCCCACGCTCGCCGAGGGCCAGGCGAGCGCGTCTATCCTGCCAACGCTGGCGATGGAGCGGCAGAAGTCCAAGAGCTTCGATCCGAAGCGTTATTTCCTCAAGATCGCCAACGACTCCGACGAAGAGCGCGTCCGCCAGGGCGACCTGGACAGCGCCGAGACCTACGTGCACTTCCGAGAGACCTCCGACGGCTCGGCCGGCTATGATATCCAGTATTGGTTTTTCTATCCGTATAGCGGACCGCTGATGGGCGGGCCGGTGGGCGGGGCGCACGAGGGAGACTGGGAGCATATCACGGTGCGCGTGGACGCGAGCCGCCAGAAGATCCAGAAGATTTTCTACGCCTGCCACGACACCGAGGGCCGCTGGTTAGACCCGGCGCAGGTACGCTTCGACCAAGATGACCACCCGGTCGTATATAGCGCGCGCTACGGCCACGCCTCGTATCCACGAGCCGGCGTCCACTCGCGCGGCTTCCTGCCCGCCGATCGCGCCGCTGACGGCGGCGCACGCTGGAAAACGTGGAATTCAGTCGAGCTGGTCGCCGTCGACGGCGAGGCGCTGCCCGAGAAAAAGTGGATGCGTTTTGCCGGCCGGTGGGGTCAGGTGGGCACGCTATTTTCCGGGCCGCGCGGCCCTGCCTTCCAGGCCTATTGGCACGGCTCTCAGTGAGATGGCCAGCAACCGGAACGACGCCAGGGACGGCGTCGCTCCGGTTTTTTCGCAGCGCTTATACCCGCTCGAACTTCGCCGAGAAGTGGCGCAAAAACTCCGGCGCCTCGACGATCTTCATCCCGCCGATCTCCTCACGACGCTCCCAGACCTCGATGATCGCCTCGACCACATAGTCCATGTGGCTCTGGGTGTAGACACGCCGCGGAATCGCCAGGCGCACCAGGTCCTTGTCGGCCGGGGTCTCCTGGCCGGTGTGCGGGTCGTAGCCGAACATGACCGTGCCGATCTCGCAGGAGCGGATGCCTCCATGCAGGTAGAGTTCGACGGCCAGCGCCTGGCCGGGGTATTCGAGCGGGTCGAGGTGCGACAGGAATCGACGCGCGTCGAGGTAGACGGCGTGGCCGCCGGCGGGCAGCATCAGCGGGACACCGGCCTCGGCGAGCGCGCGGGCGACGTATTGGGTCGACGCGATGCGGTAGGCCAGGTAGCTCTCCTCGAGCACCTCTTCGAGCCCCACGGCGATCGCCTCCAGGTCGCGGCCGGCCAGGCCTCCGTAGGTCGGGAAGCCCTCCGTCAAAATCAACAGATCCTTTTCGCGCCGGGCCAGGTCCGCATCGCGGGTGCATAAAAAGCCGCCGATATTGGCGAAGGCGTCCTTCTTGGCGGACATCGTGCAGCCGTCGGCCAGCGCGAACATCTCGGCGGCGATGCTCTCGACGGTGCGCTCGGCGTAGCCCTCCTCGCGAAGCTTGATGAAGTAGGCGTTCTCGGCGAAGCGGCACGCGTCCAGATAAAACGGGATGCCGTGGCTGTGGGCGATCTCGCTGGCGCCGCGGATATTCTGCATCGACACCGGCTGGCCGCCCCCGGAGTTATTGGTCACGGTCATCATCACCAGCGGGACGTTGTCCGGGCCGACCTCCTCGATGAGGGCGGCGAGGTTGTCGAGGTCCATATTGCCCTTGAAGGGCTCGTCGGAGTCCATATCCGCGGCCTCGGGACAGGCCAGGTCGACGGCGCGCGCGTCTTGAAACTCGATATTGGCGCGGGTGGTGTCGAAGTGGGCGTTGTTGGGGACGACGTCGCCCTCGGAGACGAGCATGGCGAAGAGGATGCGCTCGGCCGCCCTGCCCTGGTGGGTGGGGATGATGTGCTCGAAGCCGAAGACCTCGCGGACCTGATCGCGGAAGCGATACCAGCTCTTTGCGCCGGCGTAGGACTCGTCGCCCTCGAGCAGCCGGCCCCAGCCGCGCGCGCTCATCGCCGAGGTGCCCGAATCGGTCAGCAGGTCGATCATGACGTCCTCGGCGCGCAACCCGAATAGGTTATAGCCGGCCTCGGCGACCATGGCTTCGCGCTCGGGGCGTTCGGTCAATTTGATCGGCTCGACGGCCTTGATTCGAAACGGTTCGATGATGGTCTTCACGTCCTGGCTCCGTGCGACATTAATATGAAGTGGTGTTCTGCTTGACTGCGCGCAAAACCTACTCCACGACGGCGCAGACAGGCATGATGTAGATCATGAATCATCTCATCCAGTTGCCTAAACTTGGAGTGTTCGATCCCGAACACCCCCTAATTGACTGGAGAGCGAAGATGTCCGACGAGAATACACCGCCGCTGATGCACCCGCCACGTCGCTCGTGGGCCGAGCCCTGGCGCGTCAAGATGGTCGAGCCGATCAAGCAGACCACCCGCGAATATCGACAAAAAGCCATCGAGGAGGCCGGCTATAATACCTTCTTGCTGCGCTCGGAGGACGTCTATATCGACCTGCTGACCGACTCGGGCACCTCGGCGATGAGCGATTGGCAGTGGGCGGGGATGATGAACGGCGACGAGGCCTACGCGGGCAGCCGCAACTTCTATCACCTCGAGCAGGTCGTCCGGGATATCTTCGGCTACGAGCACCTCGTGCCCACTCACCAGGGGCGCGCCGCAGAGCACCTGCTCAGCCAGATCGAGATCGAAGACGGCCAGCACGTGCTCAACAATATGTATTTTACGACCACCCGCTTCCACCAGGAATATGCCGGCGGCGTCTTCCACGACATCATCATCGATGAGGCGCACGAGCCCGGGAGCACCCACGAGTTCAAGGGTAATATGGACCTCGACAAGCTCGAGGGGCTCATCGAGGAGCTCGGCGCCCAGAATATCGCCTACGTCAACGTGGCCGCCACGGTGAATATGGCCGGCGGTCAGCCGGTCTCGATGGAGAATATGCGCCGCGTGCGCGAGATCACCGCCGAGCACGGCATCAAGGTCTTTTTGGACGCCACCCGCGTGGTCGAGAACGCCTACTTCATCCAGCAGCGCGAGGAGGGCTACGCCGACAGCAGAATCGCCGAGATTCTGCTGGAGTTCTGCTCCTACGCCGACGGCTGCACGATGTCCGGCAAGAAGGACGGCCTGGTCAATATCGGCGGCTTTTTGGCGACCAACGACGACGAACTCTTCGAGGAGGCGCGCGGGTTGGTCGTGGTCTTCGAAGGCCTTCACACCTACGGCGGCATGGCCGGCCGCGACCTGGAGGCGATGGCACGAGGGCTGACCGAGGCGGTCAATGACGCCTATATCCGCGCCCGTGTCCGGCAGGTCGAGTACCTGGGCAACCTGCTCACCGGCTGGGGCGTGCCGGTCGTTCGGCCCATCGGCGGCCACGCCGTCTTCCTGAACGCGCGTGAGTTCTACCCCGACATGCCCCAGGACCAATTCCCGGCCCAGCGGCTCACCGCCGAGCTATACGTCGACTCGGGGGTGCGCTCGATGGAGCGCGGCATCGTCTCGGCCGGCCGCGATCCGAACACCGGAGACCACCGCTACCCGGCGCTCGAGCTGGTCCGGCTGACCATTCCCAGGCGCGTATATACCCAGGCCCACATCGAGGTCACCGCCGAGAGTGTCGCGGCGGTCTACGCCAATCGCGAGGGAACCAAGGGCTTGAGGATGGACTACGAGCCCAAGCATCTGCGCTTCTTCCAGGCGCGCTTCGAGCCCGTCGAGGAGACGGTGAGCTCCAAGCAAGTCGATGAGCTGGCCGAGCCGGCTGAATAACCCATGCCACGCCTAGATCCGGGGGTAAGCGATTCGCCTTTGGCGAAGTCGCAACCCCCGGCTAGAAAGGCTTCGCAAAATGCGCTCAGCGCGGCGCCAAACAACGGCGCCTTGAAAGTCAATGGCACTTGGCCTTTAGGCCGTTACTCTTCCTCGAGCACTTCCCAGGCGGTCTCCGAGACGCGGCTATGCAGGGTGATCCACCACGCCTCGTGCTCGGGCTTCATCATACAACTGCGAAGCACCGAAACGCTCGGAGCGTCGGCCTGCAGGTCCGGCCACAACCTGACGGCGGTCTCGCAGTCGATGTCGTAGCGGGTCAGGTAGAAGGGCAATTCCTCGTCGCGGGCGCCGATCTCCAGGACGCGCTCGGTCCATCGGGTGACGTCGCTGGCGCGAACCACGCTCTTGAGCCGGGGCCAAACGCCGAAGCTGACGATATCCAGATGGGGAGGGACCACCAGGCGCAAGCAGGGCGACTCCTCGAGGGCCTGCGCCCAGCCGAGCGCGGCGTTGCGGCAGCTCGACAGCATCGGGCCCAGCCCGCGATCGCGCTCGAGCGGGAGCGCCTCGAGCGTCGCCCACAGCGCGGCCGCCGCGGCGCCCGAGCGCGAGCATTCCAGTTGAATCTGGCCCATATGCAGCGAGTCACGCTCCAGATAGGTATAGGGGCTGTCGTGGTCATAATGGGTCGCGACCTGCCCGTCGCGAAATAGGATACACCCGCACCCATAGGGCTGCAGGCCGTGCTTGTGCGGATCGATGGTGATGCTGTCGACGTCGCTCAGCGCAGAGAACGGCTGGGCGTCGACCTCCGGGTGCTCGCCTTCGGCCAACAGCGCAAAGAACCCGCCATAAGCTGCGTCGACGTGGATGCGAACCGGGCCGCTCGTCGTGTCGGATGATGAGGCGCGGCGATGCTCTCGGACGACCTCGAGGACCTCGTCGAGAGGGTCGACCACGCCCAGGCCGGTCGTGCCGAGGGTGACCACCACGGTGCCCACGTCCTCACCGGCGAGCACCTCGGCCAGCGCTTGGGCGTTGATGGTCTCGTCGGCGCGGGTGGGCACGCTGACCAGGCGCACGCCCAGCAGGTTGGCAATCCGGGAGTAATTATAATGAGCGGCCTTGCTGCACGCGATCGCTTTGTGGGGGTGAGTTTCGCGGGCGACCCACATCGCCTCGAGGTTGGCGATGGTGCCGCTGGTGGTCAGGTGGCCGAGGTAGCCGTCCGAGAAGCCGAGCATCTTCGCCAGGCGGTCGACGACCTCGAGTTCCATCTCGGTGGTCGCCTCCCCGACCTCGCGGGTCTGGTTATTCGGGTTGACCAGCATCGTCAGCGCATAGGCCGCCCAGGCGACCGGATGCGGCGGCTTGAGCATGTGGCCGGCATACAGCGGGTGGAAATACGGCAGGTTCTGCTCGAGCCGGCCGGCCAGCTTCGAGATGGCCCGGGCGGCGTCGTCGGAGTCCACGCCCAGCCGTTGCTCGAAGCCGGGCCACTCGTCCTCCCAATCATCGAGCTGACCGACCGCCTCGCTCAGCACTCGCATCCACTCGCCGCGGCGCACGCTCTCCTGAGCGCCCTCGGTCACCTGAAGCATCGATAATTCACCAAAAGCCACCGCGCACCTCCATCTCGCCAAAGCCGCTTCTACTCACCATGAGCGAACCTACACTCAAAGATCGCACGAATGAGGCGGGCGCGAATGATCTGGATCAGTTCAGGGTCGAATTTTCGGCCCCCCTCAGAGAGCCGAACCTCAATTTATCAATCCTCCAATAGGCGCAGTCGCGCGCGTGGCCCGATCGACAACACCACATCCAAAGGTTGACCAAACACATGACCACAAAGCGTCATTTGTAGCCCCAAACCCAACCAAACACCATCTAAAAACAGCAAAAACGGCATAATACCCACAAAAAATCACAGAAACGGAAGCAAACGACACGACCGCTTGACTACAATCGACGCGAACACTAACCTGTACTCGATTCATCATCCGCCATATCAGTGGGGGCCAGTTCAATTCTATTCACGGTTACTCGTACCCAGGCGGTCTCTTGGTCTTGCGAGCTGGCGTTCAGCTCTACTGGGCGAGTTCACCCACTCATTTCGTTTAATTGAGACGATAGGAAATTTATGATGTCTAGCGGAATCAAAGCAGTATTATTCTCATCAGTGGCCGCGCTGGCCACCCTTGCCGGTGCCTGCGGATCGCAGGAATCGGGGGGGAGGCCGCGGCTGACGACTCGCTTCGCACAACCACTCAAATGAGTTCCACCGACCAGGTCGTGAGCGAGGAAATCGAGATCGGACATGGCTATCAGGCACACGCAGACCAGGGTAGAGGACCCGACCAAGTGTGACCACGACTCGTCGGTCGACCGCGTCCAATGCACCCGTGCAAACCTCGCCGCTGCCTTCAATGACCGTCCCGACGCGGTCCAGCCCAAGGCGGATCTACCGGCAAGTCAGCGCGTGTCGTTTGCACGCCAGGTCGACCAGTACGAGCGCAGGGAAACGATCGAAGACACCGACAACCGACTGTGCACGTTCGCCGGGATCAGCGGCGAGATGGCTTCGACTGATGAGTGGGCCGCGGTGGTGCAAACCTCGAACGGCGACTGGTTGCTGGACGTCGATTCGTCGCGCACCGACGAGAACTGGCAAAAGCTGACCGGCCATATGTGGTGTACGCGGACGAGCTATTTCTACGACAATACAGATAGCTCGTGGACCGCGCATCCCGACGTCTTGGCCAGCACCAATAACGCAACCTCGACAGCCCCCTTCGAGGATGCCTCCGGTAATCCGGTCGCGGACAAATACGCCACCTCGCTTGGCGGTGTTCGTGGAAATTTCGCGAGCGCCAGCGAATACGGAAAAGCCGATCGCAAAAATTCCCCGCGAGAGTTGGTTGCTAGCTCAAACGCGGGTGGCCTGACCGCCTATGGGTACGCATTCGGACTCGATGAGCCAGCGAATGGAACGATTTCGAGAGGCGGCAGCATCGGCCAGGCTCAGACAGTTTCGACAGCATCGAAGCCCAAACAAAAGGTCGTAAAGAAGCAACTCATCCGTACCGGCGAAGGCATCTGCTATCTCCACAAAGTCGGCGGCGAGTTCGACGGCAAGGACGAGTGGGCCAAGGTCTATAAGGAGGACGGCTACTGGGTCGTCGGCGTGCAGGGCCTCTGCACCGACCAAAAGGGCTGGGACGCCTTCAGCGACGGTCCATGTATCAAGCGCAAGCCGGTCAACGCGACGGCGGTCTGTTACGCCTACGATCAGACCAACTGACTAATGCACCAGGCGCGGCGGGTTCGCCGCGCCTGGCGATAGTGTTCGCGAGATATGACCTCACGCCGAGCTGTATCAAAGTTCGGCGTGAGGTTGTGAAAACCTTATGGTCTTGACAAAGAGTTGATATGTTACGCCCTTCTATGCAGCCAATATTGCTCCCCCTTTTGCTAATTTCTCTGCTCGCCGTCGGCTGCGGTGACGATCCCGCGCCCGTCGAGGACACCAATAATTCGACCGACTACTGGCTCGACGACGTCGACTGCCCTCGGCTCGAAATGGAGTCTTTCGACGACTGTACTGAGGAAAGTCTTCGGATCTCGCTGGACTATGATGATAATCGCGAATCCTACGGAGATCTCGAACGTTTCTGCGAATCCACCTGCCGTAAGTCAAATGGGATCAGTGTCACTAATTCCAGCGCCGTCACCGACTTACGCATGCTGAACGGGCTTCAGGAGACATACGGTCTCACCGTGGAAGACTCAGGCGTCGTCTCACTGGACGGTCTTCAGGACCTGACTCGTATTGAGCGAAATTTGAGACTTCAAACCAGCTCGAATCTGCGCGATGTCTCGGAACTGGAGTCTCTAAAACAGGTGGGCCAAGATATATATATTCGTGACATGGGCGGTCTCCGGAGTCTCCAAGGTCTCCAATCACTCGAAGAAGTCCGCTATTTGACGATCGAATTGAACGACAGCCTGACAAGCATCGAAGCTTTGCAAGGGCTCGAGTCTCTTGAAGGTGTGACGATCATAGACAACCCCAAGTTACCGACCTGCCAGGCTGAACAACTCGTGGAACGTTTGGGAGTGGCCGACGAGGAGGTAAGAATCCAGAACAACGGTTCAGGGGACTGCCAGCAATAAACCTCGGGTTTGGGGGGACCTGAACGCACAGCCGCTTCAACACTTCCACGCAAAATACGTCTCCAGGACCGAGCGCATCCAGCCCTTGAGGCGGGTGCGGTTGTAGTCGTCGGCGAGGTGTTTGATGGCCTCGGATTCGGTGGGGTACGGGTGGATGGTGTCGGCGATGTCGGACAGGTCGAGGTCGGCCTGCATGGCCAGGGTGAGCTCGGAGATCATATCGCCGGCGTGGCGGGCGACCATCGTGGCGCCCAAGAGCTCGCCAGTTTTGTGGTCGACGTGGACCTCGAGCAGGCCGGCGGTATGCCCGGACACGACCGCGCGGTCGAGGTCGTCGAAGCGTTCGACGAAGGTGTCGACCTCGTAGCCCTGCTCGGTCGCCTCGTGCTCGTAGAGGCCGACGTGGGCGATCTCGGGGTCGGTATAGGTCACCCACGGGATGACCAATGAGCTCATCTTGTCGCGGCCGAAGAACAGCGCGTTTTTGAGCGCCATGCGGGCCATGGCGTCGGCGAGGTGGGTGAAGTTGTAGCGCGAGGCGACGTCGCCGACCGCGTAGATCTTTTTGTTGGAGGTCCGGAGCCTGTCGTCGACGTGCACGCCGGTTCTGGAGTCGTGATCGACCTCGGCGGCGTGGAGGCCGAGCCCGTCGACGTTGGGCTGGCGGCCGAAGGACAGGAGGATCTCGTCGACCTCGATGTGGTCGGTCTGGCCGTCTTGTTGGAATTCGACGACCTTCGTCGAGTCTTGTTCGTCCCCCCTGCGCACCGCGCTGACCTCGGCGCCCAGACGCATATCGACCCCGTCGTCGCGCAGCGCACGCTCGACGATGGCGGCCGCCTTGGGGGCCTCACGGGGCAAAATCTGCTCCTCCATCTCTAGCAGCACCACCTGCGAGCCGAAGCAGCTAAACGCCTGGGCGAGCTCGGCGCCGATGGGGCCTCCGCCGAGGACAGCCAGCCGCTCGGGGAGCTCGGTGAGCGTAAAGATCGTCTCGTTGGTCAAAAAGCCCGCCTCTTCCAAGCCGTCGATCGGCGGCACCCTCGGGTGCGCGCCGGTGGCGATGATCGCCCTGTTGAAGGCCAGCGTCTGCCCGCCCACCTCGACGGCGTCGGGGGCGACAAAGCGCGCGTGGCCCAGGTAGACGTCGACGCCGAGCTTGTCGAAGCGCTCGGCGGAGTCATCTTCGCTGATGTCGGCGCGCAGCCTGCGCATACGTTCCATGATCGCGGCGAAGTCGACGGTGGGCTCGCCGGCGACGCGGATGCCGAACTCGCCGGCTCGGCGCACGTCTGCGACCGCTCGCGCCGCCCGGAGCAGCGCCTTGGAGGGCACGCAGCCGTGGTTGAGGCAGTCGCCACCCATCAGGTGGCGCTCGACGAGGGCGACCTTCGCCCCGAGTCCCGCCGCGCCGGCCGCGCTGACCAGCCCGCCGGTGCCCGCGCCGATGACCACCAGGTTGTAGCCGCCGGTGGGTAGCGGGTTCGTCCAGTCGCGCGGGTGGACGTTGTCGAGCAGACGCCGGTTATGCGCGTCGTCGGGAAGCATCTCGGGGACCGGGATCTCCTCGACGTGGATCTCGTCGTGCTCGACCGCCTCCTGTTGGGCCTCCGCTGCGATCTTGTCCAGCTCCGAGCGCGCCCGCCGGGTCAGCAACACGGTGATCGCGACCGCCGCGATGCCGCCCATCACAAAGAGCGCGTCCTGCAGCGGTGTCAGCTGGGCGTCGCCGGCGATCACGCGCGCCAGGTTGCCCGCAATCGTGCCCATATACACATACACCAGGGTGGCCGGTATCATGCCGATGAACGAGGCCGTGATATACCGCCAGAACGACACGCCGGTGACCGCAAAGCCGTAATTGAGCACGCTGAACGGAAAGACGGGCACCATGCGCGCCAGCGCGATGACCTTGAACGCATCCTTGTCGATGGCTCGAAAGGTAGCGTCGAACCTCGGATACTCCTCGATACGCTCGGCGACCCAGTCACGGGCGACGAACCGGCCGATGATAAAGGAGATGGCTGCGCTGAGCGTGCTGCCGGCGTGAACGATGATCGCCCCCCAGAAGAGCCCGAAGGCGAACCCGGCGACCACCGTGATCGGCGTGCCGGGTACCAGCGCGACGGTGGCGACCACATAGGCGCTGCCAAAGACCACCCCCGCCCATTCGTCGAAGCCGTGCACCCAGTGGATGAAGTCGTCGATATAGTCGACGACCGGAAAGAGAGCGAAGAGCGCGACGATCACCCCGAGGATCAACGCGACGGCGCCGAGGCGCGCATATTTGCTCGACCACCAGGGCCGCTCCACACTGTCCGCAGTCGTTGACATATCTCTTATCTCGAACGGGCACGCGTCGAGCGCGGCCAGTCCGCGCTCGAAGACGAGCCGATCACCCGCTCAAAAACCCGGTATCGTCGGCAACCAGTATCGCCGGCAAGCCGAGCACAAAGCGAGTCACCAGACTGTCTACGACTACGAGGCGCTATTCGATCTCCTCTTGCTCGAGGGTGTCGTCGAGGTTGTCCTCGAGATCTTCCCAGCTGTCCTCGAGGGCGTCGACTTCGCGGGCGAATTCGATCTGAGCGTCTTTGAACTCCTCGCCCTCGAGCTGGTTGATGCGCTGTTGTTCTTGCTTGAGCTCGTTGGTCTTGCGGCGAAGCTGAGCGAGGTGCTCGCGGTCTTCGGCTTCGAGCTGCTCGGGGCTCTCCTCGATGGCGACCTCATAGGTGCTCATCTCGCGGTCGACATTGTGCAGCTCTCGGTGCGAGTGGCGAATGACCGGCCCGCCGCCGGTGAACGTCTCCTCGAGGCGCCGCTCGGTGTCTTCGGCGAATTCGTAGACCTCGTCTGCGACATCGCTCGCCACGGCGGCGGTGCCTTCGGCGACGTCCTCGGCGAATTCTCCGGTCTCTTCGGCCGCCTCACCGGCAAATTCCTCGGTGTCCTCGGCGGCACCTTCGATCCACTCTCCGGTCTCATCGGCCCCCTCTTCGGCGGCCTCCTCGGTCTCCTCGAGGGCTTCCTCGGTCTCCTCGGCTGCCTCATCGACTGCCCCTTCAGTCTCCTCGGCGCCTTCTTCGGTCTCCTCGGCGGCCTCTTCGGTCTCCTCGGCGGCCTCTTCGGTCTCCTCGGCGGCCTCCTCAGCTTCCCGCTCGGCCTCGGTCTGCGTCTGACGGTCCTGGTCGCGTTCAGCCGCCGATCGGTCACAGGCGACCACGCTTCCGAGCGCAAAGAGCAATACGAGCAGACCCGTTCCAAATCGTTGAATTGAATTCATGTTGCTCCTCAACTCTTGGATATCTTACCCCCCAGCCGGCCCGATATGCGCGGCCGAATGGGACTGCAGGGAACGTCTGGCTGCTCCGGCGGATAGTTCGCCGAAGATACCTCTGGACTCTAAAATTAGGGGCGAGCGAAGACACGCCAACCCCACAACCCCTTGGCTTTATAAAGAAACCGCCGCTCTATGCGCGATTGCTAGGCAACTCGAAGTAAAAGGAGGTACCTTCACCGACCTCGGTCTCGAAACCGATCTCACCGCCGAGGCGCTCGACGATCGACTTGGCGATGGTCAGCCCCAGGCCGGTGCCGCCGTGTTTGCGGGTCGACGAAGAGTCGGCCTGGGCGAATTTGTCGAAGACACGCAGCCGAAAGCTCTCCGGGATGCCCGGGCCCTTGTCGGTGACCGACACGCGGGCCACCTGCTCGTCGACGCACTCGATACGGATATCGACGACACTATTGGGCGGGGAGAACTTCGCCGCGTTCGACAGCAGGTTGGTCATCACCTGGATGAGCCGGCCTTTATCCGCTTTGACAAAGATGTCGGCGTCGGGGTCGTCGAAGGCAAATTTGACCCCGTTTTGATGCTCCAATCCAATATTGATGCGCAGCGATTCGCGCACCACTTTGGCGAGCTCGAGCTCGCGGATTTCGAAGTCCATCTGCCCGCTGGACATTTTTTGAATGTCGAGCAGATCGTCGATCAGATACAAAAGCCGGTGGCTGTTGCGAAGCGCCAGTTCGATCATCTTTTCGAGTCGGGCGGGCAGCTCACCGCCTGCGCCGCCCGATAAAAGGGTCAGAACACCGGTAATCGGGGTCAGCGGGGTGCGAAGCTCGTGGCTGACGATGGAGACAAACTCCTCCTTGAGCTGCTGGAGTCGCTTGCGCTCGGTGATGTCACGGGCGACCACCAACAGCCCCTTTCGGCTGCCGTCGGGCTCGTAGACGGGCACCTTGATCATGTCGAAGGTATGGGACCGGCCGTCGCGGCCGAGCACTTGTTGCTCGAAGGAGATCGGCTCTCCGCTGTCCCAGGCCCGCTGGTCGGTACGTTGGCAATCCCAATTGGCCACACGACCATTATCGCCGAGCTCTGCCAACTCCTCGGCGGTCTTGCCCTGATAGTCGACCTCCTCGAGGCCCAAGAACTCCAGGGTGTAGTCGTTGGCCAGCAGCCATTGTCCCTCACCGTCACGAAATAAAATGCCGTCGGGCATCGCCTGGATAAGCGATTCTAGCCAAGAGCGCTCGTGGCGCAGCACCTCTTCGGTGTGGCGGCGCGCGCTGACATCGATGACGTGGCCGACAAAGCAGGTGGCTTCGCCGCGCTCATCGCGCACGATGCTGGTCGCCTCGTCGACGTAGAGCAGCTCGCCGTCGGCGCGCTCGACCCTGTAATGGAAGTGGATGCCGTGGGAGGCTCCGCTCTCGAGATAGCGATTGCATTCGCGCTCGACGCGGGCACGATCGTCGGGATGAATAATATCGTTATAGAGCAGCTCGCCGCTGAGGAATTGATCTGGGGCGTAGCCGAGCACCTCTGCGACATTGCCGGAGACGTACTCGACCGGCCATCCCTTCTCGGCCGACCATTGAAAGACTACCACGGGACCGCTCAGAGCGGCCGGCTCGCGGTATTCTCGTGGTGGATTGATCTTCGACGAGGTGCTCACTTCTCGATTCCATCCCACACTACAAATCCCGGGTGGGCTCGGACACGGCGTGAGCCTTGCTCACACCCACCGTTGAGCGCTGGAGATCGTCGGGTGACGACATCGCCAGCGTTTGGACCACCATAGGTCCTCGACCGGATTTAGGCCAGAGCCTCCCGCTGCAGCGCTAACGCGCGGCTGCCCATATCTGGCATTCGCGCCACAATGTTTACCTTTCATGCAGCACGCGTAACGGCCATCACAGCGGCCGAGTACGCCTGAGACACCGAGATGGGGAGGAGTTCGATGCTTCTGATTGAAGAATCACCCGAATCGCCGCGCATCTTCGACAACGACCTGCTCGACGGGCTCTCGCGCACGCCCTGGGTCGTCGTGCCGCTGCTGTACGTGCCCGCCTCGGCGTTGCTGCTGTGGTACAGCCTCACGCACGCTCAGGTGGGCCTGGGGGCATCGCTTGGTCTGGCGCTGGCCGGCGTGCTGGCGTGGACCTTCGTGGAGTATTGGCTCCACCGCACCCTCTTTCACTGGGTGCCCGATACGGATTGGGGCGAGACGATGCACTTCTTCTTGCACGGCGTCCACCACGACTGGCCCCATGACAAATACAGGCTGGTGATGCCGCCGCCGGTGAGCATCGGGCTGTTCTTTGTCTTCTTATTCACCTGGACGACCCTCTTGGGCACCTATGGGTGGGCATTTCACGCCGGTTTCGTCTTCGGATACATGTGCTATGATGTCATCCATTACCACGTCCATCATCGTCGAGCGGGCTTTCGCTGGCTGCAGCGGCTCAAGAAGCACCACGTCAGCCACCACTTTGTCGATGATTATTCGGAGCTGCGCTTCGGCGTCTCCACCCGACTGTGGGACCTGGTGTTTCGGACCGACCAGGCGCCTCACGAAGCCCAATGAATGAGGTTGTGCGATGAATTGGCAATTCTTGGATCTGTCGATGCTTCGCGACATCGAGCTGTTCTCCAAGCTCAGCGACGATGCGCTCAGAGAAGTCGCCGCGCTGACGACCTTCGAGGAGCATCCCCCGTCGGCTCGCATCTTCGAGGAGGGCGACGCCGGCGCGGCCATGTATATGATCATGCGCGGCGAGGTGCGCATCTCCAAAGACATCCCCGGGGTCGGCGAAGAGGCGCTCGCCTTCCTCGACCAGGGCGCCTACTTCGGCGAGATGTCGCTGGTCGGCGACTCGCCGGTGCGCAGCGCCACCGCGATCACCGAATCTCCCGTCAAGCTCGCCACGCTAAGCCGAGCAGACTTCCAAGGGCTCTTGGCCGACAATCAAGCCGTCGGCATCGAGATTTTGACCTCGTTCGTCAACACGCTGGCCGACCGGCTGCGCGCCTCCAATGAGAAGCTGGCCTTTTTCGCGATGAGCGACATGTTCGAATAAATCATCCTCGACGCCCTCGGCCTCGATCACAAAAGCCCCTGCCGGCGACTACCGGCAGGGGCTTTTTGTGTCGGTCGAGCCCTGAGGCTAGTTGTGTGACGCCGGGCCGCCGCGATGAGGCGACGGCCCGGCTGGGACTCAGGGCGAGTAGGGGTTGCCGTGGGAGAACACCGGCGTGATGTAGGCGATGGCCTTCATCAGCTCCATATAGTCGCGAAGCTCGCGCTCCGCTTCCGCCTGCGTGGCCTCGTCGATGCCCGCCTCGCAGTCGTCGACCACTTCCGGCGTCGAGCCGTCGTCGTCGCACTTGTCGGTCATGCGCAACAACATATTGGCGCGGTTGATGACGCCTTCGGCCGCGCTGTACTCGTCGCCGTTGTTGGACGCTTCGTATACGTAGCCGCTCCACGGATCCTTGAAGGTGACCAGATAATCTTCCTGGATCTCGGGGGCGTTGCCCATGCCGCGAATCCACAGCCTGGAGGTTTCCAGGAAGCTGTGGTCGTAGCTATCCGGGAAGCGGGCCTGGCCGAGCACCTGCCAGTACAGCTGGATGGTGAACGTGGTGTAGGGATCGATGACGTCGTCATGGACCGCCTCCAGGTCGCCGGCATAGTCCGGGAACTCCATCTCACCATCGTCATTGAGATACGGGCCGACCTTCTCGTAGTTCTCACGCATCAGCGCGTCGTTGAGCTCGAGGAGTTGGTCACCGAAGGTGTTGAAATAGCCGACCTCCCATTCCCGGATATCCTCGGGGGTAGCCCGGGCCACGAAGTTCGTGGAGGTATCGGTCAGCGCCTCGATGGCCATGATCTTGTCGAGGTAAAAGCCGACGTGGTTGAGGCATTCCGACCAGAAATAACCACACTCTCGGGTGCCGTCCTCGCCCCGGCTCCAGCTCGTGGCGTAGTAGCGTCCCTGAGTGACGTCGAGTTCGGCATCGACGGCCGTCATCGGGTCGGTCAGCAGCGTCGTGCCATCGACGAGCTCACGCTCCTGGTATTGGCCGACGTCGGGGGTCATTAGTGTCTGCATCAGATAGTTGAATGCGTTCTTGACCGCCCAACTTTTGCCTCCCCAGCCGTTGACCGGGTCGGTGAAGAAGCTCTCGACGCGAGATTCCGAATAGAATTGCGGCAGCAGCTCGGCGTAAAGGCCGTACAGATCGTGCCAACGCTTGATCCGATTGTAGATACGGCCGTAATTGGCGCCGACATAGTTCCAGTAGTTTCGTCCGATGGCGCCACGGGGGAACGACCTGGAGATATACCAGGTGTTCAGGTCGTCGAGCATATTCTTCATACGCTCGTAGCTGTCGGCGCCGTGGTCGCGCGTCAGGCAGCTATCGCCGAGGTTGTAGTTGGCGTGCGAGCAATAGATATACGGGACGCGCGAGAACTCTTCCTCGCCGACGACCGCCGTCGACCAATCGCGGCTGCCATGCTCGTCGACCTTCAGGTCAGCGACGTCCACGAGCATGCGGTTGTCATCGCTGTATAAAAGCTCGCCCATCTCATTATACAGGGTCGTATAATGGGTGGCCGTGGGTCGGAATTGGCCGAAGTTCAGGATTTCGCCGCGCTGCTCGAACCAGTCGCGGAAGGTAGTGTGCTCGACGCCGCCGCGGTCTTTGAAGACCTCGACTTTACCTGCGTAGCCGTACAGCATCGCGGCGCGGTCGTATTTGCCCACGCCCTGGCCGTCGATGGTGTAGCGGCCGGCGTAGTCCATGATCGAGCTATACGCCTCGTTGTAGATCTTGGCGTTGATCTCGTCTTCGGTGATCGGGTCTTCGAGGCGCGGGCCGACGTTGCCGTCGTCGCGAATATGCCAGTACTCGTCGTGGTAGTTGACGGCATCCTCAGAGCCGGCGAAGTTGTGCATCAGACCCAGCGAGTGACCCACCTCGTGAGCGAGCACGGCGGTGTAGACCGCCTCGCGAATGGTGTTGTAGACCTCTTCGGAGTTCATGTCCTCGTCTTTGAGTTCTTCGGCGAGGCCCATGAGCGCGTCGTCGGCCATCTCCGGCAGGTACATATTGCGCTCGGCGGCGAACTTCTCGCGAAGCTCGGCGCGCACCTGAGCCTGCTTGGCGAATCCGCCGCGCACGACGCTGGCCATCTTCATATCGTAGTCGGTCACCTCGGTATTGGGATCGTGGCCGGTCGCCGCCAGGATCTCATCGTTGACCATCAGGTCTTCGATATAGGAGCCCTCGAGCTGGCTGAGCCGGCCCTCGGGAGCACGGTTCTCACCGTTGAGGTTGCTGCGCCTGTACAGCGTATCGAGCTTATCCTCGATGAAGGCGTCGAAGCCTTCTTCGCGTTGCTTGCGCTCGTCTTCGGCGGTAATCGCCATCCGCTCGCCCTTATAACGGGTGGCGAGGTCCTGAACGAAGGGCTCGTTTTGCTGCAGGTCGACGGTGCGCCTGGGCGAGGACTGCGGATTGTCGACCTGTTCGATCCACGAGGTCAGGTCGAGGCCTTCGACGTACTGATCGGGCTCCCGAGTGCCGTTGAGCAGCTCGACCATCTCTTGGGTGCGGTAAGCGCCGATGTCGTTCCAGTGGTAGACATAAGCCATGCCGCTGATGATCTCACCGGTCTCCGGGTCGTTATTGGCCGGCCCCAGGCCCAACAGACCGTAGTCCATGAATTCGGGGACGTAGGCCATGAACGAGTAGCGGATATCGCCGAGTCGGGGCGACTCACCGGGCTCACCACATTCCGCCGGATCGCCCTCTTCGATGGGGTTATTCGGGCACAAAATGAAGGTGCGCTCGCCGTCGGCCAGCTCGTAGCCTTGAGCCTCGACGACGTCGTTATAGATCTCGTTCCACTGGTCAGCGACCTTCTGGGAGATCTCGACCAGGTCGTCGGGCATGTCCACGTTGACATGATAGACGATCGGGCGAAGCTCACGCTCCGAAGGATCGAGCAGGCTGCCGTCTTCGGCGTACCAGGTCTCCCACAGATTGTGCCGGTTCAGATAACGCTTTTTGCGCTGATAGCGGATGCTCTCTTTGTTGTCGTAGACCATCCGTTCCGTGGTGAAGAAACCGAACACCTCGGTCTCTTTGCCCTTGTAGGGCATGGGCACGTATTCGTGGTCCGGATCGATGCGCTTGAAGCTGTTGCGGATGGCGTATTCGGAGGCGCCACATTCCTTGAACTCGCCGCCAAATAGCCAGCAGGTCGGGATCTGACCGTAACCGGGATATTCGACCGTGCCGGCGCGGGCGTGGATCCTGTTGGTGACGTCGAAGTAGGCGAGCTGGTCGCCTTCATTGGTCGACTCGTAGTCAAAGAGCGGAGCATCGCGCGATTGCCCACTATCGTCTTGGACGTAGTAGGGAACCGGCTCGATGGACTGACGCTCGAAGTCCAGCGAGTAGTTGGTCACCAGGTTGACCGACCAATCCACGCGCATGAACTCGCGATCCGCCCAGTGGCGGTCGCTGCGGTTCTCGACGATGACGTTGGTCTGCTCGCCGGTCTGCGGGTTGTATTGGCGCTGGATGTCGAAGTGACTCAGGATGCGGTAGGCCGCGACGACCTCGCCCTGCTCATCTTCCTCGGTCATCTCATCGCGGGTCGCCCCTTCGATGAGTTCGGTGGTACGGCGGCCATAGAGGAAGTTCTCCTCGATGTCCCATTCGATCTTGGTCATCCCCTGGTGGTCGGTATTTCCAACGAACGTAAAGCCATCAGACGCCGGGACGTCGACCACGGTGCGCTGGTAGTACCACTCGGAGTCCTCGAAATCAGCCTTTTTGAGTGCATTGGGCTGAGTACGGTCGATATCTTCAACATCCTGAGCGCAGGCGCCCAAGGTAGTGATTGCTGCGACAGCGAGCACGAGTGCCCCTGTCAGATTCATCAGTCGTTTCATTGTTTAATCCCTCGACTTCCAGGTCATTCGGAACGGTTCGGGCTGTTGTATAGCAAGAGTTGTTCCGATCGTCGACTAACACCGCGTTGGAGGATGCTCAGCGGCGACAACCTGCGGCGATCTCGGGATTTGTGTGTTGGTTCTGCTCGGAGGAACCGCGGCGCGCACGGGGCCGGGTGACGGCTCGAAGGAGGGTGTGCTGCAACGATCGGCGCCGCGGCGCGACAGGCTCAACGCAGCAATTCGTCGACGAATTCGCGCAGCAGGTGGCTGGCGTGAGGGCTGGGCCGATGCATCTGTCTGGCCTTGTGTTCGGCCTGTTTGGCGTCGAGCGCGCCCGCCTCGTAATTTTTTAGGTACGCGATATAGCGCTGCATATTATCTTCCGCGCATAGCTCCGGGTGGAATTGAGTGGCCACGATCGGCGCGTCGCGAAAGCGGATCGCCTGATAGTCGCAGCGCTTGGAGCTGGCCAGCCAGACGAATTCATCGGGCAGCTCGATCACCGAGTCGTTGTGGCCGAATTGAGCGTCGAAGCTGTCCGGGTGCGCGCCGAAGATCGGATCTTGTCGGCCCTCGTCGGTCAATCGGACCTCGTAGGTGCCCACCTCGCCCATGTCGGGGCGCGTCTCCACGCAGCCGCCGAAGGCCTGGACGATCGCCTGAAAGCCGAAGCACGAGCCGAACATGGGCATCTTTTTTCGGGCGATGCTCTTCATCAGATCGAGCAATGACTGGTGCCACTCGAAGCCCCCCTTGGCGACCGAAAACTCCCCGGCCCCACCGACCATGACCGCGTCGACGCCGGCGAGTAGATGGGTGTCCAGCGGCTCGTCGACCATATTGACCGATTCGAAGGCCTCGGGCGCGAGGCCGCAGCGGCTGGCGAAACACTGCAGCTCGTGGTCGAGCATGGCGTCGCCGGGCTGGCGGGCCTGCAACAAGAGAATGTCGGGTTGGGAATGACTCACTTAAATACCTGCACAACGGATCTGTCTACCAAACGAACGCATCAAGCCGGGGGCCTGTTCCCCCGGCGCTGCGTGAGCGGCTACTTGGCCTCGCACAGACATAGTTGATTATCCGGGCAACACACGTTGCCACCCGAGCAACTCTGGCAGTGCTCGTCGATCGCACAATCAGCGTCACTCGAACAACTCGAGGGGGTCAGACAGTGGCCGTTGCTGCACGTGCCCAGTTGGCCTCCGTCGTCGCAAGTCGCACCGTCGCAATCCGAGTCAGCGCAGGCAACTTGCCCATCACAGTCGTTGTCGGTGCTGTTGAAACACACCTCCGGCGCGCCGGGGTTGACCATGTCATCGGTGTCGTCACAGTCGGTGTCGTCGCTGACGTAGCCCGACGGCGCGCTGCACGCCTCGGTGGTTGTGCTGGGGTCGCCGTACCCATCGCCATCGCTGTCTCGGTAGAAGGTATCCGTGACGCCCTCGTCGACATCGCCGTCGCAGTCGTTGTCCTGGCCGTCACAGACCTCGGGGGCACCTGGGTAGACACTGGCGTCCGAGTCGTCGCAGTCGCCGTCCTGAGTGGCGCGGTACAGACCTGATTGGCTGCACCGATCCTGGTAATTATTGCTCACTCCATATCCGTCGTCGTCGCTGTCGTAGTAGTAGCGCGTCTCGACGTCCTCATCGACATAGCTATCACAATCGTCGTCGGTGCCGTTGCAGACCTCGTCGGCCCCCGGGTTGATCGCAGCGTTGTTGTCGTTGCAGTCGTCGCTGTTGGCGACATAGCCGCTGGGCGCGCTGCACGCCTGAGTGGTGTCATTGGCGTCGCCGTAGCCGTCTGCGTCGTCGTCGGCATAGTAGGTATCGCCGATCCCCTCGTCGACGTCCCCGTCGCAGTCATCGTCGACGCCGTTGCACGTCT
This sequence comes from uncultured Bradymonadales bacterium, assembly GCA_964386725.1. Classification (GTDB taxonomy): domain Bacteria; phylum Myxococcota_A; class Bradymonadia; order Bradymonadales; family Bradymonadaceae; genus CAYLTX01. The sequence continues at coordinate 3,948 of CAYLTX010000087.1, read as the reverse complement.
CCGAGGCGTCCGGGTTGATCCCGTCGTCGGAGTCGTCGCAGTCGTCGCTGTTGGCGACATATCCGCCGGGCGCGCTGCACGCCTGGGTCGTATCGTTCGGATCGCCGAAGCCGTCGCCGTCGGCGTCGGCATAAAAGGTATCTTCGACGCCCTCGTCGACCGAGCCGTCACAATTGTCATCGATCTCGTTGCACACCTCGGTGGCGTCCGGGTGGACGTCGGCGTCGGTGTCGTCGCAATCGTCGCTATTGTCGACATAGCCGTCGGGCGCGGTGCACGCCTCGGTCGTGTCGTCTGGATCGCCGAACCCGTCGCCGTCGGCGTCCGCGTAGAAGGTGTCTTTGACACCCTCGTCGACCGAGCCGTCGCAGTTATTGTCCTCGCCATCGCATACTTCGCTGGTCGGCAGGACCTCGTCCTGGCACTCGGACATGACGCCGTCTTCACAACGCTGGATGCCCAGGGCGCAGGCCCCCACCGACTCGGTATCCGCCGGGCCCGTATAGCAATCAAAGGTATCACCATCGTCGCAGGGGCACCCCTCGTCGACCTCGCCATCGCAATCGTTGTCCACACCGTCGCAAACCTCGTTGGACTCCACACAGCCGCCCTCGCAGCCGTTGCCGTCCACTTCACCGAGATCGCCGTCGTCGTCTGAGTAGCCCTGGTCGCACTCGTAGACACATTCGTCTTCGACACATGACGCCGCGTGGGCGTTGGGCTGCGGCTCACACCTGCTCAGGTCGCCCTCTTCACAATCGGGCTCCTCTTCGGCGTCGGGGGTCTCCGAGCCATCGGGCTCGTCGTCGGCGTCGGAGTGACCGATTGCGTCCAATTCGGCATCGCCGCCATCGTTCGGAGCAGCCTGGTTGTTGTTGGTGTGCTGCACCTCCGAGTCACCACACCCCGCATACAGTCCCAGCGCAACGATGAAGAATCCCCCAATAAAAAGCTTTAAATCGTGTCTATTCATAACCTTATCGTTCCGCCAAAACCCTACCTGCAGACCTAAGCCCGGCTATCCCCGTAGCCGGCCCGTCCAGACGCCGATGGATGAAGTATTTACCTATCGGTTAAATATTACCAAACCCGCAGCAGCGGCTCAACGGGGAATCACTGCTTACCTACTTGGCGAGGAGTTGAGGGGACGGATGCGGTGTGCATTTTCGAGGGGCATGGCACCGCGACACCAGGAGGCGACGATGCTCTATTATCATACCGACGAGGCGATTCGGCTCATCATGGAGAACGACGAGCTCGCCGAGTTTGCGGGAGGAGTCTCCACCAGCGAGACAATCGCGCGGGCGGAGGAGCGTCTGGGGGTCGAGTTTCCGCCGAGTTATCGGCGCTTTCTCGAGCAATTGGGCGCCGGGCGCTTCGGGGCGCAGGTCTTCTTCGGCCTAAGCGAGGCGACCGACCATCGCGAGTGGGATGTGGTCAGCCACACCCTCGACAGGCGAGCGCACAGCAACCTCGGCGACACCGACGTGGTCGTGGGTCCGTATGGAAAGGAGGCCAATTTTGTGCTCGACTGCACACGCCCCGGCGATGACGACGAGTGCCCGGTCGCCGAGGTTCCAGTCGGCTACTCGGATATCCAAGAGCCGAACTACTTCGAAGACAGCTTCGGGCGCTTTATGTACGCGCGGGTCTGCGACGTGCTCGGCAAGCCCGGGGAGCTCTCCCCCCCTTGATCGAGCTTGCCAAAAACGTCGAGCTCATTGCTGAAAGAATTCGGCGTTGAGCTCGGTAAACTCTTCCCACTCGTCTGGCACGTCCCATTCCTCGAAGATGGCTTCGACGGGACACTCCGGCTCGCAGGCCCCACAATCGATGCAGATATCCGGATCGATATAGAGCTGAATATCGGCCAGCTGGGCATCGTCACCGGCGGCCTGAATATCGCGAATCTCATCGACGGTCAGGGGACCGTGGATGCAATCGACGGGGCAAACTTCTACACAAGACGTATCGCAGGTGCCCTGGCAGGGCTCGGTGATGACGAAAGTCATGGGATGTCTCCATGCCGGCAAACAAGGTGCGCCCATGGCACAGCGGCGGGCTGCGCGGGGCTTTTCCACACAATGACACTAGGCACGCTCGGCGTCATTCAAGTCGCCTCGACGCGGCCAGTTTGGGACGGCTTCTTACGCCCGGTCGCCCAGTTGCGTCAAGTCTCCTGACTCAGTTCTTCACCCAACTCATAAGAGCACACCGGGCCGCCCTCCAACATATAACCGGTGCGCGTGGCGCGCCGGCCGGTGAGCTTTTCGATGAGCTCGCGCTCGAGCCGACACGGCAGTCGAGTGGCGTCGACCGCGGCACGATACGGGCAGTTACACAGGCGGATGCCGTCTTCTTGGGCGTTGCGGTCGATCTCGGGGACGAAGCCCTGCTCGCTCAAAAACGCTCCCAGCACGTCGATGCGCGCTCTCCAATCACCGCCGGCCGCCTCGATTTGTGCGATGAGCCGTTGCTCGTACTGCTCCCAGTGGCGATGGAAGAACTTATCGACCAGCGACAGATGGCCCTGCTGCAATAAGAACTCGACCAGCTCGCAAAGAAGCTCACTCTCCAAGCTCGGGTAGAACTCACGGGCCTTGTCGGTCAGGCTGTACATGATCCGCGGCCGTCCCCGCCCCTGGCGTTGCTGGCGGCGCTGGACGAGCCCGTATTGCTCGAGCAACTGGAGGTGCTGACGAATCGTCGTCTTGGCCAGATCTAGGTCCTCGACAGCATCGTCCACAGAGATCTCCCCCGTGGTCTTCATCATGTCAATCAGGGAAGCTTTTGCCTCAGAGAGCAGCGTTCTTTTCATTCGAAAATCCCAGCAAACCACTCGCACCGAAATATAAGACTCAAAATTGGACCCGACGAGCCGGCGCGTGCTACTCGCCTGGGCCACCCTTGCCTTTGACCGGGCGGTCAAGGCCATTCAAATCGCGTTCATGAGGCACAAGCTACAACAGACCCGGCGATTGGTGAAGCATCTATTTAACGAGGGTTAAGTGAATTCTAAGTAACATTTCGTCTGCCCACGGCTTCCAAGCCTATACCGTCTTCGAGTAGGTTTGATGACCCTGTGCGGCCTGGAGGTACGCGTCAAAGTGCATGGCGATGTTGCGGATGAATAGACGGCCGGTGTCGGTGATCTCGAGCCTGTCGGGGTGACGCACCACCAGGCCGTCGGCCTCCAGGGAATCCAGGCTGGCCAGCTCCCCGGCGAAATATTCGACGAAGTCCACGCCCAGCGACTCGCTCGACTGAGCGTAGTCGAGCTCGGCGCGGCACATCACCTCCATGATGACCTGGCGCCGAATAAGATCGTCGGTGTCGAGCACGACCCCGCGAAACGCCGGCCACCCGCCGTCCTCGAGCCCCTCGCGATACAGTGCCAGCTCCTTGTGGTTCTGGAAGTACATATCCCGCGACTGCGAGATCGCCGACAATCCGTACGCCATGATGTCGGTGCCACCCCAGGTGCTATAGCCCTGGAAGTTTCGCTGCAGATTGCCCGTGCGGCGGGCAACGGCCAGCTCGTCGTCGGGCAGCGCGAAGTGGTCCATGCCGATATAAACATAGCCCCGGCTTGTGAGACGCTCGATGGCCAGCTTGAGGAGCTGCAGCTTCAGGTCGGCCGACGGCAGGCCCTCGCGCTCGAGATGCTTTTGGGCGGCGTTGACCCACGGCACATGCGCGTAGCTATAGATGGCAAAACGCTGCGGGCGCAGCTCGAGCACCTCGTCGAGGGTCTGCTCGAAGGAGCTCAGCGTCTGGTGGGGCAGCCCGTAGATCAGGTCGACGTTGACCGACTCGATGCCCTCGGCGCGCAGCCACTCGACCGCCTCGACATTCATCGACATCGGCTGGAGCCTGTTGACGGCGCGCTGGACCTTCTCCTGGGTGTCCTGGATGCCCAGCGACGCCCGGTTGAAGCCGACGTCGGCG
>CAYLTX010000086.1:0-27242 GCA_964386725.1 uncultured Bradymonadales bacterium | reverse complement strand
GCCCGCTGTTGGCCAACATCTATATGAATCGTTTCCTGAAATTCTGGAGACTCCAGGGACTCAATGAGAAGCTGGGGGCCCGAGTGGTCAATTATGCCGATGACTTTGTCATCCTGACCCGAGGTCGCGCCAGACAGGCGCTCCAGATTACCAGGAAGGCCGTGGACGCACTCGGCCTGACGCTCAATGAGCAAAAGACCCGAATCGTCGACGTAGACCAAGAAAACTTCGAGTTTCTGGGCTACGAATTCGGATGGGAGTACTACCGCAAAAGCGGAGACCGCTACCTTGCGGCCCAGCCGTCAAAGACGAGCACGGCGCGGCTCAAGCGCAAAGTGAAACGGTGGCTCAAGCAAAATCCGCTGCCGTGGGAGAGGATTGCAGCTCGGCTCAACCACATGCTGGAAGGCTGGGCGAATTACTTCTCGTACGGCACACGGACCCTGGCTTATCGCGCCATCGACAACTATGTCGCCGACCGCGCGGCCGCTGTACTGGCAAAGCGTCATAAAACCACGACAAGCCGGGGCCGACGCTGGAGCGACGACAAGGTATTTGGACAGATGGGCGTGACTCGTATGAGAACGCTCCACGTCCAAATGATCTGACAGCGAACGTGTGAACCTCGACCGAAAGCCGGTAGCGGGAAATCCGCACGCCCGGTTTGACGAGAGGCGGTGGGGAAGGCAGTCACGGCAAGCCGGACTGAGGCCCTGAGCGAAAGCAACAAGGATCCAAGTTACACCGGAAGTCTAACGCTGTCGCACCCACCGTCGACTCTACCGGGCCCGTCGTTCATCGTCCAAGCTGTACTGCGGGACTCATGTTGAAGCTCTATGACTGCTGAGCAAACCCCTCCGCCTTGCGCCGAAAAACGCGCAAGGCACCTCCCCTTGGCGCATAACAACGCGCCAAAGGGAGGAACTCCCTGCTAGATCGCGCAGAGGTTGCTTTGAGTGGGTTCAGAAAGCAGCCGCGTCGCGATTCGAACGGCAAGCAGCCAAGCCGCCGATCGGCTTTAAGTTCCTCCCTATCGCGCGTTTTTTTGCGCGATGGGGAGGTGTCGAGCTTGTGCGGGTTGACCGTGCACGTCGTACAGTGCTCGACGGAGGGGCTGCTCAACAACCCAAACGCCGCGAGAGACCATAAAACTTGGCCGCGAGCCTGCAGAGCCGACAATACGATCCCCCCTACACATCAAGCTGGCCTCACTCATCACTCCACCCGGCTTCATCCCAGTCAAAATCGACCAACGCCTCGTCTGCCTCCTCGAGCCCACGAGACAGCGCGTCGACGGCGGCGTCGACGTGCTCGGGGGCGACAAGTAGCGTCGCTCCGCCGGTGGAGGTGCCCAGCAGCGGGTCGTTGCTTGTGATCGGGTCGAAGTCGAGGCGGCTGGGAATCTGCCGCTCCTCAAGCAGGGCCTGGGCATGTGCCGCGTCGACGGGGCCGTCGACCGACGCTAGGACGACCAGGTGGGTGCCCTCCGGCTCGACCGACGCTCGAGCGTCGCCGGCCGGCTCGCGCTCGTCCTGCACTTCTGTTCGCACGTCGTCGGGCGCGTTGTCGGCGCCATCTTCGGTGATAACGATGGTGTCGGCGAGGTAGTCGTGGATGCATTTGCGCTCGCGGCCGAAGATCGTCAGCGCCTCGACGCCCCAAATAGCCGGGCCCACCACCGGAATCCATCGGCTGACAAGAGCCACCGGCAGAAACCGCAGGCCAATGATGCGCGGCAAGGAGACATAGGAGTACCCGTCGCTTCGAACCAGCTTGATGCCCATCAGCTTCTTGCCGAGGGTCTGGCCGTTGTAGCGCAGCAAGAAGATATTGAAGAGGAGCATCGCGACCGCGAAAAGCATCCCCAGGATGACGCCGAAATCGAAGCTCGACGGGTCGCTCACATCGAGCGGCGAGTTCGAGCGGTACGGGCCGTAGGCGTAGGCCAGCACCGGCAGGCTGGTGACGACGAGGTAGTCGATGACCGTGGCGGCCAGCCGCGACCAACGCGATGCGAGCTTCGGACCAGAGGCTGCTATCTCTTCCGGCTCCTCGTCCTCTAGAATCGCGCTGGGCGTGGCGTAAGGATTGGCGGCTGGTTCTTCGCTCATCGAAACGTACTCCCCATCTTGGGCGGGCTCGGACGAGACATACTACCGCGCCAGACCTGACTGTGCCACCCGTCTACCCAATCGAGTTCGCGGGCATCGGGAAGCGCACGACACGGGCCAGTAGATCATCGGCGCTCCCCTCTGCTACGCTGGAGTTCTCAGCCACTGCGACACTTTTCAGCTCCGCGGGGGGCACCGATGAACGAAACGAGACCCAGCATCCTTTACCGCGCGGCGATCGCGCTCTTTTGCCTCGTGCTCGCCGCACCGGCGGTCGCCCAGGACGACAGCGAGCCGGAGGCTGCCAGCGCTGAACAAACCTCCGAGGACGAGCTCGCGAGCGCTCGCGAACACGAAAAGCTGTGGGAACTCGAGAAAGCAGCCTCACTCTACGAGCAATTCGCCGAGGCCGCCGCGCACAAACGAGCCCAGCTCGGCGATGAGGGATCGGCCAGGCTCGAAGAGGCGCTCCAAAAGGCCGCGCGGTTTCGCGAGCTGCTGGGAGACCGCGAGCAAGCGATTGAAAACCACGAAGCCTACCTGAAGCATTTGGGCGACGAAGAGCCTGCCGGGGCCGACGAGGCGCTATTCGCAATCGCGCGGCTCTACGAGGAGATGGGCGAGCACAAGAAGGCCCTGGCGCAGTACGAGCGCATCCTCAAACGCTTCGAGGACACCTCCGAGTACGATGCGCTGCTCGAAGCCCGCGCCGCCATTGCCGAGCATCACCATCGGCAAGGCGACGCGGCGAGCCGAAAGCGTGCCCTCGCCGAGTTTCGCGAGGTCCTCGAGGTTTACGGCTCTGTGCGGCCGAATGAGCAGGCACAGCTCAGTCGGGGCCGCGACGCCGCCGCCCGCGCCAAGTTCAGGATCGCCGAAAAGCTCTACGACGAGATGGCTCGTATCACCACCGAGGACGCTTCTGAGGACGAGTTCGAAGCACTCATACGCGAGAAAATGCGCGCAGCTGAAAAGGCGCAGCGGGTCCTTGAAGATGTCCTCAACTTTCGTCGGCCACACTGGGCCATCGCCGCGCTGTACAAAATCGCTAGGCAGTATGAAGAGTTCGCCAACACCGTTCGTCACGCCCCTCTCCCCGAGAAGTTGAACGCCGAGCAAAAGAAGACTCACCACGGGCTTCTCGAAGACAAAGCGCAAACCATCGAGACCAAAGCCGTGTTCGGCTACAAGAAAGCGCTCGACGTGGCGCGCGACGGCAATTGGTTCAACAGCTACGCCAAGAAAGCCGCCGAGCGGCTCACAGCGCTCGACCCGGAGGCGTTCCCGGACATGTCGGAGACGATTGGCCATCGCCGTCATCATGGCACCGGCTTCGACCCTCCCGGGTTCTCTGCACCCTTGGTACCCGAATCATCGCCGCTGCCAACGGGGGCCGAACCAGATTCAGGGCGCCCCGAATAGCTGGCGTCACAATTCAGCAAGTCCGGCATTTCCAAACCCATACGCACAAAAACAATGCAACTATCTCACCTCTACAACCACCGCGGCGTCCCCCACGACCGCTACGTCGTCGTCGGCACCTCCGGCTCGGGCAAATCCACGCTCGCCGACAAGCTCGCCTGGCGCACAGACAACCGTCACATCGAGCTCGACGCGCTCCACTGGCTGCCCGACTGGCAGATGCGACCGACCGACGAGTTCCGCCGCGTGGTGGCCGAGGCCACCGCTGGCCAGCGTTGGGTCGTCGACGGCAATTACTCCATCGCCCGCGACATCGCCTGGACGCGGGCCGACGCCATCGTCTGGCTCGACTTGCCCTTTCACGTCGTTATGGCGCAGGTCATCAAACGCACCCTCGACCGCTGCATCACGGGCCGACCTCTGTGGAACGGCAACCGAACGGGTTTTCGACGCGCGTTTTTGAGCCGCGACTCGATCATCTTGTGGGCGGCTCAGACGTGGCAGGAAAGGCGCGAACTGTACTCGACGCTGCTCTACGAGCCAAAGTGGCAGCATCTGGATATTTTTCGCGTTCGCTCGACGGACATGGCCGACGTCGATGTGCGGCGGGGAAGTCCTCAGCACGACGGCCGGTCGACCGCCACACTCGCCCACACGACCTCGACGCCCTCCATCTCCACGTAGTCAGTTCAGCTCCGACACGCCAACCAGCGGCTTGTCATGGGCGACGTTGCGGGCGTGCTGGGCCTCGGCCTCTTCGCGGGTCTCAAAGCGCTGGACGACCACCGAGCCATCGTGGCGGTTGATGGTCATCACGCAATGCTCGCCGCGGCCGACCTCGACAATATCCTCGCCGCCCGTTTTGCGCCGACGACGGCGAGCCCGGTGAGCCTCGCCTCGCTTCTTTCGGATCTTCTTAGCCATCTCGATTCTCCTATCTGCCTCACGTTGGTGTGATATGCGAAAACTGCGAGCAGAGGCCCTTGCCTCCCTCATTATGGTTTTCGGCAGATCGGCGTAAATCGTTGCGTATTTTTTGGGTTTTTCTTGGAGAGAGCCGACTGGCCCAGGCAACCCAGACAGACATTCAGCCTTAGAACTCAAGCACTTAGACCGCAGCTCGGCCGCGGGAATAATTTCGACGAGGGTGTGGACTCGCTAATCGCCCCTCGTCGAGGAACCCCTTTCCCTTACGATACCCCCGAGAAGGCCGCTGACCCCGGCCGAACCCAGCAGCAACCCTTGATAACCTAATGATTTACCTGACCTTTTAGACAGCAGGTCGAAGCACGACCAAATTCTAGCCACGAACCACATGGAGTAGCGATGAGACATATACTTGAAGGTAGACTCGGAATGCTCGGCGCCCTGCTCTGCGCGCTTTCACTGGCGCTGGTGGCTTGTGAGGACGAGCCGGAAGAGCCGACCGGTCTGGAAGTCGAGGAGCGCGAGGTCGAACGCGAGGACGGCCAGATCGAAGAGGCCGAGGTGGAGCTCGAGCGCGAGGAGTTCGAGGAGATCGATCGGCCGGCCGACGACGAGCTGGTCGAGGCGCTGCGTGACGATGAGCAAGCCGCCGATGAGCAGGCCGCCGACGAGCAGGCCGCCGATGAGCAAGCCGCCGACGAGCAGGCGGCCGCCGACGAGCAAGGCGAAGATTTGGCGGCGGTCTTCCTCGCCCCGGTCGACTACGTCGGCGTGCCGGTGAGCGGCGAAGCGACGGTCGCCGACGTCATCTCCGACCGCGGCTTTTGGCTGACCGACGGCGACAACCGAATCTTCGCCATCGTGCGCGAGTACGACGAGCGCATTCACATCGAGGAGGGCCAGCGCGTCGAGGTAACCGGCACCATATTGGCCCCCGCGGATCCCACTGACGTCGCCGGGGAACTCGAAGCCGAAACTAAACGAGTCGCCGAGCAACAAGACGCGATGCTTACGGCTTCCTGGCGCGATATCACGATACTCGAGGAGGCTGACGACGGCGCCGTCGGCGGCGGCCCGGACGAACAAGACGAGGACTGACTGCTAGGCTCTGTCTTGCCCCCACTGGCGCAGTCCAACCCGAAGTGGAGTCGGTCGATCGCGTCTCGCAAGACCGGAGGGGTTGAGGCCGCGAGCCGGTAAGGCACGCTCACTCCTGCTCATCCACCTGCACAAAAGTAAGCGGCAGCGGCGGCAACACGCCGATATTTTGCCCACCGATGCTCATGCTCGGCGGCTCCCACGTCTCGGTATGATACGCGCCCTGCTCGATAAAGACGGAGCGCTTGTCCTGCATGACGACGCAGACCTTCAGGCCCTTGTCGGCCGAGAATTCGCGGGCGAAATCGAGCACGTCTGCGGCGGTGAAGTGGTCTGGATAGGTCTTGGTGGTGTAGAAGGCGGGGACGAGCCGCAGCACGATGGTCGGCCGACCGTCGAGGTCGTCGTAGTACTCACACTCCTTCTGGAGCGCGGCGAAGGCCCTGAGCTCCCGGATATCGAGCGCCCCACAAAGCCCCTCGAGCTCGTCTTGCATCGCAAAGCGATACTCGCCGGTTTCGAGCTTCCGGAGGCGCCGCTCGAAGCGTCCGCGCGGCTCGAGCCCGGCCCGCTCGATGGTCTCCTCGACCGTCAATCCGGCCTCCTCACGCGCGCTGCGCAACAAGCTCCCGAGCCACACCTCGTGAGCCTCGCGCTCGGCCTCGAGCCGGGCCTTATGGCGCTGGCGGACCGCGCGCCAAAGCGCCTCGAGATCCAGCTCGAGCACATGCGCAAAGCGGCGCAGCACACGCACGTCGGCGAGTGGCGGATCACCCCGCTCGATATGCCGGATTCTGCGGCACCCCTTATTGGTGTTTTTGTAGCCGGCCTCGCGGACCAGCTCGACCCGGCTCAATTCCAGACGCTCGCGCGCCTCTTTGAACCGGTGGCCAAGAAATGAAAGATCGTCGACATGAATACGTGCAGGCATGATGTGCCTCCATGGTAGTGAGTTCGAAAACTCACCCCAGGCATTGCCACCGTTTCCGCGCTGAGTTGCCTCATGCCCGTCATTGCGACAGGTCGGCGAATGGTTGGCAGAGCGTCATCGGGCCAGTCCCTCGGCTCTTCTGCATGGAGTTCGACATCCATTATAGGGACGAGGGTGGATCGCGTCCAGGAGGTGATGATCGTGATGCGATCAGCAAGCACCACATTGTCGATAATCATTATGAGGGGTGACTGCGCACCTTGGGGTCTGCGACGAGCCCCGTGGCCTTGCGCCCGGGGATAGGGTCAACGCTCTACCGCTCCCATTCGGCCTACCCATATGCCGCATCAACGCGACTCATAAATGGCCGCGCCCGCTGTTCAGGGGCGCCCCTAATAGTAAGCGTCACAACGCTGCAAGATATCGCTTTGTGAACCTGCGCGCCTCCATTATCTTCGGCACCCCGACCAAGCGCCAATCCGCCAATATGCCAAACCACACGATGAAGTCGCTTCCTGACGAAACAGAACGCACAAATATCCAAATCGACCTCGCCCAGGGCTCCGACCACGTCGTCGAGTGCGAGCAGATCCTGCGCGGCCTGCCGGACTGGTTTGGCATCGAGGAAGCGATCGTCGACTACGTCGAACAAATCGGCAAATTGCCGACCTTAGTAGCCCGCACGGCAGACGAGACTGTCGGCTTTTTGAGCATCGAGCAACACGGCGACGCCGCAGCCGAGATCATCGTGATGGGCGTCGCCAAGTCTCACCATCGCCGCGGCATTGGCCGCGCCCTTCTCGACGCCGCCGAAGCGCATCTTCGGCGCCGCGGCGTCGCGTTCCTGCAGGTAAAGACCCTGAGTCCGTCACACCCCTCCCCAGAATATGCACTCACTCGCCGATTCTACCGAGCCGTTGGCTTCGAGCCGCTCCAGGAGTTCCCGACGTTGTGGGACGAGGCCAATCCCTGTTTGCAGATGATCAAGTGGCTCGGCTAGAACATGAACCCTCGATGACGGGCCAACGGCTCAAATCGCAAAACCTCCATACGTTCTCACGACGGTAGGGCTGCCATGATTGACGAAGATATCATCGACGACGCCGGCGCACGCCGCATGCTCGACATCCTCACCGACCCCGAGGCCGCTCCCGAACGTCGCGGCCAGGCTGCGATCAAGCTGGGACCGGGGCTCCAGTTATGCGACGAGCGTCTCGACTGGGAGGACATCACACTGTACTTCGGCAAGGCGACCTTCGAGGAAATCGACCAGACGTTCCGCCGGCTCTACCACGACGCCTCGACGCCAAAGCTCGTGCGCCGACGCATCCTTGAGGCCGCCGTACGTGCGCCGATGGACTGGCACGAAGGCGCCGTGCGGGCCGCCTGGGAGACCGATGACGACGACTGGCGCCAGACCGCCGTCTTCGGCATGGGCAACCACCCCGGCTTCGAGGAGCAAATCCTCGACATTTTGAAGCGCGACGACCTTAGCGAAGGTGTCTTGCGCGAGGCGGTGCGCGCCGCCGGTGGCCGCGAGCTCGGGAAGGCCGAGCCCATCGTTCGCCGGGTCGCCCTCGACGAAAGCCGCGAGACCTACACCCGACAGCTCGCCATCGAGGCGCTTATCTGGTGTGGGAACGACCGGTCCGAGCGCGCCCTTAAGAAGCTGACCCGCCACTCCGACTCCGACATCACAGATACCGCCGAGTGGGCGCTCGGCGAGCTTCGAATGTTTAGCAGCTTGCCCGATGACCTGGCGGGATTCGACGACGATTTTTTCTGAATTGAGGATACCGCTCGAGAAGCGAGAACATGGGATACTTCTGCTACCGACATCCTCGTCACCCACGGGCCATCCCACGGCATCCGTGGCCACATCTCCCGCGGCCTGCAACGAATGCGCATCCTTTGCCGAAAACCATAGTGGGGGCAATCCCCCATGCTCGTTTATCAAAACCACAAATCAGGCAAAGGAGAACGCCATGATGGAAGATACAATCTCACAGCGAAACGCCGACCGTCCGCCGCTGGCCGACAAGCCATTCGAGGAGTGCCACGACCTGCCCGAGTTCCTGGCGCGTCGGCTCGAGGGGACCGATTATTGTTTTGCTAAATTCTACTTTCCCATTCCCGTGGAGAGTGGCGAGCCGGTCCCCTACGGCGACGCACCGTCGACATTCTGGGAAGGCTATCGAAGCGAGGAGGTTACGGCCGTTGCAGTGATGCACCCCGAGAAAGGCGTCGTGCTTCTCGCAGATGCCTCGCGCCCCGACGGCACCTTTGGGAGGCATAGTCACTGCCCCGCCCCGGGCACATAATCCGGGGTGAGGGCCTCACCTAGTTCTTACAGTCACTACGTCCCTTCGATATGACTCTTTTCGAAGTCCGTAAGGACATCGACTATCGCGTGGCGTTGCTCGGCGCGACAGATATTGAGATGAATCATCTCGGTGCGCGCGATGAGCGCCGACAACACGGAAGCCAGCGTGTCCTCCGAGTCGTCCGCCGCCATATCCTTCATCGGGACCAACTGGCCGATGAGTTGCTCCTCGTCGAGCCGGCCGTCGATATAGCTGTCCAGCAGGTCGCGAACCTCTGAGCTCCTGAGAAAAGTAGAGATGTCGCTCATGATGTCTCTTTGGTTATTCGAGGTCTCGGAAATCAGCCGCCCGACAACCCTCACTCCCATCCATAACTGCCGAACCACTGCCCTCTTCGATACCGCTCGAGCGCCTCGCGCACATAGCCGACCATATTCTGCGGCAGCTCATCCACACGGCACCAGTCCAGACCGCCGCATTTTTCTGGCTCCCGATTGACGATCGAGCCTTCCCAGCGCGACGCGACCACAAAAAAGTCGATGCGCTCAGCATCGGAGCTTCGATGCATCACACCCACCACCTCGACGTCCTCCTCCACCAGCTCGATTCCAGCCTCCTCCCTCGCCTCGCGAATCGCCGCCTCGACAACCCGCTCGCGGCCGTCGAGGTGGCCGGCGACAACGCTATAGTTGCCGTCCTGAAAGCCGGTATTCTCGCGCAGCGACAACAGGACTTCGTCCTCGCGCATCAGAAAGAGATGGACGGCGGGGATGAGTTGGAATCGCTTCTTGGTCACCATAGTCTCCGGGAATTGACCCATTATGTCTTCGCGACTTCGAAGGGCTCGCCAACTTCGCACGCGCAGCGACTTACTCGCAACCATCCGCATGATACACCGGAGCGACCCATAAATGGCCGCGCCCGCTGTTCAGGGCGCCCCTAATAGCTGATGTCACAACACTGGAAGATGTCGCTGTATGAAACCACGCGTCTCCGTCATTCTCCCCACCTACAACCGCGCCCACATCCTATGGCGCGCGGTCCAGAGCGTCCTCGCCCAGACCGACGCGCGCTGGGAGCTCATCATCGTCGACGACGGCTCGACCGACTGCCCACACCGCATGCTCGAGGAGTTTCGCGACCCGCGTATCAGCATCGTCGCCACCGACAATCGCGGACCCTCGGCGGCGCTACCTGCTGGACAAGTGGGGTTCGCACTCGGACTTCGATGCGCGAGACAAACTCGACGTGAGGTCGTGCGGCCAAACCCGCGATTGCTTCAGTGTCTCGGCCCAACCGCGCGGATGTTGGAGCCTTCGTTGACGTTCCAGGTGAGGGCTTTGAGGTGCATGGGAAACCACCAACATTGCTCAGTCGACCGGCGCAGCCCCTACTTCGCGAAGTGCCCGGTCGATCTTAGAGAAGTCCAGATACCGTTCGTAAAACAGCTCCACCTAGTCGGCCGTCGAATGCGCCCGCAATGCCTCCACCACACCTTCGAGCGTCCAACTCTCGAACGAATCCTCGGCGGTCAGGCACTGCCGGTAATCATCGGCCACCGCCTCCCGACGATACTCGTTGCCCTCGGGCGCTAGGAACACAAAGAACCCATCGTCGAGCCCACCGTCTTCGAACATCGCACCGGCCAAAAGATGGTCGCGCCAGATCTGCTCGAGCGGGCATTCCTTCAAGCGCGCGAGCGCCTGCTCGTCGAAGCAGGCCATCGCGGCGGCGAGCTGTTCCATCTAACCGAAGCCCGCAGAAGCCAGATCCACCGAATTTCCCGGAGTCAGGGCACATGGAAGGCACATGATTTTGGAGGGGGGCTGTGTGCTCAATTCGAGCTCAATCCTTACAACCACTGCTTATTTTCGGGCGACCAAGCCTTGCCATCTAAGTCGCCTCCGAGAACTGGCTCGAGAAATGCTTTGCACAGCTCGAGCAGCGTATGGGTATCGTCCCACTCGAGGCCGTCTTCTTTGCGCATCTCGTCATATAACGTCGACCAAAACTCTGGTGGCTCTGGCAGCGTTGAAGGAAGTGGATGTGTGTCGCGAAAGTTAAAAGTCGCGACGATGGACGCTCGAAGAGATGCGGCCTCAAACGACGTGTGCGAGGCCAGCAGTCCGATATCAACCAAGTCCTTGACCCGTCCGCTCGGTGCTCCCTCATAGGTCATCGTCATCGCGTGCAGCTTTTCGGCGATGTGTGCCTCCACTGGGTAAACCCGATGCTCGAGCGGCTCAATTCCGATGAACTCGAGAAGATCGGAGCCGGCGACTATATCCGGCGGAAGCAGTAGCTTGTCGGAGACCGACAAGTCGAGCATGAAGATGCTACCAAACGGACGAGCGGCGAGCTGAGCTTGCACTCGCAGGCGGCGTCCGCCATAGACCACCTGCTCCCCCACCATCTCCTTGAAATCCTCCTCGCCAACGAATGCAAAGGTCAGATAATCCTCCTTCTGCTTACTACGCCTTGAGCATAAGTAGACACAGATGGCTGCAACGTTCGAGAGCGTGTTGGACAAGGCGACGCGACGAGGCGATGTCGCAGGCGCATCGTCGAGGAGCGGCAACGCAGTCCAGCGCGCTCTCGACGCGCAGGCGCGGTGTCTATTTGTGCTCAAGGCGTAATAGCCGCCTCATCTCGAAGCCGGTCGACCAAGTCGTCGAGTTCGCCCTCGACCCGCATGTCAATGTCTTTTGTAGTGCGGGCACGCGACAACCGCAGTTCCATTGCAAAGCCGCCCTTGAGAATGACAGCGTCGCCGACAGCCTCGTAGACCCGTGCGAGAAACCGCTCGAACAAGACAGTTTGCAGAACGCGATTCAAGCCGACACCCGTTTCGCGAGCACGTCGTTTGACGCGTGCCTTGAGCGCCTGCTCGAATGCAGCGGGGCCCGGGTAGCTTTTTGCCATCACTGCCTCGGTCTAGTCATCAACTCGTGAATGATGCGCCGCTCGAAATCTTGCGGCACAAGCCTGCGCTCTTGAGCCTCGTCGAGCGCCTGACGAAAGAGTTCGGGGTTGAAACCATCGATGGCGAGGTCGAGGATCGTGCGCGCCGGCGTCGTCACCGGCACGACGCCGTGCCACTGCCGGTCCTCGTCCGGGACATCAGCGCGATGGAGCCGCACCAAACGGGGAGCCTCCTGGGGAGGAAGCGGTTCCTCGGCGCTAAGAGTGATGTCAACTGCGCGCGGGAGTACGTCGGAAAGGTTATGAAGTGAAAGCGCTGTCTGATGACTGATCACCCCGCGCTGTCGCGACCACAGGTATGCAACAATCAGCTCTTCGTCCTCCGACATCGGAAAATATTCCAAGCGGTAGATGCCCGACAGAACTCGTTCGAGGCGTCCTTTGGATTCGTGATGGCTAAACATCTGCCGACTCACATCGACCTGGTAAGTCGCTACGTAGCCTTCTTGGTGTTTAGCTACCTCTGCGATTTCATCTAACGTGGTCATTATACGAATCCACTTGACAGGATACCCAGATTAAACCCCATGCCTGTCTAAATATATTTAACATACACCTCGCTTTCAAGGTCGCCCCGTAAAACATAACGACGTCCCCTGCTATCGGAAGAGGCGATAACCAGTGGCTGGCTCAATTAGAAATCCTCTACACCTTCTGATCGTCCGCCGCCGTCGAGGTGGCCGGCGACCACGCTATAATTGCCGTCCTGAAAGCCGGTATTCTCGCGCAGCGACAGGAGGACTTCGTCCTCGCGCACCAGAAAGAGATGGACGGCGGGGACGAGTTGGAATCGCTTCTTGGTCACCGTGGTCTCCGGAGGTTTTACTTGGTTTGTCTTCGCAACATCGGCGGCTTCGCCTAGCATGGGCTAACTCAGATCGCCAACGGGCTCCCGATATGTCAGACCACACGACGAACTCGCCTCGGCTCCAAACAGAACGCCTCGAGCTTCGCCCGTTCCGGCTCGATGATGTCGACGATGTCCACGCCTACGCCTCCGACCCTATCGTCACGCAATATACCGACTGGGGCCCGAACACGCTGGAGGATACTCGGGAGTTCGTCCAAGAGGCCATCGACGACCTCCAAGAAACACCGCCAATGAGCATTGCGCTCGCCGTCGAATTCCGGGAGTCGCGACGTGTGATCGGTACCGTGGGGCTGCAGCTTACAAACTCGGAGCTCGGCGACGCCTCATTCGGCTTCTGTATGAACCGCGACTACTGGGGCCGCGGCCTCGCCACGGAAGCCGCCAAGGTACTTCTCGAGTGGGCGCCAGGCGCGTTCGATCTTCATCGCGTCTACGCCACATGCCGCCCGGACAATCGCGCGTCAGCTCGCGTGCTCGAGAAGCTCGGCTTGGAGCGCGAAGGACGTCTGCGAAAGAATATCCGGGTCAACGGGCAGTTGCGTGACAGCTTGCTCTATGCGCTCACCTTGCAGGAATGACTCTCCGGCAAGCTGCAGCACGCCGAGAGCACCACGACCGACACAAATACCCAAACCGACCTCGCCCAAGGCTCCGACCACGTCGACGCTTCTACCGAGCCGTAGGCTTCGAGCCGCTCCAGGAGTTCCCGACGCTTTGGGACGAGGCCAATCCCTGTTTACAAATGATCAAATGGCTCGGGTAAGACCCACAGACAAAGACATTTAACCATGACCACACTCGTAGCCATCAGCGACACCCACGGCCGCCACCGCCGAGTCGACGTGCCCGACGGCGACATCTTGATCTACGCCGGAGACTTCGGCCTGCGCGTCTTTTGGGAGCTCAAACTGCGCGTTTATGCGGCTTGACCGTGCGGCCATTTAGGGACGGCCTTCGGTGGGGTGCCACGGTTCCCGGAGGCGACGCTAACGATGTCGTCGAAGACCCGAACTCTGCATCGACGCGACCCATAAATGGCCGCGCCCGCTGTTCAGGGCGCCCCTAAAGCACTCCTATTTCGGAAACCGGATAAATTGGCAAAGTCAGGCCAGATGGATGTCGGTTTGGCCGATTGACAGGTAGCAGCGCTACATGGATTGAGGACAAACCGACAGACGCTGGTCTGATGAAGCCAAGACTCCGGGTTTCGGAGTAGGAGTGGTTTAGTAGCTGATGTCGCAAACCAGCAAGACATGCACTTTTCACCGCCCACCTCCTCGCCGTGGATGAACCGCCCGCAGCATGAGGTGTAGCGATCGGTGCGACCGCAGGGGCGGCCGGCGGGGTTTCGCCGTCTTCGTTTGCGTTTTTTGATCATGGTTTGGTGGGGTTTCGTGGTTGTTGTGGCCCCCTCAGCCGCATGCTGTACGGCGCATGCGACAGCTCCCCCACACGGGGAGCAGTATCGTGGGCAATTTGGTGCAGGTTGGGTTGTTGGGGAGGTCGATGGACGTCACGTTTCGACCAAGAAATAAAATCAGTCCCAGGTCCAAATGGAGGCGACGGAAATCGAAAAGAAAGAGCCTTATTTCGATAACTTACTGAAAGACGACGGTTTCTTGCCACGACTCCGCCAGTCCCATCAGCTTTTGTGCCGCATCGGATACGAGCCAAGCCTCAACGCTTATCAGAAGCGAAAGCCGAGGCCGTCGAGTGCGGCGAAGATGCGGCGGCTGCCGCGGCGCGCCAGGTCGCCGAGGTGTTCTGGGCGTTGCTTCGGCCGGATGTTGCATTATTCGAGAGACAGCGCGAGTGGTTGGCGTCGCATTACGAGGCGATACGAGGCTCACTTTGAGCGCCGTGCAGGATTCGCAACACCCTCTATTTGGGGCGCAGACTGCACGTTTATGTGACTTGACCATGCGGCCAGTTCAAGCCACGGCCACATACAGCCCGCGCCCACTCAACCCGTCGGCGTCATACACCACCTCGAAACCCGCCTGCTCCAACGCGCCGCGGTACTCCTCCGGCGAGTACAGATACGCCACGAGCTGGCTGGTGAAATACTCGACGTCCTTTCCGCGCTCGGCCACCATCCAGTGGAAATCGAGCACGGCCTTGCGCCCCTCCTCTTTGCTCACAAATTGCCTGCAGACCTTGATGTCCTCGTCCTCGTAGGTCTTCATGCTGGGCCGCCCTGCGGCGACCTCGCCCGGGCCGATCCAGGGCTCGACCACGAGAACGCCGCCCGGGCGCAGGGCCGAGTAGAAGTTGTGCGCAGCTTGCTCGAGTTGGTCGAGGCTCTCGGCGTAACTAACCGAGGAGAACAGACAAAGCACGGCGTCGTAGGTCCTCTCGGCCTCGAAGTCGAACATATCCGCCTCGAAAAACTCGACTTCCGGTAGCTTTCTGCGCGCGAGTTCGAGCATCTCGGGGCTGATGTCGAATCCGCTCATCTCATAGCAACCGGCTAGATGCTCGACGTAACTACCAGTTCCGCACGCGGCCTCGAGCACCGAAGCACCCTGCCCTACCCTATGATCGGCGAGGCGCTCGCAGAGCGCAGCAGCTTCGCCGGCGTAGTCCTTGCCGGCGTAAATGAGGTCGTACAATCGAGCTCGTCGCCCATACATGCCGTCAGACATCTTCTCCTCGTCGCGTGTGCAAGAAATACAAAAACCGGAGACCTCGAGAAAGGCTCCGGCCGAACCGAATTCACTGATGCACATACAGCTACATCTGCGTCTCCGGCGGAGACTTCCAATGCAGGTGATGATGTCGCATCGTATAGCTCATGTGCCCTAGAATCTCCCATCAGCCACCGCGCGTCAAATGACGAAGCCGAAACCAAAGCACCTCCGGCCCGAGTATGGCGAGCAGTTCTCCGACCAGTCGGTGGTCGACGCCTATCGGTACCGACCGTCCTACCCCGATGAGGTCTTCGAGGTCCTGCGCGACCTCGCCTCTGGCCCGCAGCCGACCGCGCTCGATCTGGGCTGCGGTCCCGGTGAACTCGCCCGTGGGCTGGCATCGCGTGGGATGACCGTCGACGCCGTCGACCTCTCCAAGCCAATGATTGATTTCGCGCAGACGCTTCCAGCGTACGAAGAAGTCCGATGGTTCGTGAGTTCTGCCGAGTCCTTTGGCTTTCCGAACACATACGACTTGGTCGTCACTGCCGAGAGTCTGCACTGGATGGAATGGGACGAGGTACTGCCAGCCATCGGACAGGCCCTCTCGCCCAATGGACGACTCACCATCGCAGGCCGACGGCTCAACGACCTACCCTGGTGGCCGGAGGTAGGCACGCTCATCCGCCAACTGTCGACGAACCAGGACTACGAGCCCTACGATCTCATCGAGGAGCTCGAAACCCGCGGGCTCTTCACAGTCGAGGGACGGCACGTGACCGCGCCGGTCGCACGCCAGCAGCGAGTCAATGAGCACATCGAGTTCTGGCACTCTCGAAACGGGCTCTCACGCGACCGTATGAGCCAGGCGCATCAGAAACGATTTGACGAGGGCGTGCGCGAAGCCGTCGAACCGTATGCGGTCGATGGAAGGCTCGAGTTCGAATTGCGTGCAGAGGCTATTTTCGGGAGGCCAAGCTGATGACCACCCTCGTAGCCATAAGCGATACCCACGGCCGCCATCGCCAGGTCGATGTCCCCGACGGCGACATCTTGCTCTACGCCGGCGACTTCGGCCTGCGCGCCGAGCGCGACGTCGAGGAGCTCGACCGCTGGCTCGGCGAGCTCCCCCACGCCCACAAGATCGTCATCGCGGGCAACTGTGACCCCATCTGCGAGCAGGCACCCGACAAGGTCCGAAGCCTGCTCACCGAAGCACATTACCTGCAGGACGACGCCGTCGAGCTCGCCGGGCTCAAATTCTGGGGCAGCCCCTGGCAGCCAATCTTCCACAATATGGCGTTCAACCTGCCGCGCGGCGACGCACTGGCCGCCCGCTGGGCCCAAATCCCCGACGACACCGACGTCCTCATCACCCACGGCCCGCCCCACGGCATCCTCGACCGCACCTCCCGCGGCCAACACGTCGGCGACCGCGAGCTGCTCGCCCGCGTGACGAAGGTGCGCCCGGCGTGCCATGTATTCGGCCATGTTCACGAATCGAGCGGCGTGACGGATCGGCAGGGCACGCGGTTTATCAATGCGGCGTGTAATGCGGTTGGGGATGTGCCGGTTATTTACGAGCCGGCTCTATAGCCACGCAACTCTAACTTCCGCAAACCAAGCCGGAGCCACCCATGGGAATGTCAGACTACTACAAGCGCCTGCGCGACAAGGTCGGCCACGATTTGTTGATGATGCCCGCGGTCGCCGCCGTCATCCACGACGAGGAGGGCCGCGTGCTGATGATGCGCCATGAGGCAGACGGCAAGTGGAGCCTTCCGGCCGGCGCCATCGAGCCGGGCGAGTCCCCCACAGACGCGCTGGTGCGCGAGGTCGCCGAGGAGACCGGACTGCAGGTCGTGCCGACGCAGATTCTCGGCGTCTTCGGCGGACCTCAATATCGCGTCACCTACCCCAACGACGACGAGGTCGAATATACGGTCACCGTCTTCGCGGCCGATACCCGCTCGGGCGAGCTCCACGCCGCTGACGGCGAAGCGCTCGAATTTGGCTGGTTCGATCCATTCGACCCGCCCCCGATGGGCGTGTACTACCCCACTGAGGTCCTCGCTCAGACCCGCCTGGGCCCGCCGCCAAATGTAGAACGCATCGCCACCGACTTCGACCTCCCGCGCGACGCCGCATCGTGGGGACGAGTGCCGTTTGGCATCTGCTCGACGTGCGCCCTGAGGTTTTGTGGCCACAAATACCGCGAGGAACACGGCTTCGTCGACGACGCAGTACTCGACACCTACTTTCGCACCGGCGAGCTCACCGGTGAGCCGCTCGAGAGGTGGACCGCCTTCTTCATCCTGCAGCGGGGCCTGGGCGGCCGCGGCCTGGAGCGCTCCCCGGAAAACGGCCGCTACTATCGAGCGTTCTACGACCTCTTCCTCGATCTATACGACACTGAGATCCCGTCGGAGTACCTGCGTGAAAATTACGATCAGACCTGGACGCGCCACTACGTGCCAAAGCTCGACGACTGCGTGAGCTTCATTCGGCGGCTTCGGGCGGAGATGGGGTAGTATGGAAGAGCACGTCCTGCGGAGCAGCAGCGCCCTCTATTTGGGACGCAAACTGCGCGTTCATGCGGCGTGACCATGCGGCCATTTAGGGGCTGCCTTCGTGGGGCACATCGATGTCCTGCGGCACCCGACGGCCTTGGCCACAACCACCCGCACGCCACACTGAAACGACCCATAAATGGCTGCGCCCGCTGTTCAGGGCGCCCCTAATAGCCGGCGCAACAATCCGGCATATCTCGACGAGTCACCCACCGTATCGAGCAACACCAACAAAACAGACCGGACCGCACTCACCCCAATCTCCCTGCCAGCCGCACACCCACCAATTACGCTTCAACCCCAACCACTTAGCACCACCATACCCTCCTCCAAACACTAAAGACGCCAAGAAGACACGCAACGAATTGGCCCGATCTGCCGAAAACCATAATGAGCGGCCCGGATGACCGCTCGAATATTCGCAACCAACAACTCGAGGCCACAACATACGAGGAGAAGGCATGACACAGCTTCGAGAAGACGACAAAAACGACCTGGACCGCATCGACAGCATCTACGACCTTGGCGGCCTGTTCACGGCGGTGTACCGCGACAGCGACTACCGCTTCGGGTGCCTGCACTTCGCCGAGCCGATGGGCGACGGAAATTATCCGGACTATATCGCCGAGCCACCGGACTTCATGAAAAGTGGATGGACCTACTTCCACGAGATTCCGATGGTCCTGCACCCCGACAAAGGCGCGTTGCTCCTGAGCACGGCCGGGCTCTTCCCCGACGACCCGCCCGAGATGCTCACCGCGTGCATCGAGGAGGAGCACAGCCGAGGATACTTCTTTGGCTGCATCACCGGGACTCTGTTCGACGTACCTCGAGCGCCTATTCAAATGCAGTGGGGCTTGGGTAGCTTTTTGCCATCACTGCCTCGGTCTATTCATCAACTCGTGGATGATGCGCCGCTCGACATCTTGCGGCACAAGTCTGCGCTCTTGGGCCTCGTCGAGCGCCTGACCAAAGAGGTCGGGGTTGAACCCATCGATAGCAAGGTCGAGAATCGTGCACGCCGGCGGCGTTCGACGGTCCGGCGCCGCTAGCGAAAGGAGCACACATCGTCATGGAGCAACGGCGCAAGCTTCATCCAGATACGCGCACCATCGGTGCCTACGCTCGCTTTCAGATTTACGCCCGGCGGTAACCGGACCCAATCCTGCGCGCTCAACTGCTCGCCGTCGACGGCGACACTCCCTGAGACAACCAGGACTTCCAGCCCCTCCGAATTCTCGACGCGGACTTGCTCCCCAGCGCTCCACTCTTCGAGGCGAACCTGTTCATATTCGTCCTCGAAGAGAATCGTGGCAGAAGCTCCCCCCTCTCGTGGGGCAACCTGCGCCCCCTCACCAGGCAGCCGCACGATCCGCGCCTCATCATCTGTGCGAAACTGCCACAGCCGCACGAAGATCGTCGCGCCGTCCTTCGCAGCAGGTGCATGTGAGCTGCCCGGCGGATTGCGAACATAACTGCCTGCCGGATAGTCGCCTTCACCATCTTGAAAGACGCCGTCCAGCACGAAGAACTCTTCGCCGCCAGTATGCATGTGGCGGGCAAACGAGCTTCCAGGCGCGTAGCGAACGATCGAGGTCGCACGCGCTTTCTCCTCACCAATCCGAAACAACTTTCGGCGGTCCACGCCAGGTGCTGGACTAGGCTCCCAGTCCTTGGTTGAGCCGTGAACGATTGCGGGGCGAGAGAAGTCGTCATTGATACGCATCAGTTATCTCCGAAGCCGTGGTTTTACTTGAGCCTGTTCTTGATGTCAGTGATCGCCCGCTCGGCGGCGTCGATAGCGCCTGCCAAATAGCCGGGCTCACGCATGCTGGTTTCGCTTCCGCCAAGCGAAAGCCGGCCCGCCCATCGACCGGTCACCCATGGCTGGTGCACCGTAGTGGGATGGTCGCCCGCCGTGTCATCGGTCTCAGTCGAGGTGAGAGGGTCGACCGCCCAGTCCTTCAAAAGAGTCGTGTGCGGCTGTGCCGCCTCGTCCCCAAATAGGCGGACGAGCTGTGCTACGCAAACACGCGTTAGCTCTTGCTCGCCGATCGCGGCGCGCTGCCTGGCGGGGACGCCGACAAACCCGAATAACGCTGCGGAGCCCGAATGGGTGGTCGCGTCGTGTATCTCGGCGAGCGGCCCGGCCATGCTCTGGGCTGTGCCGGACAGCCCTTGCTCTCGCCAGAACGGCCGGTCGTAGGCCGCAACGAACTTTGCGTGTGGCGCCATCCAGGTGGGGGTTGCCTGCCAACGCGCGGCCGTGGCGGTGTCGAGGGCGGGTGTGAATGAAACAGTCTCAGCAGCAAGGCGTGGCGGCATCGTGACGATCACCTGATTCGCCCTGACGATATCGAGACTGTTGTCCTGAGTGCTGAATGTCAGCTCTAGGTCCTCTGCGACGAGGGCGGCTCCCGTCAGCCCGCATTGAAGATGCAGCCGCTCCGGCTGCAAGCCGGCTGCAAGCGCCGCCACCAGCGCCCCCATCCCCCCCGCGAGGCGCGTTGACTCCGGCTCCTGGCGCATGGAACTGACCCGCTGCACCGCTTCTTTGGCCGTACGCTCGAACAGGACGTCTCCGTCGCTGTGCTGTGGAAAAGCTAAAAGCCCCAGTTCGCGCGTCAGCGCCGCCAGCTTTGGCTGCATACCAGGCCAAAACCACGACGGGCCAAGGTCAAAACCATCCTCCGACGGATTGCCGTCGTGGCCTGCGGACAGAATGCGCCCGCCAAGCCGATCCCGTGCCTCGAACAGCTGGAAGTCGATGTTCGCTGCATCCAGGAGCCGAGCGGCATAGAGGCCAGCAAGGCCACCTCCGATGACTGCCACTGTGGTTTGCATGCATCGTCTCCTCGGGACGCGTGCTCGCTGTCCCGGACTCCTCTCCGAGCATCGCGACCACCTTGCCCTTCAAATCTCGTCTTCCTCAATCTAGGGCTTGTCGATCGTGCCGGCAAACCTCCTCGACCTCGCCAAGGATCGCGGCATTATAAGCAGGGCAGATCTGCGTGAGGCCGACCTTCCAGAAGCCTATCTGGCTCGTCTGGAGAGCGAGGGAGAACTCACAGCACTCGCGCCCGGCGTCTATATGGCCCCGGACCACGACGCCAGCGAATTGCTCGATCTGGCAGTGGTCGCCAAGAAGGTGCCGCACGCGGTGGTCTTCGGCATCAGCGCCCTGCAGTTTCACGACCTGACCACCCAGATCGCCCACTCGGTCCAGATCGCTATCGAGCGAGGCAAGTGGGAACCGAAGCTCGACTGGCCGCCCATCAAGGTATTTCATATCTCCGGTGACGCCTTCTCCGCTGGCATCGAAACCCACACCGTCGAGAAAGATGTGAAGGCCCAGGTGTACTCCGTGGCGAAGACCATCGCGGACATTTTCAAGTTCAGGAACACCTTTGGCCTGGACGTCGCCATCGAAGCACTCAAGGAGGGCTGGCGCTATCAGCGTTTTACGATGGACGAGGTCTACGAATACGCCAAAATCTGCCGGGTACAGCGGGTCATGCGCCCCTATCTGGAGATGCTGCAATGACTAAGAATATGGCCGCATCGGTTCGCCATCCAATCTGACAGGAAGTTCGATGAAACGTGGCATACCGGTCAGTGGCGCTGACTTTAGAAATCGACACAACCAGAGCCAATTCCTAAAGCCAGGCTTTAGTTTTGCGTCACCTTCATGACAATTCCTAAAGTCACTTCGCCGCTTCGAGGTGATGCTTTTTGAAGCTGACATGCGGCATTGCAGCCAACCCGACGCCGACCCCGGGCCCAAGGCCGCGGGGCTCGTAAAGAACAGCCACGGGAAGGCGTGCGGGTACAAGACCACGCACGCCTTGTACGTGGTCGACGGTGCCGAGGCGTGGTCGATGTGCGCTCATTACGGGTTTTTTGGAGAATTGCGTTGATGTGCGCATGCGCCGGTTCGTGACAATGTATCCCCGTGGCGGATCGCCCGCCCGCACAAATGGCCCATTTCACAATCCACCTACCATGATCTCGTCGTCAAAACGTCTCCAAACCATCGACAGCGTACACGGCCGGCGTGGTCTTGTACCCGCCGGCCTTCCCGTGGTCGTATTTTCCGAGCCCCGTGGCCTTGGGCCCGGGGATAGGGGTCAACGCTCTTCCTAACCCATCTAGCCCTATACCGCGTGACAGCCGCACTCAGCCGATTGAGCCGATTGGAATCAAAACCCACCACGGACCTGCACGGCCCCATGAACATCAACTATACCTCCGTCTCCACCACCAAAGGCGCATGGTCACTCAACATGCTCCACCGATACCCGTTCTCATGTTTCGGCTCCAAGATCTCGGTATGGTACCGCGCCCCCACCGACTCGAGCTGCGATGAAACCAGCATATGATCCAGTCGCCGCCGCACCGGATCGGGCGACCCGGGCGGGATGTGGTGGCTGTAGCACCCGGCACGATACGAGCCCGTGGCCGGATCCTTCAAGTCCGTGCCATTGGCGGCCGTGAACGCATCCTGAAAACCCCAACGCTCGAGCCCCTGGAGCACATTCGTCTCCGCCCGCTGCCAGCGCTGTCGGATATACTCGGGCTTGGTGGCGCCAAAGGGGATTTTAACGCCGTCTCTCTCATCCTTCGGCGAGTTGAAATCACCGGCGAGCAAACGAGCGTTTTGCGACGGCCGAGCCAAATTCTCGTACACGTACTCGAGCATCCGCACCTTCTGCTCGCCCATCCCCACCCCGGCGACGATGCCGGCGTTCCACACCTCGAGCGACACCGCCGGCTCGACGGGCAGCTCGACCACCGACACCTGGAGCCGCTCCGGAAAGACCAGTCCCGCCTCCCGATAGGCCCCCGATGTCTCCTCAATGCCGAGCTTTCGCATCGGATACCGACTCGCCGTGATGACCAACTTGTGATGCTTGAAGCCGTCGTGCGGCCAAACCCGCGATTGCTTCAGCGTCTCGGCCCAACCGCGCGTGTGCTGCACGTATTCGAAACCGAGTTCCGCCAAGCCAGTGAGCCACACCGGCAGCCACTTCTCCCACCGCACCGCCTGCAACATCACCAGGTCCGGTGCGAGCTGCCCGATGAACTCGAGCTGCGCGTCGACGCGGCCGCCGCTGTTGGAGCTTTCGTTGACGTTCCAGGTGAGGGTTTTGAAGTGCATGGTAGACCCGTCGCGAATGAATTGACTCGTCGAAGAGATTACGCCCACTCGCTCGCGCATCGAAGCCCCGTTTGACACTCAGAGGTTCACCGGCGCAGTATGGGGATACCCGATCCGACTTCACCACTGAGCTGGGGCACAGACTCTCGTCCGGAGCACCTCTTGGCTGCATCGCCTGTGACATCGTTGCCGACCGGCTTCTTTTTCACCGAGCCCGACCCGGACCTGCAGCAAACGGGCTCGCGCGACCCGTTGGGCTTCGAGATTTTGTGGACTCATTTCGGCGCCCGCGTCGTCCCCCACTTCTCGACGGTCAGTCGCGGCGCCATCAACTTTGGGGCGTGCCTGACGCTCATTTGGCTGGTCGACTCTTATCTTGAAAAGCGCCAGCTCAAGGGGTTTCGCGCCGACACCAAGACCCGACCTGCTCGCGACGGCTTGTTGGTTGTCGCAGAAACTCTGTCGGTGTTGTCTGCGATTCGGCACTTCGGGTCCGCTCTCTCGGGCGGAGTGCTCGGAAGCCTCAACGGCCGCCGCCGCTTGCAGCAATTCGAAGGTGCGCCGCCGGTGGGTCCGTTTGCCGACCAGCAGCTCCTCGCAAGGCAGCTCAACTTAGGCGTGTTCGGCCGGTACCGGGGCGCGCTCTATTCGATGGGCGTCCTGGACGGGCGCACACACCTTACGCACGCGGCGAAACTCGAACTCGCCGAAACTCTCGAGTACCTTGAACCACTTCAGTCGCTTGTGCACAGCTTCTTTGACAAGTTGGTCGAGGCCGACGAGCACGAATGCAGCTTTGATGACTTTGCGCAGAGGGAGGCCGACGGCCACTCGGGTTCTGAGTGGATGGCCGCACTTCGCAAGCGGCGAGTCCGGAAGCTATTCGCGCCTGTTCTCGTAGACGCAGCCCGAGTGGCACCGAACTCCGACACCCTCATCCGCCGTATCTACTCGAAGGTCTCTCCCGAACACAGCTCGCCGGCCGACACCGACGCGCTCTTCGCCGAGCTCGAGAAGAGCCTGCAGAACTCTGACGAGCGCGAGCGAGTCAAGAATGTGAGGCGTCTCGAAGAGATTCTGCAACGCTTCGACCGGCTCTTCGATCACCTCTGGTCCATCGATCACCTCGACGAAGCATCGGTGCGCACCATCGTCGAAGACCTCTTGGAGCGGGCCGACGACCTCGACTTACTACTCAACCGCTCTTCGACCTCCGGCATGGTTCGCGAGCGGCTCGAGGGGCTAGCAAAGGTACTCGAACAAGCGACACCGCTCGGCGTCGTGGCAGCACTCGTCGAGCAATACCACCGGGATATCGTCGCCGAGAGCCGCGGGGCCACGCCCTGGGTCGCTATCGAATCCGGGCGAGTGACGGTGCTCAATTCCGGATACGCAGCGCCGGCGAAGCTCGATCGGCGAGGTTGGCGGCGAGCGTATTACGTGCCTTCGGTTGCGGACTTCAAACGTGAAATCGAAGAGGTCTATCAGCCGTGAGTGAGACCTCCAGCCAGCAAACGAGCACCGTTCGCGCGGCGCTCCACAAGATAGCCGACGACCTCGACCATATCGACGCGTTGATCTTTACGACCTTCGGGCTGTCCGTCCCGTTCTTCGAAGACAACGTGCTCGGCCCGCTCGCCAACGAAAAGTTCAAGCTGTCGACGCTCAACGAGATCCACGCGGCCTCCACCTATGGTGAGAAGCACAATCTCGCGGTCTTTTATGACGGCCACGCCACCACGGCCATCGACAAGCGGGCGACCTTCGACACCTTTCCAGTGTTCCTGGATAGCGGCGCTTTTCATCCCAAAGTAGCGGTGGTCTTTGGCCGCGCAAATCAGGAGCCTGTCGTACGTTTGCTGGTGGGCTCGGCGAACCTGACGCTTTCAGGGTGGGCGAAAAATCGCGAAGTCGTCGCGGTCTCCGAGGTCGATCATTCCGACGTTGCCCAGCCGCTTTCCATGCTGTTGGAGTGGCTATTCGAAAGCCAGCGCAGCCGAGCAGATGCACTTCGCGAACGCTACGCCGATCTGCTCGGGCATCTTGGCTCCATTGGCTCCATTGGCTCTGTTGGCTCGGGGTCGGGCTCGT
The DNA here is from genome assembly GCA_964386725.1 of uncultured Bradymonadales bacterium. Classification (GTDB taxonomy): domain Bacteria; phylum Myxococcota_A; class Bradymonadia; order Bradymonadales; family Bradymonadaceae; genus CAYLTX01. Next base: position 2,127 of record CAYLTX010000086.1, on the reverse strand, counting down.
CGAACTCGACTCGCCGACGGCTGCTCGTCTCCATTCCATCGCGGACCGAATCGTTGATGTCGACGTTGGCCGACGCCCGGGCCAAGTCGATGCTCATCGCCTCGCCGTATTTCGGCCCCAGAGCGCATGCCTATTTTCGGAAGAACCTCGGCGACATCGACCTGCGGCTGGTCCCCGCCGTCGACGACAGCGAGCGACTTCCGCTCCTGCAATCCGACGTCGAGGAGTTTTGGGACGACGCCAACGCACAGCTCGGACGACTCGACACGCTCGATGACGAGGCCGAGCGCTTCGACCACTTCAAGCTCATTGCGTGGGAGGACACGGTCGTCGTCGGCTCGCACAACGCGACGGAGGCTGCGCTGGGAAGCTCCGACGGCTCGGGCCACAGGAACGTCGAAGTCTCGCTGGCGATGGCCGGAAGTTATAGCTCATTGGGTTATGATTCTTATGAGGAGATGCCCGCCGGGCAGCCGAACGAGCTAGAGCTCCTCGACGACCAACCGCAGCGCCAACTGCCCTGTCGCATCGACGTGACCGCCGACTGGCAAAAGCGGGTTTATATCCTCGAGGCCGCCCGAGCGCTGCCCGGCTACGAGCTTCGCCTGCCGGGCATCGAGCGGCGCGTCCCGGTCGAGGAACAAGTCGAAGTTCCGTTCTCGCGACAGACCGACATCGAGCTTCTCGACCGCAGGTGGTTCGAGGTGTTTCGGCTGGAGGCCGATGGTCCGCGTCGGATCTACCGCGGCTATATCAACGAGGTGCACTGGCGAGGCTACCGGCGAGAAGCCGTGATGGAGAGTTTGACCGCGTGCTTAGATGCGTGGGTCCAGGGCACAGCCGACGACGACGCGTACAACCCTGACTTCATGCGCCCGCTCTCCGAGCAGCTTCGGCTCGACCGCGAAGAGCGGCTCGAGCCTGCACAACTCGACGCGGGTTCAGATGACGTCTTCGAGAACTACTTTCGCCTATTTCGCGCCACGCGCTCTTTTTGGGAGCGATTCGAGGAAACCCTGGACGCCGAAAATGGCGAGCCCGACTTCGAGGGAGCCGCTCGCCTTCTGCACTCGGCCCCCGGAAGCCTCAAGCGGGTCATCGAGCTTGTCGAGGAGCGAACCCAGAACGAAGAGAATCCCTGGTCGGTCTATCGATTTGTGCTGATCCATGAGGTTGCGCGCCTGATTCGACAAGCCCGTGTGGCCCTCGATGAGCACGGCGCAAGTGAGTTGCTCGAAACTCTGGGCGACCTCGACGGCCGCGCCTCGAAGCTATGCAAGCATTTCGAGGACCATCCGGCGTGGGCCGGTGTGATGCAAGATGGTGATACGGACATACTGAACTACGTATTGGAGGAGCTTGGCTATGCCTCTTCGGTTCACTAATGAGCAGTTCAGTAGCAAACAGTTCAGTAATAGGGCTGACACCATTGGCGAGCTCTTCTCGACTCCCGTTGCCGTCGAGCTATTCCAGAAGCTCGTGGACTTCCGTTCCGAGGGCATCGAAGTGGAGACCGCCGTCGAGCAAGCCCGCGGCACGACCGCCCTCTACAATATCCTGTGCAAAGAGCCCGTCGCCTACCTCGCCGACGAGGTCGGCATGGGCAAGACGTACCAGGCGCTCGGGCTCATCGCCCTGACCTGGCACTTCAAGCCGGACGCGCGCATCCTCGTCATCGCCCCGCGCGCGGCCGTTCAGGAGAAATGGCATCGCGACTACGCGAACTTCGTGGCGAACAATGTCCTCGTCGACGACAATACGCTCCGAGACGCGCTGCTCGGCCAGCCCGTACACAAAGCGTGCATGTGCGGAAACCTCATCGAGCTCGCCCGACAGACACTCGACGACCCACATCAACTCTTCCTGTCGCGGCTGTCTTCGTTCTCGTTTCTGGCACACTCGATGGGCGTGCGCTCCAAAGACGAAGTAGTCAGCGCCGGCGACGTCACAGAAGCACTGCACGGACACGGCCTGTACGTGCCGTCGCTGGGCGCGGAGGACGCTCAGCGCACCCTCGACGGCTCGCACGCCCAAAACGTCGAGTGCGCGCGACAGATGCTCGCGCTCTTGCCGCGCTTCGATCTCGTAGTCGTCGTAGCGGCCCTCTTGGAGGACGTCTTCGACGCA
>CAYLTX010000085.1:0-27908 GCA_964386725.1 uncultured Bradymonadales bacterium | reverse complement strand
ATCTGGCGGCGTTATCCTCGCCGAATGTTGAATCTCACTTCGGTGTCACCCCACTAGCAACCATCAAAGTCGACAAACCGCTCGCGCAACTCCTCGACGTTCTCATTGAAGTGGATTCCAAACCCCTGCGCGATGCACAACCAGAAGTCATCGGGGCTCAAGGTCAGGGGGAGGTGGTTGTCGTACGCCAGATGCACCGTCTCGATGAAGGCGTTCGGCGAGCGCAGTTCCCAATCCATGTCGTCGCGGGCCTCCACGTAGACCTCGCCGCCACAGTCGGCCTCGAACGCCAGCCCGTCGACCCGGTGGGCCAGAGCGTCTCGCACCGTCGACCTCTCGAAAGGCTCGTCGAGCAGCGGTTTTACATCATCGACTCGGAATGTCGTCATTGTCGTCTCCCCGCCCTCAACTGGTGTTGTTGTACGGCTCTCGACCAGCCTGCCAGCCGCCGTCGGTATCATCAAGCTGCAACTCAACGTGGTGCCAGGGGTGATGCTGAGCCCTCCAGTCGGTGAGCGTCGCGCCAGCCGTGATCTACGTGAGCTGTTCTAGCAGGTACTTCGCTCTGCCGTAGTCGTTGGTATGTCCGGCGACCGCGTCTAAGAGCGTGCTGGAGTCAATCGACGTCAGCCACTTTCGCACGAATTGTGCTTCGTCCGATGAAGCGCGCAACTCGTCGAAGATTGTCGATCGTCCGTCGAGGATGGTGACGATATCTTCGGCATCGCGACTGGTGAGCCAATCACCCCCGCCACGATCTTCGAAGGCTTCGATCTTTGCGGCGAGGAGGTGTACGGCATCGAAGGCCTCGAGAGTCGTCCCGCTTGGCAGGGTATAGGTCCGAGCCGCTTCAAATCCCTTTCGAAACCAGTCGCTCTTTGCAAAGCCAAGGATGTCAGGCTCGGTCGGCAGGACATCCAAGAGCAGGCCATTCTTCTCCCATCGGCAGATGGGGCCCTTCTCTTGAAGGTTCTGCTCAAAACCGTGACTGCGTAGCTCTTCTTCGAGGGCGGCATAAGCCGCATAACTGGATACTTCGACCACGAAGTCGACGTCCTTCGTGCTCCGTACGGGTACAGCAGTGTCGTCAATATGGAGAGACACCGTTGCGCCTCCGACGAAGACGATCCTCCGGTGCAGCGGAGCGAGTAGTTCCGCTGCCAGTTCGAGCAGCTCGAAGTGCGGATTTGTCATTTTAGCGCCTCGGCCAGCCGATCAGCCGCTACGGATCTCTCTCTCGCACTGCCAAGGCGAATTACATCGCATAAGGCTAGGCGCCGATAAAGGTGTGGACTCTCGGAGGCTGCGGTGATGACTCCATCGTGCAGAGGCGCGATGGACTGTCCCCGATGCGTGCCCCGTGGATGCGGCCAGACGTAATGCTCCTCGACGTTCGAGACGATGACGTCTTCGAGGCCGGGAGCGTCCCAGGCAGTCGGCATTCCCCGAGTGGATTTTCCCGGTTCGACAGCAAATGCGTAGCGGATACCGTGGGCGAGAAACTCCAGCAGCTCAGCAGTCCGAACCCGTCTTGATGCAGCGTCGTACAAATGGCTGATGTCCGCTCTTTTCAACGAGCGAAAGATCTGGGATTTGCTCATGCCGATCCGCTCGGCCAGAGAATCGAAGGTCCAGTCCGAGCGTGGTTCGTCGAGCAGGGACAGCGTCACGAAGATGTCTTGGGAGCGTAGCATGCGTTCCATGTTCCGGAATATGGAACAATGTGTCAAGTGGTGACGAGGGTGAGGTGTTCTATATTCCGGAATATGGAACGCCTCGTGCAGACACCGCGGGCAAGCGGAAGTGTTCGACGGGATCCTCGGCGACGTGCCCTCAAAAGCGGCTGGTCACGGTAACGCTACGGTAACGAAAAGAAGCTCAGTACCCTGAATGCTGTGTTCTGGAGGCGATTTGGGCCCTTGTAACTTCAGATTCCTAATCTGTAGGTCATGCGTTCGAATCGCATCGGGATCATTTTCCAACAACAACGCCGCAAACCCGCGCCAGTCGGCGCTCGTCGGGGAATATCGTTCCCTTACGAGCTAGTGGTGTGACACCGAGATTCGATTCACCTTCACCGGTCTAACACCACCAGCTTCGACGCTCACTCCTCGACGATGCGCTGCATCGCCTGCGGGGTTCGCATTCGAATCTGGCGGCGTTATCCTCGCCGAATGTTGAATCTCACTTCGGTGTCACCCCACTAGCAACCATCTTGCGACTTGCCACCCCTCCACCGCTTGCGGGGAGGTGCCGAGCGAAGCGAGGCGGAGGGGACCACAGAAAGCAGCCAACCGCCGGGTATGTCGAAAGCGGCCAGTTCGAAGCGCACCACGATTTGGTCCTGGTCCACGTCGACGTGGCATGCGGGTACTCTGCTCCGCCAGAGACTGGCCGAGCCAGCATCGGGTGCAACGAGAAAGTCTCTCTCGAGATGATGAACCGAGTGGAGGCTGGCGAAGAAGCGGCCGTGCACAGCATCGGCAACTCAACATGGCAACTCAACATGGTGCCAGGGGTGATGTTGAGCCCCTACGCCGTAAGCGCAGCGACGAGCTCAGTGGGCGTGTAGATGGCCAGACGCGAGCCGCCAAAGTCCTTGGCGTTGCGCGTCACGATCGCGTCGAGCCCGGCGCGTTGCGCGGCGTGTTCGAGCACCGCGTCTTCGTAGTCGTCGGAATCCGATGAGAGCGCATCCCGGAGGACAGCGCCGTCGATCGAGACGACGCCGTAGTGCTCCAGGAGTCGGCGCACCTGTTCGAAGGCCGTTTGGCGGTTCGCCTTCTTGGCGACCAGATAGAAGATCGTGGTCACGGACGTGGCGCTCAGGAGAGCGGCGTGTTCTGGCTCTTCCAGAATGGTGAGGGCGCGAGCGGAGTCTTCGTAAAAGGGCTTTCGATCCTGCAGGACATCGAGCCACACGTTGGTGTCGACCAAGACCTTCATTGATGCTTCTCTTCGAGATAGTCGCGGTAATCGTCCTCGCCCGCGTCGTCGGCTGCGATCCCTCGAAGTGACTCGACAAAGGGCGATATCTCGACCTCCTCGCGCGCCTTTTCTTTGCTGAGTGCGTCGAAGAATTGTTCGACGAGCTTGGAGACAGACGTGTCTCGCTTGTCGGCGTAGGCCTTGGCCCGCTCGATCGCCTCCTGGTCCATACGCAGGGTGAGCTTTTTCTTCATGGTGCAGCCTCGGCTGTGTGTACGTGCACTTATGAGATAATAGTACGTCTCGCCATACAGAACGTCCAGAGGTGCATTGAAGATTCCCACCGGGGATGTGGTTCCCTTTCACCTGTGATTTTCGTCGATGGTTGTTGTCGGCGCCTTTGGAGATGAAAGAACATTGCCTGGGTCTACGTTGTCACTGCGGGACAGGTTCAGCGCTTTGCAAACCAAAGGATTTGTGCGCATCGTGTTGCACGCCTAGTGAGAGGGCGCGAGATGCTCGAGAGGACACCACAATCCCAACCCCAAAATACGTGAGATCGCAGTTTTGCGGGTATGCGCGTATAAACCGCTCGTAGCGTGCAGTGAGCGCAAAGGCCCCTTGAAGGAAGGTAGAGAATGAACCCCTGGGACATTATCGCAGAGGCCAAAATTCGTGATTGGCAGCGCCGCAAGGAGGCTGGTGAGGTCTCCGAAGAGGAGCCGGACGCCGGCCTCGAGGCGGGCGAGGGTAAGTCGATCGAGGGTCAACTCTTCGAGGAAGCTCGCTCGGCGCGACAGGCTGCACGCCACACCGAGGACCCCGCCGAGCGCGAAGCGTTGCTGGAGCGTTCGAATAAGGCGAGAATTCGAATGATGGTCATGCTGGAGAAAAACGGTTTCCCGCTTCTGGCCCGCCAACTGCAACAGCGCCTCGATTGCGAGGAGTCTGACGAGGAGTAGCCGGCAGGGTCCTCGCCCGTCTCGTGGGCGATGCCAATTGTGTCCGTTTTTATTTTACCTCACCGGCAGTCGGGCCAATAATTACTTCGGCAACCAGACCTATTATTAAAATGAGGAGAGTATGGACGTTCAAGTAGCCGATCTTTGTGACGAATTCATCGACGAGATCCAGATCGCCGAGCCGATCTTTCGAAGCTTTGGCGGCCGGGAGGCGTTTGGCGGTGAGGTCGCCGTGGTCAAGGTCTTCGAGGACAACGTGCTCGTCAAAGAGCGACTGAAATCCGAAGACGGCCGGGGGCGTGTGCTGGTGGTCGATGGCGGTGGCTCGAAGGGCTGCGCGCTGATGGGTGACAGGGTCGCTACCCTCGCCAGGGACAACGGCTGGGCGGGGCTGATCATCTACGGGTGCATTCGCGACTCGGTCGAGGTGGCCGAGATTCCCATCGGCGTCTGGGCGCTCGACACCCGCCCCAACAAGAGCAATAAGGAGGGCAAGGGCGACCTGGACGTGCAAGTCTCCTTTGCCGGAGTGAGTATCAACACCGGCGACTATGTGTATGCGGACGCGGACGGGTTGATCGTGGCCGAGCGCGACCTGCTCGAGATAAAATAGACGTGTTTTGAGCTTGGCTAGCTATCAAGCTTTGCGTTCATGGGGACAAGCACGGTCAACCCGCATAAATCCCATGGGCGCTAACTCCGAAAAAGATCCGCGTATCAAGGATTGAGCAAACCTGCTTCACGCCCACCATATAAAAAAGTTGAAATTTTGGCCCTTCGGTCTTATTCTATCGCGACTCCGCTAGGGCTGCACTTGCTTTGTTGCGAATTCACAAGGGCAGCATTTACGCAATTATGGGGCTTGGTTAGAGACTTCTCTATCGCAACCTCTTCCCGCAGTGTCGGAAATTATGCATGGCCACCCTCACCGATTTCTTCGTCCCCGATCACCTCGCCGCTGAAGACAGCCTCGAGACCAGACGCGCTCGAATCTCGGTGCAGACGGTCTTCTTTCTGTCTGTTTGGGGTCCCATCGCGGGGCTGATCTACTGGTTCGGCGGATCCCTCGGCGCGACGATTACAGTCCTCACAGGCACCGTGCTCCTGGCGACAGCGCCCTTTCTGCTGAAATGGACCGGCAGTTTGAAGCTGTCGGGAACTTGGCTGCTTGTCGTTCTCTCTGGGTTGCTGATGTCGCTCTCGTTCTTTTTCGGCGGCCTGGAAGCCCCTCCGCTGAGCTGGCTGCTGCTGGTGCCGGTCTTCGCCGTGCTCTTTCACGGCGTGAAGACCGGAGTGGTGTGGCTGGGCATCATCTTCGTGTGCTGGGCCGGTTTTGCCGTCGCCGAGTTCACCGGATACCCGTTCGTGCAGCAACTCGGCGCCGGGTTTGCCGAGGCGCATCGCGTCATCGAAATCGTCGGGCTCGGCTCGGTGGTCTTCGTGATGTTCATGCTCAAGGACAGTCTTCAGGACTGGCTCATCGGCGAAATGCGCGACAAGGAAGCCGAGACGCGCGCGGTCCTCGAGACTGCCCCCGACGGCATTCTGACGGTGGACACCGACGGCGGGATCATAAGCTCGAACCAGGCCGCCGCGCGCATCTTCGGGCGCGAGCGCGACGAGGTGATCGGCAAGAGAATCCAAGACCTGGTCATCTCGCTCGACGCCGACACGCTCGTTCGCGCCAACGCCGCGACCGATTTTGGCGCCTCACAGGTCCACACCGGAGTGACCTCTTCGGAGAGCACCTTCCCCGCCGAGATCGCCTTCGGCACCCTCGGTGCCGGCCACCGCGATGGCGTGGTGCTGGTGCTCCGCGATATTACCGATCGCGTCGAGGCCGAGCAGGAGCTCAAACGCGCCCGCGATGAGGCGATCGAGGCGAGCCGCGCCAAGAGCTCTTTTTTGGCCAATATGAGCCACGAGCTGCGCACTCCGCTAAACGCGGTGATCGGCTACTCCGAGATGATCATGGAGGAAATCCAATTCGTGCAGGAGGCCGACGAGCCGGGCGCCGAGATCGTCGCCGAGTTCGTCCCCGACCTGACCCGCATCCGCACCGCCGGAAAGCACCTGCTGTCGATCATCAACGACATCCTCGACCTCTCCAAGATCGAGGCGGGCAAGATGACCACCCACGTCGAGCTATTCGACGTGCGCGAGCTGCTCGACGACATCGTGGGCACGATTCGGCCGCTGGCCGACAAGAATGACAACGACCTCGAGCTTATCCTGGGCGACGAGGTTCGCTTTATGCGCTCGGACATGACCAAGGTGCGCCAGATCCTGTTCAACCTGTTGAGCAACGCGTGCAAGTTTACCGAAGACGGCCAGGTCGAGCTTCGCGCCGAGCTCGACCCGGAGACCGAGCGGCTCGTCTTCCAGATCGTGGACGACGGCATCGGCATGACCCAAGAGCAGCTCGAGACGATCTTCGAGGCCTTCACCCAGGCCGACTCCTCGACCACCCGCGAGTTCGGCGGGACCGGGCTCGGGCTGACGATCACCAGTCACTTCTGCGCACTTCTGGGAGGTGACGTCGATGTCGACTCGAGTCCGGGCGAGGGGACGACGTTTAAGGTGCGCCTGGCCGCCGACCTCGAGGGAGAAGCTGACGAGATCGATTCGCCTTCGAGCGAGATTGGCGCGCTCGAGCAGAGCTCCTCGGCTCTCGAGCAGGTGTCGAGCTCCGAGGGCGACATCGTGCTGGTCATTGACGACGACCCGACCATGCGCGACCTGCTTCGCCGCCTGCTCGACCGCGAGGGCTTCCAGGTGGTCACCGCCGCCAGCGGCTCCGAGGGGTTCCTGCTCGCCGAGCAACTCCAGCCGAGCGCGATTACTCTCGACGTGATGATGCCCTCGATGGACGGCTGGACGCTGTTGTCCAAGCTAAAGGAGCGCCCCGAACTGGCGCATATCCCGGTCGTCATGGTCACCATGGTCTCGGAGAGCGCGCGCGGCTATGCGCTGGGCGCCGACCACTACCTGGTCAAGCCGGTCGACCGCGACCAGCTCGTCGGGATTCTGGACAGCTACCGAAGGGTCGGCGAGGCCGCTGCCGGCGAGGTCCTGCTCGTCGAGGACGACGAGCCGACCCGCTCGCTCATCCGACGCACCCTCCAGAAGGACGGCTGGACGGTCACCGAGGCCGACAACGGCCAGGTCGGCCTCGACAAGCTCGAGCAGATGCAGCCCGATTTGGTTTTGCTCGACCTGATGATGCCGAAGATGGACGGGTTCGAGTTTTTGCGCCACTTCCGCGAGGACGACGCCCATGTCGACGTGCCGGTGGTGGTCGTGACCGCCAAGGTGCTCACCGCCGAGGACGAGGATCGGCTGCGCGCCGGCGTCTCCGAGATCCTCGCCAAGGACGGAAGCGACCAGGACCGGCTGCTCGAAGAGGTGCGCGAGCAGGTCAAGCGGGTGACCCGCCGCAATTGAGAGCTTCCCGCGGCGCCAGTGAGGGGAATGTCGTTCCTTTCGATCTGGCGACCGAGATACGTTCAATGTTGCCCAGCCGAAGCTGCCTCCAGATGGTGAGCCTTCTGCACAACCCCGAAGGACTCGTGGTTCAACGGGTGGCGTCAATTGCGGGCCGGTCCTGAATCCTCGGGCGCGTCTGTCGCATCTATAAAAGCGACAGTTATATTGACGCTTAGCAGTCGAGGTATCGTGATGGGATTGTGGGAAGGTTTTATGAAGTGGTTGGGCCCGGTCGACCCGGAGACTTATGAGGCCCCGGAGGGGATTCCGGCGGCCGGGGGCGACTACGAACTCACGCTCTATAAATTCGACAGTTGCCCGTTTTGTATCCGGGTGATGCGGGTTCTCGACGCCACCGGTGTGGAGGTCGAGATGCGCGATACGCGCGGCGACCCCCAGGCCCGGGCGCATCTGCTCGCCGAGACCGGGCGCACGACGGTGCCGTGCCTGTTCATCGATGGGGTGCCGTTGTTCGAGTCGGCCGATATCGCGGATTGGCTGCGCGTGCATGCGGCGCGGAGGTAGTCAGTGTCCGGAAATAGGCGGCGAGGCGATTCGCTTCCGGGGTTGCGAGGCCGCCGGTTTTCACTACGATAGCAGCACTCGGTCAAATAACCTGCGGAACGCTACTGTATGAAATCCTCGGTCACGCGGCCCACTGTGCTCGCCCCTCATATCGCCGCCTATGGCGTCATCCTCGCGCTGCTCGCTGGCGGCGGGTGTGCGACGACGCCCGCCTCGCAGACCTCGGACGGCCAAGGAGAGGTCGTCGAGGCCAGCCGCAGCTACGACCAGTGGTGTGTCCGGGAGGGGGATTGGCTCGGTGACGGCCGCGTCGACGAGACCGCCCGCCAGGAGTTCGACGAGCACGGACGCCTGGTTTTCGCCGCCCTCGATGAGCCCGATGACCTCACGCTCACCAAGGCCTATCGCTATACATACGACGAGCACGGCCGAGCGACGAAGGTTCGGGTCGACCCGGAGACCCGAAAGCCCGTGGGGTTCGAGGTCGCCGGGGAGGATCCGGCCGGGGCCGAGAAGTTTTATGACGACGACGGCCGCAGGATCGCCACCGCCTTTCCGCTCAGCCAATTGGCCAGAGACGACGACGGTGCTCCCCTCAACGATGAATCCGGCCGGCCCATGCGCGAGGTCGTGCGCTGGCGAATCGAGTTGAATTATTACGATGAGTCGGGCCACGACATCGCCCAATTCGACGTCGAGCTGCCCGCCACCGAAGAGATGCCCTCTCCGGAGGAGCTGCACGCCAACTTTCGAATCGACGGGGAAACAGATCGCTGGCAGGTGCCTCGTCTGGAGGGGCTCGACATCGAGCGAGCCGAGCTCAGCTACTTCAATGAGGACGGCAACCGGGAGGTCTTCGTCACATGGAAGGCACCCGATTCGGCTCGGGGAGTCCCGCTTCCCGAGGCGCTTCGCGATAGGTTCCCGCTGGACGAGCCGCACCGCATCGAGGCCAGAGAGCACGCCCAGAAGGTGCACGCCCCCGTGGACGCCGAGCTCGCCGAGCACCTCGAGCAGCTCACGGTCACCGAATACGACGCCGCCGGCCGCGAGCACGACCAATGGGATTATATCGGTAACGGTATGCTCTACGCGCGCCTGGTGACGCGGCCCGGCGAGGGCGCCCAAACCGATCACCGGTGGACCGATCACCAGTGGGTCGACGCGACCGCACGCATGCCGGAGACGAGCGCTGCCGACGGCATCTTCGATGTCCAACGCGTTCGCACCTTCGTCGACGGCGAGCTGGTCAGCCGGCGCAGCTATAGGATTCGCTTCGAACCCGCCGAGCCCCACACGCGCATCCCCGCGGACTACCGCAGCGTGCCCTTCGGCGAGGCCAACCGACCTTCGGAGCCGATCGCGGCCACGCGCACCCAAATTAGCTCGACCGATATCAAGCGAGACGCCCACGGCAACGCCGTAGAGCGCCGCGAAGACACCACTTTGCGCATCACCACCCACAGCTACGACGACCAAGGCCGCGTTGTCCTCGAGGAGATCGAGGATGTCGAAGATAAAAAGGATAACTATCTCAGCCGGATCGACGGGGAGCCGGACAAGTACATCCGGCATGCCTACGACGACCGAGGCCGCAAGATTCGGACCCAGGCCAGGTGGCATGGCGATCGCCACAAACAGCGAGCCGAGACGACCGTCTACATCTATGAAGGCGCCCAGATGGTCCGCGAGGAGACCTTCTACGGCGCTAAAGCAGAAGGGCGCGCCGCGAGCGTCTTCGAGCACGATTACGACTCGGAGGGCCGCCGCTCACATACGCGAAAGGTGGGCTGGGGTGGCGAGGTGAGTCGGCTCACCGCGTACACCTACGATGAGGCCGGCCGACCGCTGGCCGAGACGATCAGTTGGCCTGAAACCGACCGCGACGAGGAGCATCACGAATATGTCTACGACGACGAGGGTCGCCTGGTCGAAGAGACACGAAAGGAGTCCACCCAGAAGGCCTACTCATATCGCAAAACCTATACCTACGGTGACGACGGCCGCCTCCAGACCAGCCGCACCTACGGCAGCAAGACCGGCGGCCCGCCGGCCCGGCCGCAAAAGCTGACCCGCTACCACTACGACGCCGACGGTCGGTTGAGCGGGAAGGCCGATCATATGATCAAAGTCTATCGATACAGCTATGCTTGTTTAGAAGAGACGGCTTTGAAAGAGACAGCTTCTGGCCAGGAGAGCCCAGCAAAGGCCGATGGATCAAAATAGCGAGTTGCCCTTCTTGGCGATCTCGTCACAAGTGGTGTTTGCGTCGACGCGCACCATGCGGAAGTAACTCTGATCGGTGTCCGGGTGCGGCGTGCTGCTGGACATCTCTCCGACGATGCGCCCCTTGCGCTCGAGCACTTTCTGATCGGTCTGCCACTTGACCGGCCCGGCGATCTGCCCGTTCGTCAGCACTTTGCCCCACATCTGGTCCCAGCTTTGTTGGGCCATGTAGAGCTCACCGCTCAACAGCCCGCTGAGCCGAATCGTCATGCCGGGGTTGCCGTCTTTGTCCTGGTCGAACACGCGCGGATCGTTCTTGCTGGTGGGCACTTCCTCACCGTCGTCTAGCGGGCGGACGCCGAAGTGTTTGGTCTTTTTGGGGGCGTAGAGGTAATAGCCGCTGTCGCGCTTTCTGAGCTCGCCGGGGCGCTCGACGACATTCATATGCTCGACGAAGGCGTCGGGTACGTGGGTCTTAACGGCGCTTTGGTCGCTGTTGATTTGGACGTCGCAGGCATGCTCGGTGAGCACGAGCTTTGGGCCGGCTTGGGTGATTCGCACCTTTTGGAAGGTGATCGTCCGTGAAGTCACGTCGCCGATCAAAGGGGCGTCGGAGATCGACGTGGTGACCAACTTTTGCGCCCAGACCCCCTCCAGATCGGGCATGTCCTCGTCAGCGGCGCTCTGGGATACTGCAGCGGCCGGCAAGGCGAGCAGGGCGATAATTGCGGTCGAAACGATGTATCTCATAGAATGCCTCGTGCTCAATTAGCCTCGGAGGGCGAACCCCCACGCATGATCGGGGGCCTCATGAGTCGAACCGACGAACCGGCGCGTTTCATCCCGCCGTCAGGCGGGTTCGGCTCCCGGGCCCGGATATTCGTCCCGCTCGCGGCCGCGCTGTGGGTCGGCGGGCTCGGTGCCGGGGATTTTGTCGGTAAACGAGGTCCTGTCGCCGAGCACATCCTCGATATAGATCATATTGATGAGCGCGATGAGCATGACCGCCAGCGGCGTGGCGACGATGACGCCGATCAAGCCCAAGAGCAGCCCGGCGATCACCTCGGCGATCAGCGTCAGCGCGTGGGGTAGGGCGACGACGCGATGCTGGACGATCGGGGTGACCAGGTAGTTATCGAGCCCTTGGACGCCCAGATATAGGGCGCCGACGTAGAGGACGTGCATGGGGCTGACCAACAGCGCCAGAAGCGCCGCAGGCACCACCGAGACGATCGGCCCGATGATCGGCACGAACGAGACCAACCCGCTGATCAACCCGATCGTCAGCGCCAGGGGGACGCCCAGCAGCCACAGACCGATGGTCGTGAGCACGCCGACGGCGAGCATCGAAAGCATCCGGCCGATCAGCCACCACCCGAGTTGATGGGACAAGACGTCGAGGATCTCTTCGGTTCGCGTGCGGTAGTGCGACGGCACCAACCAAACGATGCCTCGCTTGTAGGTGGCCGGATCGATGGCCACGTATGCCCCTACGAAGAGCGCGAATAGCGCGTGGGTGATCAGCGTGGCCACGCTGCTGAACGCGCCGCCGAGTTGTTCGAGGGCAGCCGTGCTCGGCAGCATCTCGCCGTTGTCCAACTGGGTCATCACGCGACGGCCAATCTCGCTGCTTTCGGCCCATTGCTGGAACTCCTCGAAGGCTCGGGGGATAACCTCACGCAGCTCGCCGGCCTGCTCGGCGATCGACGGCGCCAATAACCAGCCCAGCCCTCCAAAGACGACCACCAATACGCTCGACACCGCAATGAGTGCGATGCCGTGAGACATCTGGGTATGCCGGGCGAGGTAGTTGGTCGGTCCTCTCAGAAATACCGAAAAGAGTAGGCCCAAAAACAACACCAGTAGGATATCAATCGTCCGCCAGACGAGGAGCACGAGGAGCACGCTGGCCAGGACCAGAGCGACGACGGAGGCCGCGCGACCGATGAATTGCGAGAACTTCGGCTCATCGCTCTTTGGGATCCCTTCGTCGTGTCTGTCGAGCCGGGGTTCATCGATCCCCATACGCCTGATCCTCCGCTGTGGGTGGGCGAGACCGTCTCTAAAGCTAGGTGCAATCGGGGCGTCGAAAACACCTCACCGCTACAGCCCTCCCCAAAGTCGTCGCCTCCACAGTACTGCAAGAACGCAAAAACCGGCGCCCCCTCACGGAGAGGGAGCGCCGGCAGAAGACGGTGGAGCCGTAGTGGCTTTACGGCTTCATATTGCGGTAGCTATCGGGTCCATAGTGGTGGAAGGCCACGCCCAGAGTATTCGAGGAGGCGTAGTCCTTCATCAATTCATCGACGGTGTCGTACATCGCCTCGTAGCCCTCCTGGTGGAAAGACTGCCAGTCCTCGGCGATGACCTCCGAGCCGGTCTCCACGGCGAACATCACCGGGAGGTTGTCCCATGCAGCGAGGTTTTCGATCACCCCGCCGACGATCTGGCTGCCGTCCGAGTCGCCGTAGAAATAGGACGGCTCACCCTGCTCGTTGGGGCGATTGTCGAAGTAGTTCATGATCGAAACGTAGTCGAGCGGGCCGTCCTTGCGATTGAGGAAGTCGTAGATCGGCTTGTTATAATAGCTGTAGTCGGTCCCCAGATCCGAGGCCAAGGTCAGGCGATGGCCGGTCTCGGCTTCGTAGTCGTCGAGGGTGGATCGACACGAGTTGAGGATGTCCTTCCAGCGCTGGGTCCACTCGGCGTTATAGCCGCCGTCGAGCCGATTTTCCCACCAGGCGCCCGCGTACGGTCCCTGACGCACGGTATGTGGCTCGATATCCATATGCAGTCCGTCGAAGCGCTCGTCCAGCTTCGAGGTCGACTTATTATAGGCGACCACGTCGCGGCAGACCTGCTTGGCGGCCTCGGCGTTCTCGTCGCTGGCCACCCAGATGGCTTGGCCGTCGAGGAACTCCACGCTGACACCGGATTTCTTGGCCTTCTTGATGAAATTGCGCAGGTCCTTGCGCGGCTTCTCGTCGAGCAGCGGGTCGTAGCTGACCTGGCGCAGCTTCGCGAAGCGATCGTCGTTCGAGTAGCCGCGGGCTTCGAAGAAGAGGCGGTTGATCGCTCGAGTTTCTTTTTTGTGCGGCTTGCCCAGAAATTTGAGGAGGTCCTTTTGCATGCCGCCTCGGTCCTCGAGGATGTCTTGGACGCCCGGCGACTCGTTCCACAGCCACAGAGCGCGTACATCGGAGCGGCCGAGAAACGAGCTGGCGTCTTCGGTCGCAGTGCTCGAGTCGTCCTCAGCTTCCGAGTCGTCCTCAGCTTCCGAGTCGTCCTCAGCGGCCGAGTCGTCCTCAGCCTCCGATACTTCGTCTATTTCGCCTGGGACATCGTCGTCCGAGTCGGTGACCCAGAGCGCTGGGTCACCCGTGGAGGTCTGCGATTCCTCGTCCGCTTCGGCGGTGTCCCCGCTGCTGTAATCGTCGCCGTCGTCATCGACGGCACCTCCACAGCCAACGGCGAAGGCCGCAACCAAAAAAGTCAAAATGAGAAAACTCAAAGGACTACGTACTGCTCGTTGGTTCATAATCATACCGAACTGCTCGTACTTCTCGGCAATGCCTGCGCCCATTGTGGCGGCGTCTGCTCGGCGACATCTGCCTCGCGATGCCTGTACTGACCTGTGCTGATAGGCCGGGCGCGCATTGAACGTTTAAAATCGCAGGAGGCCGCTTCGTTGCGGCCGTTCCGCCTGCATTTCGTTTGGTTTAGGTGCTACTCGCGCCCGTCGCATGCTGAGAGGGCCTTACGCTCGTTCGATTATCGAATTGAGCGAGTCCGTCGGCGACGTAGTGCGATGATTACCCCATGACGCAATGTCTTATCGGTTATTGGTAGCGTCGGGGTAGGAGGGACCGTAGGGGATCTTTAAAACCTAAGCAAGTGATTTTTTGTATATATGTACAATTTTAATGACAGCGGAAAAGGTAAACGCAATTAAATAAGAAGCTGCAGTAGTCTCAATCTGTTTGTGTTTTTAAAATATATGCTGTGGTGGGTGGTAGTTAGGCGTGCATGGCGTTAACCGCCTGATGATGCTGCGCATTCCCGGGTTTGTCTATGCGGCTGGGTTAAAATTTCCGGTGCTTGCGAACCCATTCCATCGCCTCGACCACCTCGTCGATCGAGTCGACTGGCTTTTGCATGGGTTGGATATATCGGGGGACTTCGTCTTTGAAGAGATCGGAGTTCATTTGTGGCACGCCCACCAGGTGGCCGTCTTCGACGGGTTCGAAGCCAAATGACTTCCACTCGTCTATGCGCGCCTCGATGCGCTTGCGGCCTTCCGCGATGAGCTTGTCCCGCGACTCACCGGTGCGGTCGTGGAAGAGCACGTGTGCGCCCGTGCTTACGACATGATGGTCGGGGTCGTATTCGGCGATGAACGCGCGGTCGGGGGCGCGTCGCACTTGAAACCCCTCGGCTTCGAAGATGACTTCGTAGCCTTCACCGAGGCTTTGCTGCAGCTCGGTGTGGAGTTCTCGAGGCTTGGCTTGTTGTTGTGAGCCGGGCGCCGTCGAGCCGTCGCCCGTCGAGCCGGCGAATTCTTCGTCGAAGTCGTCCGGGCTGGCCTCGGCGCCCTGGTCAGTGGCGCGCCAGGCGTCGTCGGGCGCCTCGGATTGTTCGTTGGCATTGCGCTCGTCGAAGTCGTCGGGCGAGTCTTCGGGGCTTCCTCCGTGGCGACCTACTCGCCAATTTGGGGGACGTTCGCCTTCGTGTCTGGATTCGCCGTCTCGTTCGCGTGGTGCCATGGGAGCTCTCCGCTGCCGGGGGTTCGATGATCCGGTCGTCGACGATTTGAAATCTAGACGCGAACCGACCCCCGGCAGGGGCTCACGATTATCCATAAGTGTTTGCGCAGTTAGTGAGACCGGCTCGGGCCCGTGAACGTGCACGTGAACGTGGCCGTGAACCGCTTCATCCCTGCACATCTGGTGGGATCAGCAAGAAGGCTCGAAGCGGGCATTGTTGCCCAACCGAAGCTACCGCGAGATGGTGGGCATTCTGCAGGTTTAACTACGGTTCACGTGCACGTTCACGTTCACGGGTCTAGTCTGACCTTAGCGGCCGTTCGAATTTATGTATGAGTGTGAGCCGGCAGGGGTGGACGTTGTAGTATTAGGAGTCGGCGGCGCTCCCCTCACTCCAGCGGGCAGCGAGTTGGCGCAAGTCGTCGGCGTTCGGCCAGCCATGTTCATCCGCCAATGCGGCGGTCTTCTCGGCGAGCGCGGCCATCTCGAAGGCGACACTGGGCGCCGGGTCGGGGCCGTCGAGCACGTCGCCGACGCCCTCGAGAAATTCACGCTCGTGCCCCAGCCCGGCAGCGCATGCGACCAGCGCCATTTCGGTGACTCGCCTGGGCACCTCGTGTTGGGTCTGCTCGAAGATGGAGCGCACGTCGCACAAGGTGTCATAGGCACGCTCGAATTCGTCGGTTCGAACGTCGATCACGGCGAGGTGGAGACGGTCGTAATGACGGGTGAACTCGAGTCGTGCCACGCTGGACTCGTAGGCCTCCTCATACCAGCGTCGCGCCGTAGCCCAGTCCTGTTGATAATTGGCCGCCTCGCCCAGATACCGCGCGGCAGCGGCGCTCGCGATGCCCGAGCCGATGCGTGCGGCGAGGACGTGAGCCTGCTCGAGACAGGCGGTGGCGCGGTCGACATGACCCTCGGCGGTATGCGTAAAGCCCAGTTGGCCCAGAATCTGAGAGTGGAGATGGTCGTCTCCGATGCTCTTGGCCCGTTGCCGGGCATCCTCGAGGCAGCGTCTGGCCGCAGATAGCTCCCCCAACTGCAGCCAGGTGACTCCTTGGCCAAATCGTGCCCTGAGCATTCCCTCGACGTCGTCGATCGCCGCAAAGTGGCGACTGGCATCGCCGAAAGCCTCGAGCGCCCGATCGGGGGTCTGACCTGCCAACAGGGCGCGACCCTCGACGAGTTGGGCGTGACCGGCCTCCCGATGCCACCCGAAGCGCTCCGCGGGCTCGATCGCCTGCGCGGCGTATCGCCGGGCCTCCTCCAGGTCGCCCATGGCCAACAGAACGTGGCCTCGCAACCACCAGTTGCGCACGCGGCGATGGTCGTCGGAGCCCAGTTCGAGCCTGTCGGCGGCCTCTTCGCGCAGGTCGATCAGTGACAGGGCGACCGGGAAGTCGCCGCTCTCCTTGAGACTCCAAATGAGATTGCCGAGCTTGTCGAGGACCTCTTCAAAGGCATGTGCGCTCATCAAATGACGCACGCTGCGCGTGACCGCACCCACCTCCGAAGCAGGGTAGACCTTTTCGAGCGCCTTGGCACAGGCGAGGTGGTTCTCGCGTGCGCGTCCCGCTCGGCGCGAGCTTTCGACCAACCGCTCGGCGAGGAGTTCGTGGGCGAAGAGGGCCCCCGGCGAGGCCAGCCGGGCCAGGTTCTCCTCGATCATGGCCGGCAATATCTGGCGGGCGCCTTCGACTCCGCGCGCCTCGCAGGCGGCCAACCATTCGGCTTGGTCGATCTGGAGGCCGAGGGAGGCTGCGAGTTCGAGAGCGACCCGAAGGTCCCAGCGTCGCGGGGCCGGAAACCGCATCAGCAGGCGCTCGATGCGCCGAATCCACAGGTCGGCCACGTTGTCGGGAAAGGCCTCCGGTTCGTCCGCGCGCAGCTGAAATCCCTCGTCGCCCGGAATCAGGGCGCCCTGGCTGACCCAGTCGCCGATCAATTGAATGACGTACAGCGGCACGCCCTCCGCTGAGCGCTCGATGCGGTCGATCAGCGCGGGCTCGAGCGGGAGCGTTCGACGCACCAACTCGCCCATCACTGCCGAGTCGAGGGTGTCGAGATCGAGCCGGGTGGCTCGCTGTTCGTCTTCGATTTGGCGCAGGCGCTCGGCGGCCATGGGGTTATCGGCGGCGGCCGGCCCCGAAGACGTCAGCAGTAGCAGGGTAGGCAAGTGGGACGCGTGTTCCATCAAATAGCGCACGAAGCCGAGCACCATCGGGCTGCGAATGGCGTCGTCCAGCAATACGATGATCGGCCGCTCCGCGGACAGCCATTCGAAGAGTTCGCACACCGCAGCGTATCGTTCACCGTGGTTCGAAAAGAGATGGGTCGGGCCTTCGTCGTCGTCCGATGTCGACGGCCGAATGATCTCGGTGAGCGCGCCGGCGAGTCCCTCGGTGCTCGAGGCGTTCGCGTCGGCATCAGCCGGGCGGACATGGTCGAGCCGGCCTCGAATGCGCTCATAGATCTGCCGGCGGGTGAAGTGCCAAACCCCGAAGTAGCGCTCCAGCATGGCTGGGACGCCCTCGTGGGCGCCATCACGTAAGCTGTGGAGTGCCTCGAGTACGGTGGCAGCGCCGAGTTCATGGGCACGGCAACTCATCCACTCGGCCAGACAGGTCTTGCCGATGCCCGCCGGGCCGCGCAGGCTGACGAGGTGGAGTTGTCCGGACTCGGTGACGTCACGCAGCGAGCCCCAAATCGCGTCCCGTTCCCGGGTGCGTCCCGTGAACGGGATGGCCCGAAGGCCGAATAATTCGAGCCCCGCACCGGTCAGATGACCGACGTGCGGCGCCGAGTGCTCCAGCTCCCAGGTGCCGGGCAGCGGAGGCGGGGCGGCGAAATGTGCCGGTGCATCTTCATCGTAGCCGACGTCGCCGGCTGGTGAGTCCGGCCTCGTCGAGCGAGCGTCTGCCCACAGCGGAAATGTCGATGCGTGCCGGATCGTCTGTGCCTCGACCCGCAGCGTATGCGTTTCGATATCGGAGAGAAGTTGCGTGGGCTGATCGAAGTCGCCGAGGGTCGTCGCATTTGCGCCAGGGACCATCGGATCGGCCTCCGGCGCCGAGGTCTTGAGACCGCCGGGTGTCACGTTCGCGCGCGGCGTCTCGAGTTGGGCCAGGGCAAATGCCGCGTCGGCCGCGCGCCGAAACCGCTGGGCCGGGTCCTTGGCCACCATACGGCGCAGGAATGCCTCGAACTTGTCCGGAACTGAAAATTGTGGCTGGAGCGGGGGAAGGCGCTCCTGCAATTGCATCTGGACGATGCGCATGATTTCGGAGGCGTCGAAGGGAGGCTTCCCGCTGACCAATTCGTAGGCCAGGCACCCGAGCGCGTACAGATCCGTCCACGGCCCGAAGTCGCGCCATGTGCCCCTGAGCTGTTCGGGAGGCATGTAGTGCGGCGTACCGGCCACGCCCGAGGCGGTGCCGTCATCGGCGGCATGCGCCAGGCCGAAATCGCTCAAGATGAACCGCGTTTGCGTGCCGTCCTGCTGGCACAGAATATTCTCGGGCTTGATGTCGCGGTGGACCAGCCCGCGGGCATGCGCATGTGCCAGCGCGTCGAGCAGCTCGAAGAGAAACGCGCGTAGGGTCGTCCAGCTGGCAATCGAGCGGTTCTGACGAAGCGTACCCGCCTCGAACAGCTCCATGGCGAGGTAAGGGCTTCCAGCCCTGAGCTGTGGATGAGCCTCCTCGTCGACATCGTCGAGCCGGCCATAGTCAAAGACCCGCACGATCCCCGGATGGTCCAGCGCCGCGACCGCCTGGACCTCACGCTCGAAGCTCTCGACGTAGGTCGCATCGGCAGCCTTGTCCGCGGTGATGAATTTGACCGCTACGGGAAGCTGCTCGTCGCGGTGAACGCCCCGCCAGACCTGGGCCATCCCTCCCTCGCCGATGACCTCGTGGAGATCGAAAGGCCCGCAAGTTGTTGAAATCTCAGAAGTCATGCCGTACTTATTTCCCGTTGGGGTTGCGCGAATTCGCGACAGCAAGCCTAACACATCGGGTTCAAATATGACCGGACAATACGGCGCCCAACGGCCAGTTCGATCTGCTCGTCGCCCAAAATCGGTTTTGGGGCGTTAGAAGTTCTTAGGCGCAGAACCTGTCTTCTCAGAATAGGGGGGAGCACCGCGTACGTGGTGCTCGAGGCACTCGCCGTGAAATCTGTTCGGGAAGTTCATTACGGCGTTGAATTGATCAACGCCCCATTTATGTGGCTCGATATCTAAATGCGACCGTAGATCGGCGTTTGGATCCATGCAACTAACGCCGCTAGGGCGGGTGTGATCGGCGTTGATCGGTAGACTTCGTGTTCATGCGGCTCGACGGCGTTCATTTTCCCATGCCCAGAAATCATCCCACCAGCCGTTAGCGCGCAGTGTTCTTAACGCGCACATCGGATTGAGATTCTCTTCTTTCCAGCACGCGCCGGGCTTTTTGAGTCGGCCCTGCGGCACAGTCTTGTGCGCACTCTCGACTTCGCCGGAGGCTATCGGCCAGTCCTTGTCCTCGTAGGCCTGGTAGTCGACGCACTGGTAGAAGCGTCGCAGGTGCTTGATGAATCGCCCTAAACGCTTATGGGCGCTCGCCTCTTGCGAATCATCTGCGAGCTCTTCGACCACCTTTTCCATCTGGGCGTGGCGGTCCTGGCTCTCGGCAAGCACTCGGTCGACATGCCCCTTATGAATCGTATTCATCACCTCGTCGACCCAGTCATCGATGGGCATGTCGAGGGCGTCGACTTCGCTCAGAAGCTGTGCGCACTCGTGCACATGGCTCTTTAAGTGCGGGCGATCCAGAATGAATTGGAGGTGGGGAAACCACACCTCCAGCGCCTCTTTGAGGCCGATGCCACCATCACCGGGAGCAATGACCTGCGTCTCAAACCCCAGCCCGTGCTCGCAGGCGGCAGCGAAGAGTTGTTGGGCGACCTCATCCCAGCTTCCTCGCCTGCACACGTAGGTCGGGTCGACCTGGCCGTGCCGCCGTGCCAGACCCGTGCGCACTTCCTTCCACTGCTCGAGCCTGACGATCTTGTCGTCCTCGACCTCCTCGAGACGAGCTAACTGCTCTTCATCCTCGCACTTTTGGCGCGCCTCTTCGGCCGTCATCAGCTCTCCGCAACGAATGTGGCAGCCGTCCGCCTCCACGAGCATCTCCGGGGCGGGCTTGCGCGTCGCAGTTGGCTGCTGATAGGCCTTCTGGCTGTCAGCGAATTGCTCTTCAATGTAGGCCTGTGCGGCTTCGGCGACGTCCATCGTCCGGCTCCTGACCGTGGTCCGGCCCATGTGCCAGCCGTAATGCTCGAAGAAGCGGTTGGTGCTCTTTTGATAGGAGTTTTCGGCTCCAAAGTCGCTCACCGCCCTGTCGACCGCGTCGCTGTATCGCTCGCCCTCGACGCCCAGATGCTCGCGCATCAGACGGGTCGACTCGCCGCCTTCCACGTTGCGCAAGTACGCCGACTCGACCTCGATAGGCCCATAAATCGTCTTGAAGGTCACCGTCGGTCGGCGCTCGACTGTCATCCCTTTTCGTTTGGCCTTTTCGACCAAAACAGCGCCAATGATGGCAAATAGCCGCACCATCATCCGCGCTCCGACTTCAAAGAGCACCTTCCTGACCTTGGCGTCGAGCTGTCGGCCTTCCTCGATCAGGTCGTCGACGTCCTCGAGCATCGCGTCGATCAGAATTTCGCTGGCATTCTCGATCGCCTTCCCATACCTTTTTTCGTCCATGGCAACGTCCTCGGGTTTTGAGCACTTCGGTGACTCACGACACTTAAGCACCGAGGATGTTGCCATTTTTTCTTGCACAAGAACAGCCCGCGGCTGCCCACACCGACGACTCGAACCCGTGCACGTGCACGGCCACGTTCACGGGGCATCATCGACCTCGATTGCCGTTTAGGCTCACAGCGAGTCTACCGACGGACGATGATCACACCCCGCTAGGGCCCGTCGGCCGACCTGGGTTCGGGCAGGTTAGCAGCAGGAAACGGTGCCCGGGGCGATGTTAACCGGTCGCGCGGAGTCCAGTGCGAGGCGGAGAACCTTGCGCCCTATGATGGGTCGTGCTTATCCTAAATAGTCCGTCCACCGAGGAGCCCCGAGATGGCTGAAGCGACATCACAATCCCACCCCCAATATTCGTCGGATCGCAAATCCAGCGCGACGAATCGCTTCACGCGAGATAAGAGAATCGAGCGGATGCAGAAGCTATCGGCGCGGGAGCGAATGGCGCTGGCCCTCGAACTCGGCCGCCGCCTCAAACGAGGTCAGCGTGGTACGTGAGATGTCACGAACTGAGCGCACGATTGAAACTGCGGAGTTCGTCTCCGAATTATTGACAGAGATGGGGATAGATAACGCGGTCATTGGTGCGATGGCACTCGGAGTCCACGGCTACGCCCGCGGCACTGACGATTTTGACCTGGGCGTAATTATCGTCCAGCCGTCGATTACGTTCCGAAAGCTCGCATCCAGGCTCGAAGATGATTTCGATGTCGAGTTTCGTCTCCCCGACGACAGTGATCCGCTGGGCGGTGTGCTGGTAATTGAGGGGGAAGATATTGACCCGATTGAGGTAGTTAACTTCATCAACCTGGGCAATCTAGCGGCCAAAACTCCTGGCCCAGATGCTGTTCGCTCCGCGTCCGAAGGTCTCATTGAAGACTCTCCTCTAAGGGTTGTCAGTCTTCCATATTTGATCGCGCTGAAGCTTTATGCCGGGGGCTTTGCCAGCTTGGGCGATGCGGTCAAACTTCTCGAGCACAATCCAGACGCCGACCTCGAGGCTATCCGAGCGGTTTGTCGTCAGTACGATTTGGGGGATCAGTTCGATGCCGTCGTAGGCGAACTGGAGTGAGGAGGTCGACTACATCATCGAGACGACCGACCCGAATGGGTCAGCGTGGCAGGAGCCGCTGGTAGAGTGGCGCGCTGAGATCCACTTGCTCGCAAAGAAGGCAGGCGTGCTGTATCAATAAGCTCCCGAAAACGCTTCAGGGTACGCACGAGAATACGTCCGGTGAATTGCATGCGCGGGACCATCATTGTCCGATAGTACGACACGAATCAAGGAGAGCCGATGCGCCGTTGGCGAGCAATATTGTGGTCGATCGGGCTGGCCGGCTGCGTGCTGGCGGCGTGTGGCGAGGATTCGAATGAGCAGCAAGAGGCTGATGCCGGTGTCGATAGCGGCGTCGAGGACGCCGCGGCTCCCGACGATGACGCAGACCCCGACGCTGACGCCGCGTCCGACGCCGCTGATGCAGACACCGGACCCGACACCCGCCAGGCCGCGTTACCCCACAGCTTCGGGACGCGGACGCTGTCAGCCGGCCAGGAGACCACCGGCTGCGTGCAGTGGACGCTCGACAATGACGAGCCGATCTACGTCAATACGGTCACCCTCGGCAACGACGGTGCCTTCCATCACTCGAATTGGTTTGTCGTCCCGGACGGTTCGTATGTCGGAGACGACGGCTATTTCGACTGCGGGGACCGCAGCTTCACCGAGCTGAACGCCGCCGCCCAGGGGACCGTGCTCTTCGCCCAGTCGACCCAGGCGCGCGAGGAGGTCCAGCGGCTCCCGGAGGGCGTGGTCATCAAGATCCCGCCGCGCCACAAGGTCATCGGGTCGATACACATGCTCAACGTGGCCCCGCGCGAGGTCGAGACCGACCTTCGCATGCAACTCGACCTGATTCATCCGGCCGATGTCGACACGGTGGTCACTCCTTTTAGGCTGACCTATTACGGACTCGACATTCCCCCGGAGAGCGAGTCGCGCTTTACCGGGGAGTGTAACTTCGCCGATCCTTATCAGGAACGCACCGGTGAGCCGCTCGATATGAAGCTCTATTGGGCGCTGCCGCATTATCACGAGCTCGGAAATTATTTTCGCCTCGAGATCGTCGGCGGCGAGCGCGACGGCGAGGAGCTCTTCGAGCTGTCCGGCTTCAACGCCGAGGCCAACGGGCAGGCATTCGAGCCGCCGGTCGACCTCAGCGGTGCCGAGGGGCTTAGATTTACCTGTGGCTTCGACAATCCGCGCTCCGAGAGCGTGGGCTGGGGCATCGGCGACCAGGAAATGTGCGTGATGCTGGGCTTCGCCGAATCCGGCGCCTTGCTCGACGCCTCGGTGCAACACGGCAGTAATGAGGTCGGCGAGACTCGCGACGGCATCGTCTACAACAGCGGCCGCTGCGATACGCTCGCGTTGCCCAAAAACGCCGCTCAGGCGATGCCCACCGACGATGAGACCGAGTCGGCGATGTATATCCCGCCGACCGATCCCGACGATGAAGGCGTCGATCCCATCCCCGACTGCGAGGATACCCCGGACGGGGCCACCGCGCGCTTCGAGCCGACGCTTTCAAATCTCAGCGACCAGGTATTTGGGGTCGGCTGTGCGTTCTCGGCCTGCCACGACACCGGCTCGCCGGCGGCCGGCCTCGACTTGACCGCAGACGACCTGCACGCCGAGCTCATGGCCCACGAACCGACGGCGCCGACCGACCTCGCGTTTATCGAGCCCGGCGACGCCGAGGCGAGTTGGCTGTATCAGATCGTCTCGCGCTGTGAGCCGCAGGCCGGCGGCGTCGCGGTCGCCAAGATGCCGAAAAACTCGCCGACTCTGCTCGATCCGGAGCTGGTCGCGACTCTTCGGGACTGGATCGATGAGGGCGCGCAAGATAACTAAGTGCAGTCGCGTGCATTTCATAGTGTTCGTGAATGATACGACTTCTCGCAGCCTTCGTGACCTACGCCAGTGTTCTTGGTTCTTGGTTCTTGGTTTTTGGACTGTTATGGGTGGTTGCTCAATCTGATTTCAAGCGTCTCTCGTAGGCCACTGGAGCCCGGTTGAATGGCAACTCCCAGCCAGCGTTGACCAAGAACCAAATACCAAGAACCAAGAACTGCGACAGAAGGCGGGTTTATACGTTGAAGCGTATGCGTCTGAATAAACAGTAGCTTTCCGTCAAATCACACCAATTGGAGCAAAGATATGCCCTGGAAGACACTCAGCGAGCAACTCTCACTATCGAACGTCATCGGCGAATTCACCCTCGAGGAGAGCAGGGCGTTCGCCGACCTGGCCGTGCTGATCATGCTGGCCGATGAGCGCGTGACCACCCAGGAGCTCGAGGAGCTCAGCGCGCTGCTCGAGGCGCTTCCCCTGGGAGATGAAGACGAGATCGAGGAGAAGATGGCCGACCACCTGGCGTACTCGCGCCAGACCGTCGAGCGGGCCATGGACGAGGAGGAGGTCGATATGTTCATCCAGCAGACCTCCGCAAAGATCGTCGGCCGCGAACACCGCGAGCACGCCCTCGAGCTGCTGGCCGTGCTCGCCTACAGCGACGGCGTCGCCGCCAGCGAAGAGGATATCTGCTACCGCATCGGCCGCGCCTTCGGCTTCGACGACGACGCCGTCGAAGACGCGCTGATGCATGGATCGCTGGATAGTATTGCCGATTGATGAGGCGATAAGGAGCGCGCCGCTCTGCGGCGCTGGGGTCGCTTTATGCGGGTGTGCGGCGGTTTCGGTGCCAGAGCTTCCAGCTCTGGTCATGCGCGGCTTGTAGGGTGGTTGGCACCTTTTTGCCGCTCCGTGACGCATCTGGAGCTTGAAGGATTTAAGCGTCGGGTTGGGGCGCGCTCGCTCCGTCGACGCCGGCGCCCGTTTATGCGGGTTGACCGTGCTCCGTCGGCGCCGAACGTGGTCCATGCTGCGCGCTTGTAGGGCGCTTGTAGGGTGGTTGGCACCTTATTGCCGCGCCGCACCATTGGCCCGCCGGCACCTAATGGCGCGCCGAAACTCGACAACTCTCAGAGCGTGCTATACCTTTAGGTGTACGTTCAGTTGTACGTCTAAACGTTCAGGTGCCTGTGATGAAACCCATCCGTCCCAACCAAGATATTCAGCCCGTCTCGGAGTTTCGTAAACGAATCTCCGCTTTTATCGAGCAAGTTCAAGAGTCGAAGCGCCCGCTTGTGCTGACGCAGCGTGGTCACAGCGCTGCGGTCGTGCTCGACGTTGAGGAGTATGATCGCCTCGTCGACGAGCTCGAAACGATGCGCGATATTCAGCGTGCGTCTGAACAACTCGCAAACGGCGAGGGAATCGACTCTGATGAGGCCCGCGAGCAGCTTCTCTCGGAACTCAATCGATGAAGGTCTTCTGGTCACCACTGGCCGTAGATCGCGTCCGCGAGCACGCAAGCTTCATTGAACGCGACAATCCAGACGCTGCTAGGGACTGGATAAACGACATTTTTGATGCCGCCGAGGCGCTGGCGTCGTTTCCGCACAGTGGGCGGGTCGTGCCCGAGGTTGCACGAGCTGATATCCGCGAGCTCATCCACGATGGCTACCGGATAATCTATCGCATCGAGCCCGATCAGGTGGCGGTGCTTACTGTACGGCATGCTCGTCAGGAATTGCCGCCCGATGAGATCGACGAGGGTGAATAGTCGGGCTTCGTAAACGCTGCACGGATCATCCCGAGATGTTCAGAATTTCCAAATGGCAAGTTTTCGCTTCGAGTCTGCTTCCGCTCTTGATGTTGGTGCCCGTCCGGGAACCACGTTCCCCGACGAGGCCCATTCCCTGCGGTTCTGCGGCGGTTTCGGTGCCAGAGCTTCCAGCTCTGGTCATGCGAGCTCTCGCCTTCGCGAGCCACGTCCCCCGACGCGGCGGGCAAGGCGCTAACCGTGGACTCCAACGGCGCGGCTTGCTACTCTAATTTTCTGTTTCAAGTGCAGCAATGGAGAGGGAGCAATCGTGACACACTTGCCGGCTATCGCCCGAACGCTGGTGTTTGCGCTTGCATTCGTTGCTTGTTGGTCCTCCCGTGGCGCCGCACAGGTTCCACGCGTCGAACCTCTTCCTGAGACTTCCTCAAAATTTCCTGGCAGTTGCAGAACGATCGTTGACAGTGACAGCGACGGGAGTCCCGACGAGGTCACGGTGCACAAGTACGAGGATAAGAAGCTCGTGAAGTCGCTCGTGTTCTCGGACCCGAAGAAGAAGCCCATTGCCGTCATCACGTATGAGTATGACGGGAAAGGGCGGATGACCGAGATGAAGCTGGATGGCGCGCGCGATCAGGACGCTGGAGCTAAGCAGGAAGGGGCGGACAGGAAGGGGTTTGGACGATTTAGCAGCTTCCAGCGTGAACCAGTGACTTTTGAGATAGTGATGTTTTCTTATAACAACGCGGGGAAGCTCGACAGAATCGCCGGATCTGTGGGGCCGGCGGAATCTTACGAGTACAACGACGAGGGCGAGATCACTGCGAGGGTTATATCATCGCGGTCGTCATGTGAGCCCCTGGGACCAGATGAGTATAAAGAGACATTTGTCCGCAGCGACGGCAAGATTAGGAGCCGTGTCTCCAAGTGCGATCTCACAACCTACAAATACGACTCGTCCGGCCGCTTGACGAGGAGTCATGAGAGAAGCACGAGCCCGGGTGGAAAACCAGATATTATCACTGCTTACGAGTACGATAAGCAGGGGAACCTTCTGAAAAAGATTCGGAAGAAGGTCACTAAGGCGCCGTGGAAAGGCGACTCAGTGATGGAACAAAGAGTGTCGACGTCGACCTATGACTTTTCGTGCTGGCACGAAGAAGGAGAGAACGGCGCGATAGAGTAGGTCGAAGAGGCAGAGGATTCACGGCGGCTTGCAGGGTGGTTGGCACCTTTTTGCCGCACAATAAATAGCGCTGGTCACGTCGCGATGTACAGAAATCCCCCCCAAACAGTGATTACGTCGAGTCTACTTTCGCTATTGGTGTTGGCGTTCGTCCCTGGCCTGACTTCCTGTGATAAAGGCACGCTGACAAAGGAAACTCCGTCACAGGGCCGCTCCGACGCACAAACTCAACCGCTACGGCAATGCCCGCTGGAGGTCCGGGGGCGAATGGGAAAGAATACGCATCCGGATCTCCTTGTGGGGCATCTCCAGGAGAGGTCCAAGGAGCTTCTCGATTGCGCCAATCGTCATCTTCCCGGCCGGGAACCTGCCAGACGAACCGTTCTGCATTTCGCGACGCGGGCATGCGACGGAGCTCTGCAGGACACGAGCACAAATCTGCGAGAATCCCGGGAGGTACAGCAATTTGCCGAGTGTGCGCTGACGGTGCTTGGCAAGGAGTTTCCAGCCGCTGAGTTCGTGTACGGCTCACCGTGTAGCCATGATTTCCTGCACGAGCCCGATATGCTGCGTACGACAGGTTCTCCCGGTAGATACGAGATCATCGTTCCTCGAGGCTCCTGCCGGTTTGAGCACGTTGACGTGGTGTCCGTCCCCACACCGGAGGAGATGCGTCTGATGAGAGAGAGAGTAGAAGGCCCGCAACCGAAGTTTTCAATAGGGCAGCCGGTCCTGAGCGAATTATGTGTTCGTGACGATATCGAAAGGGTGTTGCGGTCAGAGAGAGACAGGCTGATGCGTTGCTATGAAACAGATGAGCAACGGAAACCCAGCTTTACGAGCGGGCTTGTGGCGAGCTTTGACGTGGATCCCGACGGAAGAGTGGCGTCTGTGGAAATCAGCATGACCGATGACGAGGAAATTGGAGAATGCGTCGAACAGGTGCTGCGACGCTCACGCTTCGCGAGGCAACAAGGAGAGTGTCATGGGAAACTCTTTTTCCAATTCGTGGCAGATCCGTGAGAGCGGATAGCTAGTTCGCGTTTTGAAATGCGGCTCGTAGGGTGGTTGGCACCCGTTTGGTCGCGCGCCCCATGCCATGCGCGCGGCTTGTAGGGTGGTTGGCACCTTTTTGCCGGCACCTTTTTGCCGCTCCGTGACGCATCTGGAGTTTGAAGGATTTAAGCGTCGGGTTGGGGCGCGCTCGCTCCGTCGACGCCGGCGCCCGCTCCGTCGGCGCCGAACGTGGTCCATGCTGCGACCTCATGGACACGCTACGGCGAGAGACAGAGCTCCCGCGGCGAGGACGGAGCCTGCGCGCCCCATGCCATGCGCGCG